>NZ_WBXN01000004.1:0-321111 GCF_008973465.1 Streptomyces sp. SS1-1 | reverse complement strand
CCTCCGACAGCCTGCCCTCCCGCGCCAGGTTGTTCACGAGCCCGAAGAGCCCGGTGAAGTGACCTCGGCCGTTGCGGTGCGGCGATTGGAACCGCACGTACTGGACGCTCTCGCTGTCGTCGCTCGCCATCGGCACATCCTCGCACCGACGCCCACACGTTCGGAGGCTGCCTTGCCAGATTGCGTCGCCGGGCGGCGTGGGTACTTCTCTGAACCGAGCCATTGTTTGGGTCGCGGCGGATGACATGCCTGGCTCCTCCATTCCGGTAGGCGCGGGCCTCCCGACTTCAGCACATCTTCCCGATCCGCAACGCTCGCGCCCGCTCTCCACCGTTCTCCGGACGGATGCGCTCGGCCAGGCAGTGCCGGTGCGAGATGATGGTGTGGCTTCCTGGACCGTCGATGCTGCGCGAGTCCAGGACGAGGGCGTCTCCACCTGGGCCCAACTTGATCGGTTCACCACAGAAGTCGCAGCTCCAGACCAGCGACTCAAGGTCGGCGGGCCGGATGGACAGCCGCACCGATACCGGCGGATGCCAGCGGGTGATCTGCTCGATGACCGCGTCGATCCGGGAACCGACGGGTGGAAAGAGAGCGAGCAGTTCGTCATGGCTGCTCGTCGTCCGGGAGAACTGCTGGATCATGTCGACAGAGGCCGACAGACCTGCGTTCTCGTAACCAACGATCTCGACGAGCACACCCCATGGGTGATGACTGAGCACCCTGGCCTGCACCTTCTGGCCGGGCATGAGCGCCAGGCTCGCCGTCTCGAACCTTTCCACGAACCGCTTCCCCCTCACTCAGAACTGCAGTGCGTCATCGTATTGGTGACGCTCGAACCGGGTGTCGTTGCGCCCCGGCAACGTCCCCCGTGGTGACCGGACTTCCTTCCGGCATGAGGTGCGGTGCCGACGCTGCACGCCGGACGTTCTACCCTCCGGCGTGCAGCGTCGACCCCTCATCGCGTGCCCTGGGCGCCTTCCTGGGCCTGGTGGAACAAGGCGACCAGGCCATGTGCCGTGTTGTCCGGGGAGTCGATGTCGGGCATGGCGTCCTCCTCCGTCTCCGCGGCGCGGGCGAACATGGCCTCCTCGTACACGGTCAGCGCCCCCTCCACGTCCTCGGGGTGCGCGGCGAGCGCCTGGCCCAGTTCGGCGCCGTCCAGCATGGCCAGGTTGGCGCCCTCGCCGTTGGGGGCCGCGAGATGGGCGGCGTCGCCGAGGAGGGTCACCCCCGGCACCCGGTCCCACCGGTGCCCCGTCGGCAGGGCGTACAGCGGACGCAGCACCGGCGCGGTGTCGCTTTCCGTGATCAGGGCGGTCAGTTCGGGCGCCCAGCCGGTGAACTCCCGGGCGATGCGGGCGAGGGCCGCCGCCGGGTCGGAGACGTCGATCGCCGCGAACCAGTCCCGCGGTTCCGAGAGGCCCACATAGGCATGCAGCGTGTCGCCCTTCTCCCGGTGGGCGAAGATCTCCCTGCCCGGCGACAGCGCGATCAGCATGCCGCCACCGACCGCCTTCGCCGCGGCGGGATGGCGGGTGTCGGCGTCGAACAGGTACGTCTCCACCACCGTCTTGCCGAGGTACTCGGGCTCGGCGGCCGACAGCACCGGCCGTACGCGCGACCAGGCCCCGTCCGCGCCGACCAGCAGGCCGGTGACGACCGTGCCGCCGCCCGCGAACGCCACCTCGTGGCGGCCCGCACCGAGCGGGCGGACACCGGTGACCTTGTGCCCCCAGCGCACGGTCCCCTCGGGCAGGGAGTCGAGCAGCAACTGCCGCAGGTCGCCGCGCTGCACCTCGGGACGCCCGCCCGTACCGTCGTCGGCCACTTCGAACACGACCTTCCCGTCGGTGTCGAGCACCCGCGTCGCCTGCCGGCCCGCCAGGACGAGGGGACCGAACTTCTCCATCAACTCGGCTGCTTCCAGAGCGAGTTGTCCGTTGTAGTCGTGGATGTCGAGCAGTCCGCCCTGCGCGCGGGCCGTGGGGGAGGACTCGGCCTCGTACACCGCGACGGGTATGGCGTGGAGGTGCAGGACACGGGCGAGCGTGAGGCCGCCGAGTCCGGCTCCGATGATCGTGACGGGGGTCTGCATGATGGGGCTCTCCTTCGTCAGCGAGCCGCCCGGCGAGATCCGGCCGGCCTTCGCTCCCACCGTGCCGACCGCCGCCGACGGGTCACCGACAGTGAGCCGACAGCTCCGACACCGCCCCGACACCGCCCCGACAGGCCTCCGGCGAGGCGGTGACACACCCCCCGAGGCCCCGGCCGATACCCGGCCGAGCCGAGACCGATACACGATGGATGGGTTCGGCGGACATAATGCGCAGTCGAACGACAGGCCGCCGCGGCTGATGCGGACGGTGCACGGCACGCAAGAAGGAAGGTCGGGCCCCATGGCTGACGGGGACACCCCGGCACCCGTGTCGATCCTGCTGGTCGAGGACGACGACGTGATCCGCAGATCTCTCACCCTGGCGCTGGAGCGCTACGGCTACCGCGTCACCGGCGCCGCCGACGGTCTGACCGGCCTGGAGCTGTTCCGGGAGGGCCGCCACGACCTGCTGCTGCTCGACGTGATGCTGCCCGGCCTCGACGGCATCGGGCTGTGCCGCCGGATCAGGGAGACCAGCATGGACCCGATCCTCATGATGTCCGCGCGCGGCGACGCCCTGGACATCGTCTCCGGCCTGGAGGCGGGCGCCGACGACTACGTGGTCAAGCCCGTCGACACCGCCGTCCTGGTGGCCCGTATCCGCTCCCTCCTGCGGCGGGCGGTCTACGCCCCCACCCCCGACGGACCCCGTGCCGCCCCCGCAGGCACGGAACCCTCGCTCCCCGAGCCCGGCACCCGGCTCGTCTTCGGCGACCTCGTCATCGACACCGCGGGTCTCGAGGTCTCCGTGGCGGGGCGTGCCGTCGCGCTGGCCCCCACGGAACTGCGGCTGCTGCTGGAGTTCGCCGCCAATCCCGGCATCGTGCTCGACCGGCAGACCCTGCTGCGGACCGTGTGGGACTACGGCTGGGACGGCGACAGCCGGGTCGTCGACCTGTGCGTGCAGCGGCTGCGCAGGAAGATCGGAGCCGAGCGCGTGGAGACCGTACGCGGCTTCGGCTACAAGCTGCGGCGCTGACATGGACGTCCTCCGTGACCTGCGCAACTGGCGTTCGCTGCGCTGGAAGATCGCCCTGCTCGTCGCCGTCTGCTGCTGCGCCGTCGCGCTGACCGTCGGCCGGCTGGTGCACACCAGCACCCTCGACCGGTCCATGAACGACGGCGGCGCCAAGGCCGTGGCGGCACTGGACCGGGCCCTGGACGACTACGAGCGCGACGGCACCCCACCGGACGGCCTCCGCACCGCTCCCGGGGAACTCCCCGGCGAACTGCTGCACCGGCTGCGCGGCGGCCAGGACACGAGCGGCGGGTCCGTCACGTGGTACGACGCGGACGGCCCCGGCGACCACCCCTCCATGTGGGCGGCGAGGACCTACCACGGCGAGCCGGCCGCCGTGGAGACCGACATGACCAGCGATCTGCTCACCCGCCGGGCCCTGGACCGGCACATGTGGAAGTACTCGCTGCTCACGCTGGGCGTCGTGGTGCCGCTCGCGGCGCTCGCCGCGGAACTCCCGCACCGAAGACTGCGGCGGGTCGCGCACACCGCACGCCGTATCGCCGCCGGTGACCTGACCGCCCGCACGAAGGCCGGCGGCCGGGGCGGCGACGAGATCACCGACATCTCGGCCACGGTCGACTCGATGGCCGACAGCCTGCACCAGCGGCTCCTCACCGAGCAGCGCTTCACCGCCGACGTCGCGCACGAACTGCGCACCCCGCTGATGGGCCTGGTCACCGCGAGCGGACTGCTGCCCGAGGGCGAGGCCACCGAGCTGGTCCAGGACCGCGTCCACGTCCTGCGCACACTGGTCGAGGACCTGCTGGAGATCTCCCGGCTCGACGCGGGCGCCGAGGGGGCCGACGCCAGGCCCGTGCCGCTGGCGGAGGCAGTGGCGGAGTCCCTGAGCCGTACGGGGCTGGAGACGCCCCTCACCACGTACGACGCCGCCCGCGTCGAGACCGACCCGCGGCGCCTGGACCGTATCGTCACCAACCTGGTCGTCAACGCCCACCGGCACGGTCGGCGGCCCGTCGAGGTGACGGTCGCCGGGACCACGGTCACCGTGCGGGACCACGGTCCCGGCTTCCCCGAGGACCTGCTCGCCGACGGACCCCAGCGCTTCCGCACCGGGACACCGGAACGGGGCCGCGGCCACGGTCTGGGCCTCACCATCGCGCTCGGCCAGGCCCGCGTCATCGGCGCGTCGCTGTCCTTCGCGAACGCCCCCGACGGCGGCGCTGTCGCCACGCTCCGCCTGCCGGCGACCGGCTAGCACCCCTCCCTCGGACCCTGTTACGTGACGGACGCATGGCCGAGCGGAAGCGAAGACCCGGCCACGGTCACCCCGACATCCGGACCGCCCACAGTGACCGGTGTGCGTGAACGCCGCGCACGCCGACCTGTGGAGACGCCCCCATGCCCCCGACGCCCGACCCCGCACTCCGCCCCCGGACCTGGCCCCTCAGGCGCCGCCCCCTGCTCATCTCGACCGGCACTCTGTCCCTGGCCGCCCTGCTGACGCTCGGCGCCACCGTCCTCGGCGCGGGTGACCCACCGGGCACCCCACCGGCGCCGTCGTGGAAGCTGCCGTGGCCCCAGGAAGGGCAGGCGGCCGTACGGATCGACGGCCTCGGCGACCGAGGCGACCTGGGCTCCCACGGCTCGCGCACACCGGTGCCGATCGCCAGCGTCACGAAGGTCATGACGGCCTACGTGATCCTGAGCGACCACCCGCTGCGGGACGGCACGCCCGGCCCCCGGATCACCGTCGACCAGCGGGCCGCCGACGAGTCCGTCTCCGGCGTGGAGTCGACCGTCCCGCTGGAGCGGGGGGAACGGCTGAGCGAACGGCGACTGCTGGAACTGATGCTGGTCCCGTCCGGGAACAACGTCGCCCGGCTGCTGGCCCGCTGGGACGCCGGCTCGGAGGAGGCGTTCGTGACGAAGATGAACCGGGCCGCCGACGCGCTCGGCATGCGCCGGACCACCTACACCGGAGCCAGCGGCCTCGAGCCCACCACCACGAGCACCGCCGCCGACCAGCTGAGACTCGCCCGCCAGGTCATGCGGGACAAGGCGTTCCGGTCCGTCGTCGCCCAGCCCCGCACCACCGTTCCGGGTTCGCCCCGCACCCTCCCGAACACCAACACGCTGCTGGACACCCCGGGCGTGATCGGCATCAAGACCGGCTCCAGCACCCCCGCGGGCGGCGCGCTGATGTGGGCGGTCACCGTGCCCGACCGGCGCGGACGGGAGCACCTCGCCCTCGGCGTCGTCCTGCACCAACGGGCCGGCACCAGCCCCCAGGAGGGTCTGCGGGCGGTCTTCGACAGCAGCCGCGAACTCGTTGAGGCGGTACGGCACCGGATGTCCGGTACCGAGTCCGGGGCCGTGAACGCCGCCGGAAGCCGGTGAGGCGGCCATGACCGCACTCCTCGACCCCTCGCCGGTTACCCCCGCCCGTCCACGACGCCCGGACCGGTACGACGGCATCTGGCGCAGAGGCCGGATCATCGCCCTGCTCGCGCTTCTGGCCGCCGCGACCATGCCGGCCCCCTCCTTGATCCCCGACCGGCCCGGCCACCTCGGAAGTCTGCTCCAGACGTTCCTGCCCTGGACCGGCCTCGCGGTCCCGGTGCTCCTCGTGTGCGCGGTGGTCCGGCGCTCCGCCACGGCCGCCGTGGCCCTGCTCCTGCCCGCCATCGTGTGGACCTCCCTGTTCGGCGGGCGCTGCGTCGACAAGCGTGCGGCGGGCGGAGACCTGACCGTCGTGACGCACAACGTCAACGAGCACAATCCGCACCCGGCCCGCACGGCCCGCGCCCTGGCCGCCTCCGGCGCCGACGTACTCGCCCTGGAGGAGCTGGGGGACAACACGCCGGTCTACGAGCGCGCGCTGGCCGCCGGTCACCCGTACCACTCGGTGCACGGCACGGTCGGCCTGTGGAGCCGCTATCCCCTCGCCGACGCCCGCACCGTCGACATCGCGCCCTGGCCCCGCGCCCTGCGGGCCACCGTCCGCACCTCTGAGGGGCCCGTCGCCGTGTACGTCGCCCATCTGTCGTCCGTCCGCTTCGGCGTCACGTCGGGGTTCGGGACGGACGCCCGGGACGCCGGTGCCCGGCGTCTCGCCGCCGCGCTGCGTGCCGAACCACTCGCCCGGACGGTCCTCGTGGGTGACCTCAACGGCACGACGGACGACGACGCCCTGTCCGTCCTGACCTCGGATCTGCGCTCGGCCCAGGACGTGGCGGGGAAGGGCTTCGGCCTGAGCTGGCCCGCCTGGTTCCCGCTGGCGCGGATCGACCACATCCTGGTCCGGGGAGTGGAGCCCCGGTCGGCCTGGACACTTCCGGCTACGGACAGTGATCACCTCCCGGTGGCGGCGTCCTTGAGGCTGCGCGGAGGCCCGTGACCAGGTCGTGGAACCGAAGTGGGCACTCGTCGGCGTTGTGATTAACTGCCTGTCGCGGTGTGTAAGCGCCCGTGATCCGGTGGAGGAGGAAGCAGATGACCCGCCGGGACGAGCCCTCGATGCCGGAGCGCGCCCCCTCCGGTGGGGGCGGAGCCGACGCCCTCACCCGCATCCGGGCGGGCCGGCCCACGCTGCCCCCGTCTCTCCGGCGGGTGGCGGACGCCGTGCTCGCGGACCCGGCGGGCAGTTCGGAACTCTCCATCGGCGCGCTCGCCGAACAGGCCGCCACGTCACCGGCGACGGTGCTGCGGTTCTGCCGGACGCTCGGCTTCGGCAGCTACCCCCAGTTGCGGCTCGCGCTGGCCGCCGCGGTCGCGCACGAGCGGGCCGTGGGCGGGGAGCGATCCGCGCTCGGGACGGACATCGACCCGTCCGACAGCCTGGAACAGGTGGTCAAGAAGATCATCTACAACGAGGTCCGGGCGCTCGACGAGACCGCCCGCAGCGTGGACCCGGGGGTCCTCGGCCGTGCCGTCGACGCGATCACCGAGGCCCGGCGCATCGACATCTTCGGCGTCGGCGCCAGCGCGTTCGTCGGCCAGGACCTGCACCAGAAGCTGCATCGCATCGGGCACATCGCGTTCGTGTGGACGGACGTGCACGCCGCCCTGACGGCGACCGCCCTGCTGGGCCCCGGTGACGTGGCGATCGGGATCTCCCACTCCGGCGAGACGGAGGACACGGTGGAGCCGCTGACCGTGGCCGCCGCCCGCGGCGCCACCACGGTCGCCCTCACCAACTTCCCCCGGTCATCCCTGGCGGAGGCGGCCGACCTGGTCCTCACCACATCCGCCCGCGAAACCCCGTTCCGCTCCGGCGCCACGGTGAGCCGCATCGCCCAACTCGCCCTGGTCGACTGTCTGTTCGTCGCCGTGGCCCAGCGCACCTACGACGCGGCGGCGGAGGCACTCCAGGAGACGTACACGGCGGTGCAGCGGCGGAGGAAGCGCCAGCCGTAGGCGCGGAGCCGGCATTTCGGGCTCGGCTCACACGCGTGATCCCGAGAACCGACCCAGCGGCCAATGCGTCAGCTTCATCGGATTCAGCATCAGCCACACGTGCGTGATGCCATCATCGCTGACGTCGAAGGTGGCAATTCCGTGCCCGTGCTCTCCATTTCGAAGAACATAACCGAGACCGTCAGCCGTGTCGCGTCGCTCCAGACGGAGTGCCGGCTGCTTGCGCAGTACTCCAAGGAACCACCGGGCGACATGATCCGGGCCACGGATGGCCCGTGGCGCCGCATTGACGAAACCGCCGCCTTCGACTCGCAGTTCGACGTCCGGAGCCAGCAGGCGGAGCAGGTCCTCGATGTCCCCTCCGACGGCAGCGTCACGGAAGGCCCGGACGACGCCGTCGTGCTGGTGTGGAGAGACCTCAGCGCGTCTTCCTCGTCGGACGTGGCGGCGTGCGGACGTCGCCAATTGCCTTGTTGCTGCGGCTGAACGGCCCACGACACCGGCGATCTCGCCGAACGGGACCCCGAAGACGTCGTGCAGCACGAACGTCACTCGTTCTGCCGGGGTCATGGCCTCGAGGACCGTCAGCAACGCCATGCTGACCGTCTCGTCGAGGGTGACGCGCTCCACTGGATCGGCAGAGGAGTGACCGGAATTCAGTGGTGTATTCGCCGTGCCTGCGAAGAGATCCGCCGGAACCGGCTCCGGCAGCCACTGCCCGACGTACGTCTCCCGTCGTGCGCGTGCGGAACCCAGCAGGTCGAGTGAGATGCGGCTGGCCACGCGCGTCAGCCATGCCGAGGGCACGGCGATCGCGTCCCGTTCCTCGGGTTCGAGGCGGTACCACCTCACGTATGTCTCCTGCACGACGTCCTCGGCGTCCGCCAGGGTGCCCATCATGCGGAAGGCCAGCGACAGCAGACGATGGCGTTCCGCCATCACCGAATCCAGGCCCCGTGATTCCGCACGCTCGGCTCCCGCGGATTGCGCTGAGGCGTTGGGAAGGCCTTCCGACATGGGGCACCCTTGGTTTCGTCATTCACGTCGGTGTTCATCTTCGCATTCAGGCGGTGGGGATTCCCGTGATCGGGTATCGCACGGTTCCTTTCCGGTGCGCGCCACGCGGGACCATGGCCCCGACGGGCCCCTCTCCGTCCACGGTGACCACCTCACGAGGGTCTCCGCGATGGGCCAGAGTGGCGCGGAAGAGATCGTCGTGGAAGAAGCGGTCGGGCCCGGCGATCTCGACCTCACTGCCCGGTTCCGGCATCGTGACGGCCTCGGCGAGCAGATCGACGACTTCGTCCAGTGCGACGGGCTGGATGTAGGACCGCGGAGCGAGAACCTTTCCGTCCACGGTGTGCTGGTCGATGAGGACAGGGATATAGCTCTGGAACTGCGTGGCCCGAACGATGGTGGCGGGGATCGGCGCGGATCGCAGGGCCCTCTCCTGTGCCACCTTGCCGAGGTAGTACCCGACCTCGGACGCGTCACCTTCCCCGACGCCGACGATGGAGAGCACGATGTGGTGACGCACACCTGCCCGCACGCCCTCCGCGGTGAGCGTGTCGATCGATCCCTCGAAGAACGAGACCGCCCCCTCCGCGTCGAATCGGGGGGTGTTGAGGACGTTCACGATGGTGTCGATTCCCACAAGGGCCTCCGCGAGCCCCTTGCCCGAGATCACGTCGATCCCGTCCTCCAGCCCTCCCGAGACGACCTCGATGCCCTCGGCCTCCAGGGTGTCGGCGAGGCGGGACCCCACGCGGCCGCGTCCACCAGCGATGAAAACCTTCATGTCCTCACTCCGTTCCGGGGCGCCGTTCGCTGCCCTCACCGACATGACGACGCAGGCCGGACGGATGTGAGGTGGCTCAGGTCACTCAGCAGGACCGGTCTCGATGTAACTAATTTTCATCGCACGCATCCGATTGAAAGTTATTGACACCGGGCGGGCCTGCTCCTGATACTCCCGTGACCCACCGTCGTCCCACGCGACCCGTCGAGCCGCCTTCCCCCGCGACCCGCCCCCCGTCGCGCCGCCGAGGAGCCATGAACCACCCCACCGCCTCCGTCCCGTCCGCCGCCGCGACACCGCCCCCCTCGGACGAGCGGCTGGCTCAGGTCCTCGCCTCCTGCGTGGCCGACCCGGCCCGGGTCACGACCGCGCTGCCCCGCCGGATCGCGGCGGCTCACGACGCCTCCCCGTACCTCTTCACCCCGCGCGCCGTGGTCCGCGCGGCCTCCGCAGACGAGGTCGGGGCGCTGATGGCCGGGGCCCGTGAGGCCGGCGTCCCCGTGACCCTGCGGTCGGGCGGCACCAGCCTCGCCGGTCAGGCCGGTGGCGACGGCGTCCAGATCGACGTCCGTACGCACTGGCGGGACGCGGAGATCCTGGACGACGGGCACCGCATCCAGCTTCAGCCCGGGCTGACCGTCCGCCAGGCCAACGCCCGTCTCGCCCGGTACGGCAGGCGGCTCGGGCCGGACCCGGCCAGTGAGAGCGCCTGCACGATCGGCGGTCTGGTGGCCAACAACTCCAGCGGCATGAACTGCGGCACCCGCGACAACGCGTACCGCACGATCGAGTCCCTGCGCTTCGTCCTGCCGTCCGGGACCGTCGTCGACACGGCGGACGCCGACGCGGACGCGGCCCTGCGGGCCCGCGAGCCCGAGCTGCACGCGGGACTGCTACGGCTGCGGGACCGCGTGCGCGGCTCGGCCGCGTCCCGGGCCACGGTGGAACGGCTCTTCGCCATGAAGAACACCATGGGCTACGGGCTGAACTCCTTCCTCGACCACGACACCCCGGCCGAGACGCTGGCCCGGCTCATGGTCGGCAGCGAGGGCACGCTCGGGTTCGTCGCCGAGGCCGTCTTCCGTACGGTCCCGCTCCTGCCGCACACCGCCACGGGCCTGCTCGTCCTGCCGGGCCTCGCCGAGGCGACCGACTGCCTGCCCGTGCTGCTCGCCGCCGGCGCCCGCACCGTGGAACTCCTCGACGCGGCCTCCCTCAAGGTGGCCCAGCGGTACGGCGACCCGGTGGAGGCCCTGCGCGGGCTCACCGTCGCCGGCCACGCGGCCCTGCTCGTCGAGTTCGCGGAGGACGAGGCCGAGGCGCTGGAGCACACCGTCGCCGCCGCGCGGCCCGCGCTGCGGCTGCTGCCCACGCTCACCCCCGCCACGCTCACCCGGGACGCCGCGGAGCGGAACCGGCTGTGGCGGC
Source organism: Streptomyces sp. SS1-1 (assembly GCF_008973465.1). Lineage (NCBI taxonomy): Bacteria > Bacillati > Actinomycetota > Actinomycetes > Kitasatosporales > Streptomycetaceae > Streptomyces > Streptomyces sp. SS1-1. The sequence continues at coordinate 310,329 of NZ_WBXN01000004.1, read as the reverse complement.
TGCGCAAGGGCCTTTACACGGCGGTCGCGGGGGCGCGCCGTCCGGGCACGACCGCCCTGCTGGAGGACGTGGCCGTGCCGATGGACCGGCTCACCGCCACCGGCGAGGGGCTGATCGACCTGTTCGCCCGGCACGGCTACGACGACGCCGTGATCTTCGGGCACGCCCGGGACGGCAACCTGCACTTCATGCTCACCCAGGAGTTCGACTCCGACGGGGAGCTGGAGCGGTACGCCCGCTTCACCGCCGACATGGTCGACCTCGTCCTCGGCGCCGGCGGCACGCTCAAGGCCGAGCACGGCACCGGGCGCGCCATGGCGCCGTTCGTGCGCCGCCAGTACGGCGACGAGCTGCACGAGGTGATGCGTGAGCTCAAGCGGCTGTGCGACCCGCACCAGATGCTGAGCCCCGGCGTCCTGCTCGACGACGATCCCCGGGCGCACCTCGGCAACCTCAAGAGCGTTCCCCAGGTCGACCCGGCCGTCGACGCGTGCGTGGAGTGCGGCTACTGCGAACCCGTCTGCCCCACCGCCGACGCCACCACGACCCCGCGCCAGCGCATCGCCCTGCTGCGCGAGATCGCCGTGGCCGAAGCATCGGGCGACGACGCCCGCAAGCGTGCCCTGGAGGACGACTACGGCTACGCCGCCGTGGCCAGCTGCGCCGTGGACAGCCTGTGTGTGACCGCCTGTCCCGTCCACATCGACACGGGCGAGGTGATGAAACGGCTCCGCGCCGACGGGCACGGCAGGACGGCCCAGGGTGTGGCCGACCGGGTCGCCCGGCACTGGCAGGGCACGATCACGGGCGTGCGTACGGCCCTGAAGGCGGCCCACGCCGTCCCGCTGCCCGTCACCCGGGCGGCGACCAAGGCGATGCGCGGACTCGGCGCCGGCGAGCTGGTGCCCGAGTGGACGGGTGACATGCCCCGCGGCGGACCCGAGCGGCCCGCCGCGCGGCACCCCGCGGGAGCGGAGGCCGTCTTCTTCGCCGCGTGCATCGGCAGCCTCTTCGCCCCCGAGGAAGGTGGCGGCGGGGCCGGGGGAGCGGCGCAGGCGTTCCTGCGGCTGTGCGAACGCGCGCGGGTGCCCGTCGCCGTGCCGGACGGACTCGGCGGTCTGTGCTGCGGTACGCCCTGGCAGTCCAAGGGCTACACGCGCGGGCACCGGACCATGGCCGCGCGCACGCTGGACGCCCTGTGGGCCGCTTCCGACGAGGGCAGGCTGCCGGTCGTCTGCGACGCCTCCTCCTGCACACACGGACTGGAACGGCTCGCCGGCGCGCTGCCCGAGCAGGACCGCGCCCGCTACGCGGCCCTGCGGTTCGTGGACAGCGTCACCTTCACCGCCGAACGGCTGCTCCCGGCCCTCCCCGCCGCCCGGCCCCTGGCGTCCATGGCCCTGCACCCGACCTGTTCGACCGCCCATCTGGGCGCCGACGACGCCCTGCGGACCGTCGCCGCCGCCCTGAGCGGGGACGTCACCGTGCCCGACTCCTGGGGCTGCTGCGCCTTCGCCGGCGACCGGGGGCTGCTGCATCCCGAGGTCACCGCCGTGGCCACGGCACGCCAGGCCGCCGAGATCAACAGCCGCTCCTACGACGCCTACGCGTCCTGCAACCGGACCTGCGAGATCGGCATGACCCGTGCCACCGGACAGCCCTACCGGCACATCCTCGAACTCCTCGACGAGGCCACCGCCTGAGCCGTACGCGGAGCGTGACCCGATGATCGCGCCAAAGGTCTTGACGCACACCCGGGCTGAAAATATGTTTCATGGCATCGAGGTGAAGTGAAAGAAAGTTTCGGACGCTGTCTCTCGTGTCACACAGGCCAGCCATACAGGCTTCCGTCACGTATGACGGAATCGCGCCCATATCGCCCAGCCCCCTCGCACCGCCCGAACCACAGGAGCCGTGAACGCCCATGTCCATCCACGACGCCGTCGGTGACGCCCTGCTGCGTGACCAGCTGGCCACCCTGGCCACGGAGGCGTACCGGCCCGAGCTGGCGGACATCGACCGCCGCACCACGCTGGACATCGCCCGCCACATGAACGCCGAGGACGCCACCGTCCACGCGGCGGTCGCCGCCCGGCTCCCCGAGATCGCCGCCGCGGTCGACGGCATGGCCGAGCGGATGTCCCGCGGCGGACGGCTCGTCTACGCCGGAGCGGGCACCGCCGGGCGGCTCGGTGTGCTGGACGCCTCCGAGTGCCCGCCCACCTTCAGCACCGACCCCTCCCAGGTCGTCGGCCTCATCGCGGGCGGCCCCGCCGCCATGGTCACCGCCGTCGAAGGCGCCGAGGACTCCGAGGAGGGAGCCCGGCAGGACCTCGACGCGCTGAACCTGACCGCCGACGACGTCGTGGTCGGCATCTCCGCCTCCGGCCGCACCCCGTACGCCGTCGAGGCCGTCCGTCACGCCCGCTCCCTCGGCGCACTCACCGTCGGCCTGTCCTGCAACGCCGGCAGCGCCCTCGCGGCGGCCGCCGACCACGGCATCGAGGTCGTCGTCGGCCCGGAGATCCTGACCGGCTCGACCCGGCTCAAGGCGGGCACCGCGCAGAAGCTGGTGCTCAACATGTTCTCGACCATCACCATGATCAGGCTCGGCAAGACCTACGGGAACCTGATGGTCGACCTGCGCGCCTCCAACGAGAAGCTGCGGGCGCGCGCCCACCGGATCGTCGGCCTCGCGACCGACGCCTCCGACGAGGCCGTCTCCGCCGCGCTCGCCGCCACCGGCGGCGAGGTCAAGAACGCGATCCTCCTCCTGCTCGGCGGCGTCGACGCGCCGACCGCCGAGCGCCTTCTCCGCACCGCCCACGGACATCTGCGCAGCGCCCTCGAAGCCGCAGCCGCCTGACGCGGCCGCCTGACGCACCAGCCCTTACTCACAGCAAGGCCGATCTCATGGCGAACGAGAACAAGTACCGCGACACCGCGGCCGCCATCCTGCCCCTCGTCGGAGGCGCGGGGAACGTGGCGTCGGTGGCCCACTGCATGACCCGGCTCCGGCTGGGCCTGCACGACCGGACCCTCGTGCAGGAGGAACAGCTCAAGGCACTCCCCTCGGTGATGGGCGTCGTCGAGGACGACACCTACCAGATCGTGCTCGGCCCGGGCACCGTCGCCCGCGTCACCCCCGAGTTCGAGACCCTCGTCGAGGAGGAGCGCGCCGCCGCTCCGCAGGCGGCTGCCCCGGCCGGCGCCCCGGCACCCGAGGCCGTCACCGCCGAGGAGCTCGCCGCCCAGGGCGCCGCCCTGCGCGCGGAGCGCAAGGCCCGCAACGCCACCCCGTTCAAGCTGCTGCTGCGGCGCATCGCGAACATCTTCGTGCCGCTGATCCCCGCCCTCATCGGCTGCGGCATCATCGCCGGCCTGAACGGCCTGCTGGTCAACCTGGGCTGGCTGCCCGGCATCACCCCCGCGCTCGCCGCGATGGCCTCCGGGTTCATGGCGCTGATCGCCGTGTTCGTCGGCCACAACACGGCGCAGGAGTTCGGCGGTACCCCGATCCTCGGCGGCGCCGTCGCCGCGATCATCGTCTACGCGGGCGTCGCCAACGTGGAGGCGTTCGGCCAGCACCTCTCCCCGGGCCAGGGCGGTGTGCTCGGTGCCCTCGGCGCGGCCTGGCTCGCCGTGCAGGTCGAGAAGTGGTGCCGGCGCTGGGTGCCGGTCTCCATCGACGTCCTCGTCACGCCCACCATCACCGTGCTCGTGTCCGGACTCGTCACCCTGTTCGGGCTGATGTTCCTCGCCGGTGAGGTCTCCACGAAGATCGGTGAGGCCGCCAACTGGCTGCTCTCCCACGGCGGCGCCGGCGCCGGCCTGATCCTCGGCGGGCTGTTCCTGCCGCTGGTCATGCTCGGCCTGCACCAGGCGCTCATCCCGATCCACACGACCCTCATCGAGCAGCAGGGCTACACCGTGCTGCTCCCCATCCTCGCCATGGCCGGCGCGGGCCAGGTCGGTGCCGCGATCGCCGTCTACTTCCGCCTGCACCGCAACACCTCCATCCGCCGGACCATCAAGTCGGCGCTCTGGCCGGGCTTCCTCGGCGTCGGCGAGCCGCTGATCTACGGCGTCTCCCTGCCGCTGGGCCGCCCCTTCATCACCGCCTGCACCGGCGGCGCCCTCGGCGGCGCGTTCATCGGGTTCTTCAACCAGCTGGGCACCGACGTCGGCTCCACCGCGATCGGCCCGTCCGGCTGGGCGCTCTTCCCGCTGCTCGACGGCGACCACGGCCTCGGCCAGACCGTCGCCGTGTACGCGGGTGGCCTGATCGTCGGCTACATCGGCGGCTTCCTCGCCACGTACTACTTCGGCTTCACCAAGACGATGCTCGCCGAACTCAACGTGGCTCCCGCGCAGCCCGAACCGTCCGCACCCTCCGCACCGGACACCGCGACCGCCACGAACCCGGCCACGGCCGACGCGGAGACACCGGCACCGGCCGGCGTCCCGGCCCGCTGACAGCCGGAGCCACGGGAATCGACCGTGGGGCGGTCACCGTTCAGCCGACGGTGACCGCCCCACGGCGCGTTCCCGTCAGTCCCTCGCCTCACCAGCAGCCTCCGACGTGAGGAAGTCCCACATCGCGCGGCCCGTGTCGAACTCCAGATTGGTCCGCCCCAGCAGTCGGGGCGCGGCAGCCGTCAGGTTCGGGACGACGTGCCCACCGTTGTGGACGGTGACGGCCCGCACCGACGGCTTGCCGGGCTCCCGGTGGTCGACGGTCTCGACCGACGTCCCGCGCGCCCTCGGCCCCGGTTCGCGCCTGCCGCTCACCGGTGCCGTGCCGATCCCGTTGCGCCGCGCGTAGTACGCGGCGGTCCGTGCGAAGGACAGCCCGAGACCGCGCGGTCGGAACCCCCACATGCTCGCCATGCCGCCGTCGTACGGGACGAGCGGGTCCCGCGTGCCGTGCACCAGCAGCACGGGCAGCGGACGCACCTCGCCGACGGCCATGAAGTTCTCCGGGGCCGGCTGGGTCGCGGCGATGACGGCCGCGCCGGCGAACAGCTCCGGCACCTCGTGCAGCAGCCGGATGACCATCTGGCCGCCGTTGGAGTAGCCGGCGCAATGGACACGCGCCGGGTCCGCGCGGCCGTCCCCGGTGAAACGGGAGACCACGGCCCGGGTGAACGCCACGTCGTCGTAGTTCTCGCGACGCGCCGCGAAGCCGGCGGACACCCGGGCGTCGTTCCAGTGCCCCTTGTACCCGTCGAGGTAGACGACCCGGACTCCGGAGCGGGCGGCGAGAGCGTCGAAGGTGTGACCGCTGAACGCGCGCAGCTTCCGCCCGTTCTGGTTGGAGCCGTGGAAGACGAGGAGCAGCGGCGCGCCCTGTGGGAGACCGGCGGGCCTCACCTCGCTGTACGTGCGACGCCGGCCGGCGACCTCGATCGCGCCGGGCTCGACGACCAGGCTGCCGGATTCACGGAGTGCCGCTTCCGCGGCGGACGGACGAGCCAAGGTGATCATGTCTCCTTCGTCGGGCGTGCGCTTCCCCTTCAGCGTGGTGCCGGGGGGAGGCGGCAACCAGGGACCGACGGTCCGTGGCTACGGGGTCCCGGCCCTGGCTACTGTTCCCGTATGGACAGACGCGCACTGGGCGAGTTCCTGCGCCACAAGCGGGAGCGGATCAGCCCGGCGGCCGTCGGCCTGCCCCGGGGACCGCGCCGGCGGACGCCGGGTCTGCGCCGCGAAGAGGTCGCCCAGCTCGCCCACGTCTCCGTGGACCACTACACCCGGCTGGAACAGGCACGCGGCCGCAACCCCTCCCAGCGTGTCCTCGTCGCCGTCGCCCGCGCGCTGCGGCTGACCGATCTGGAACGCGCCCACCTCTTCCGGCTCGCCGGGATGACCGAGGACGAGCCGGCCGGAGAGCCGCCGCGCGAGGTGCCGGCGAGCACGCTCAACCTGCTGGACCGCCTCCCCACGACACCGGCCGTGATCGTGGACAGCACCTGCCGCGTGCTGGCCTGGAATCCGCTGGCCGCCGCGTTGTTCGAGGACTTCTCGGCGCTTCCCGACGCCGACCGGAACGTGGTTCGCCGCTATTTCCTCGACGCGGACTCAGAAAACGGCAAGCGCCTGTACGGCATGGAGAATCCCGGGCCTTTCGCCCTTTCGGCACTGAGCTATCTGCGTATCGCCGCCACGCGCTACCCGCAGAGCCGGGAGATCCGGGAACTGATCGAGGATCTGCTGGCGGGCAGCGAGGAATTCCGGCGGCTGTGGCGATCCCCGGACCTGCGGATCGAACACCACGCGAGCCAGCGTTTCGACCACCCCGAGATCGGCCCCATCGAGCTCGACTTCGACATCCTCTCCCTGCCGGAACAGCGGCATCAGCTGATCCTGCTCTCCGCCGAACCCGGATCGCCCGCCGAGCAGGCGCTCCAGGTTCTGGGTGTCATCGGTGTCCAGCGGGTCGCCGCGGAGAGCTGACCGCTCACCGCAGGATCAGCAGCGGCTCGTCGCGCTCGCTGTGCAGGCGCCACAACTGCCGTGCCACGTCGTCCGGGTCGTGCCGGGCGCCGGCACCGATCGCGCCGACGATCGTGAGCTGCGCGGCGTGCACACCGTCCCCGGCGAGCGCGTCGTGGAGCATGCGGGTGTACGCCGACTCGGCGGCGTACGCCACCCCCGACACCGCGCGGTCGCGGTGCGGGTCGACGGCGGCGCCGCCGGTGGTGAACAGCAGGGTCCCGGACCGGCGTTCCCGCATCTCCGGCACGACCGCGCGCACGACGGCCGCGGCCGCCACCACGTTCAGAGCCAGGGCGCTGTCCAGATCGGCGGGTGTCGTGTCGAGCACCGGCTTGATCCACGCCAGACTCGGCCGCGGGCTGAACAGGACGACCTCGATCGGCCCGAGCCGCTCCCTGAGCGAGCCGATCGCCCGTGTGACGGCGTCCTGGTCGGTGACGTCCGCGGCGGCCGTCGCCGTCGTGACCCCGGCGGCCGTCAGCTCACCGGCGATCGACTCCAGGCGCCCCGTATCCCGCGCGACGAGCCCGACGGAGTACCCCTCGCGGCCGAACAGGCGGGCCGCAGCGGCCCCGAGACCGGGACCGGCGCCGACCACCACGCATGCGCCCACGGTCATCCCCGCTCCTCGAAGTCCACGCCGGTGGTCAGCGCCTCGTTGGCGTCGATCTCGGCCCGCACCCGCTGCAGCCGGGCCCGCGCACCCGCGAGCGCGTCGGACCCGAGGAGCAGCCGCAGCGGTGGCACGTCGGTGTCCACGACGGCGGCGATGGCCGCGGCCGCCCGGGCCGGATCGCCGGGCTGGTGCCCGGAGACGGCCAGCGTCGACGCGCGGCGCTTGCCCGCGGTCTGCTCGTAGTCGTCGAGCCGGACGGGGGACTGCCGCATCGAGGTGCCGGCCCACCGCGTCCGCAGACCGCCGGGCTCGGCGATGGTCACGGAGATGCCGAGCGGGGCGACCTCCGCCGCCAGCGACTCCGACAGACCCTCCAGGGCGAACTTCGTGGCGTGGTAGTACCCGGTCGCGGGGAAGGCGGCCAGTCCGCCGAAGGAGGAGACGTTGACGACGCGGCCCGCGCGGCGCGCCCGCATCCCGGGCAGTACGGCCTTCAGCACGGTGACCACGCCGTGCACGTTCGTGTCGAACAGGGCGCGGACGGCGGTGTCCTCGCCTTCCTCGACGGCGGCCAGATAGCCGTACCCGGCGTTGTTGACGAGGACGTCGATCCGTCCGAAGAAGCGCTCGCACTCGGCGACCGCCGCGCCGACCGAGTCGGCGTCGGTGACGTCCAGTTCCAGAGGGAGGGCCCGGTCGCCGTATCCGGCGGCGAGGCCGGTGACGTCCGCGCGGTCGCGTGCCGTGACGGCCACGCGGTCTCCTCGTTCGAGAGCGTGCCGGGCCAGGGCCTCACCCAGACCGCTGGAACAGCCGGTGATCAGCCATACAGGGGGTGCGGTGTTGTTTCCGAAGTTCTTGCTCTTGTCCTTTTGCATGTCTCCAGGACAACAAGGCGATTCGAGCCGTGCCACACCCTCTTGAGGGTGGCTCTCACAGGGTCAGGCTGGGGGGACGCGGGGCACGGATCCGGCACAAGGGCCGGTGCTATCGTCGGGTCCGATGACCGGTGAGAATCAGCTCGGGGAATTCCTCCGCAGTCGGCGCGACAAGTTCGACATCTCCCAAGGAGGCGTCGTGGACAACACGCGACGCCGGGTCAAAGGGCTGCGGCGTGAGGAACTGGCGCTGATGGCGGGGCTCAGCCCCTCCTATTACACCCGTATCGAACAGGGCCGTGACAGAAATCCCTCCCGTGAGGTCCTGGAGGCGCTGGCCCGAGCGCTGCGCCTGGACGACACCGAGCGCACCTACCTGTGGTCCGTGGCGATGCCCGCGCCGAGCCGCACCGACCCCGGCGCCGCCCACTCCGTACGGCCCGGAGTGCTGCACCTGCTGAACCGGTGGGCCGATCTGCCGGCCTTCGTCGTGGACCCGAGGCGTGACGTCCTCGCCGGGACGGACCTCGCGGCCCGAGTGAACCCGGCGTGGAGCCCGGGGCACAACCTGATCGAGTTCACCTTCCTGGACCCGAGGGCCCGCACGGTCTACCCCGACTGGGATGAGATCGCCCGGCAGGCGGTGGCCGGACTGCGTGCGACGGCGGCGACCCGCAAGGCGGAGCTGGACGGCTTTGTGGCCGACCTACGAGAGCGCAGCGAGAGCTTCCGCACGCTGTGGGACGCGCACGACGTCTATGAGCGGGTGATGGGGCAGAAGGCCCTGCGGGTGGACGAGGGCGTCGTGCTCCGGCTCGGCTACGAGACGTTCGCGCTCACCGGGCCGGAAGGGCACGTCCTGTACGTGTACTTCGCCGAGCCCGGCACCCCGGACGAGGACGCCTTGCGGGCTCTGGCCGCCGGGAGCCGACCGACGTGAGGTCCGCCCGCCGCTGAAGGCCGATCACGCCTGTGGAGCGCCACCGTCCGCGGCCAGCCGGGTCAGCCACTCGCGCAGCAGCCGCTGCTCGGCGTCGCTCAGGACGTCCGCCTCGTCGGGGAGCGCGGCACGCAGGGCGCGGGCCGCCGCGGCGGGGCCGCTCTCCGTGGCGGGGACCGTCGGCTCGGCGTGGGTGATCGCGGCGATCGTGGCCTCGCGCAGCGCGGTCAGCAGTGCGGGGGTGCGGCGTTCCGGCGGGGTGGAGTGCCAGGTGGTGACCGCGCCCCGGCCGGTCGCCTGGATGATCTGCGCGGCCAGTTCCTCGTCGACCCGCAGCCATCCGGTGGCCGCCAGCCGGCGCACCCGGCCGTAGAGCATCTCCAGGCCCGCGCGGTGTGCCTGGTCGGCGCCGCGCCCGGTCGCCCGCGTCATGACGGCGAACAGTTCCGGACGGGAGACCCCGAACTCCACGACCATGTCCCACGCGCGGCGCAGATCCTCCACCGCGTCCTTGGGCTCGGGGTCGAGCAGCGCGCGCTTGCTCTCCAGGAACTGCGCGTACCCGTGCTCCGCGACGGCCTCGAGGAGCCCCTCCTTGTCCCCGAACAGGCGGTAGATCGCCGGGGGCTGCATCCCCGCGGCGGAGGCGACCGCGCGGGTGCTCACCGCGTCCGGGCCGCCGGTCTCCAGGAGCTCGACGGCGGCCTCGACGATGCGGCGGCGAGGGCTGTCGGTCGTGTCGCGCGTAGTCATGGAATCGATGATATCGGCTGGTTGCTTCCACTGATATTACAGTGTTAGCGTCAAAATGATTCCACTGGAAACAAGCCGGGGAGAACCCCATGATCATCGTGACCGGAGCCACCGGAAAGCTCGGCCGCCGCGTCGTCGAACGCCTCCTGGAGCGCGTCCCCGCCGACCGCGTGGGCGTCAGCGTCCGCGACCCCCGCAAGGCCAAGGACCTCGCCGACCGGGGAGTCCGCGTCCGGCAGGGCAGCTTCGACGACCCCGCCTCCCTCGTGCACTCCTTCGACGGCGCGGGGCAGCTGCTCCTCGTCTCCCTCGACCGCGCGGGCGAGGAGTGCGTCGCCGGACACCGCACCGCCATCGACGCGGCGGTGAAGGCCGGCGTCGGCCGCATCCTCTACACCAGCCAGATGGGCGCCGCCCACGACTCCCACTTCCAGCCCTGCCGCGACCACGCGCGGACCGAGGACCTGCTGCGCGCCACCGGCCTGCCCTGGACGGCCCTGCGCAACGGCTTCTACACGTCCAGCGCCCTGCAGTTCCTGGAGGCCGCCCGCCACACCGGCGACATCGCCCTCCCCGCCGACGGCCCGGTCACCTGGACCGGACACGACGACCTCGCCGAGGCCACCGCCGCGATCCTCACCGACGAGGGCCGCTTCGAGGGCCCCACCCCGCCCCTCACCGGCACGGCGGCCCTCGACTTCGCCACGGTCGCCGAGATCGCGACCCGGGTCACCGGACGGCCGTTCACCCGGACCGTCGTCCCCGACGACGCCTTCCGCGAGCAGATGCTGACGCACGGGGCCCCGGAATCCCTCACCGACCTGCTGCTGAGCATCTTCGCGGCGGCCCGCGGCGGCGAGTTCACCGCCGTCGATCCGACCCTCGCCGAGCTGATCGGACGCGAGCCGACGTCCTTCGGTGACCTGCTGGAGCGGGCCTGGGCCGAGGAGAGCCCGGCGCGAGGGACCGCCTCGTAACCGAATCGCGTCCTGTGTCCTCGGGAGTCGCGAGCGTGCATCGCGCCTTCCGGGGGACACGAGGCGGTATGGCAAGAAGAGTCGGAAACAGCACGGCGGCACAGGCCGGCACGGACACGGCGGCACCCGGAGGGGCAGGGGAGGGCACGGCGCTCAAGCGCGCCCTCACCACCCCGCTGCTCTACTTCTTCATCCTGGGCGACGTCCTCGGCGCCGGGGTGTACGTCCTGGTCGGACAGGTCGCCGCCGACGCGGGCGGAGCCGTATGGGTGCCGCTCGTCGTCGCCCTGCTGCTGGCCCTGCTGACCGCCGCCTCCTACGCCGAACTCGCGACGAAGTATCCGAGGGCGGGCGGCGCCTCCCACTACGCGACCCGCGCCTTCGGGCCGTTCGCCGGGTTCGTCGCCGGCTTCTGCATGCTGGCCGCCGGCGTCGTCTCCGTCGCCGCCCTCGCCCGGGGCTTCGGCGGCGACTACCTCTCGGCGTTCGTGACGCTGCCCGTGGGCCTGGTGGCCGTCCTGTTCCTGGGGCTGCTCGCCTTGATCAACGCGCGCGGCATCAAGGAGTCCACCCGCGCCAACGTCGTCGCCACCCTCATCGAGGTGGGCGGACTGATGGTCATCATCGTGCTCGGCGCCTGGCTGCTGCTGCGCGGCGACGGCGACCTCGGACGGCTCACCCAGCTGGGCACCCCCGAGAAGGGCGCCGCGGCGGCCGTCCTGAGCGGGTCCGTGCTGGCGTACTACTCCTTCGTCGGGTTCGAGACCTCGGTGAACGTCGCCGAGGAGACCCGCAATCCGAGGCGCTCCTACCCCCGCGCCCTGTTCGGCGCCCTCGCCACCGCCGGGGCCGTGTACGTCCTGGTCGGCCTGGCCGCCTCCGCCGCCGTACCGACCACCCGGCTGGCCGGGTCGAGCGGGCCGCTGCTGGAGGTCGTCAAGGAGGCGGGCGGCGTCCCCGAGCGCCTGTTCAGCGCCATCGCGCTCGTCGCCGTCGCCAACGGCGCACTGCTGACCGGCATCATGTCCTCCCGCCTCACCTACGGCATGGCGAAGGACGGCCTCCTGCCCTCCGCGCTGACCAAGGTGCTGCCCGGCCGCCGCACCCCGTGGGCCGCGATCGCCGCCACCACCGTGCTGGCGATGCTGCTCGCCCTCACCGGAAGCGTCGCTACCCTGGCCTCGACCCTGGTGCTGCTCCTGCTGATCGTCTTCGTCATGGTCAACACGGCGGTCCTCGTCCTGCGCCGCGACGAGGGCGAGGCGGACCACTTCCGCACCCCGACCGTCCTGCCGGTGCTGGGCATCGCCTCGTGCGTCCTGCTGGCCACGCAGATCGAGGGCGCGGTGTGGCTGCGCGGACTCATCATCGTGGCCGTCGGCGCGGCGCTCGGTGCGGTGGCCACCGCACGGCGGAAGAAGGGCGCGCGGCGGACGGCCCCCGCCGAGCCCGCCCCGAGCGGCGCACCGGACCAGAATCGTTCCCATGAGCACACGTGAGCCCCCGGAGAAGACCCCCGACGGGCACTTCGTGGTCATCGACGGACGGAAGTGGCGGGCCACCGACCCGTCCCTCCCCGGGGAGACCGGGGCACGCCTGCGGAGCCACCTGATGTCCGCCCGCCGCGCGGTGCGCGCGGCGACGACGGCGAACGACGAGAAGGCCGAACGGGAGGCCCGGGCCCGCGTGCAGCGGGCCAAGGTCGCGCTCGGCGAACGGGGCACCCCGTGGTGGGAGCAGTCCGACGACGAGCGGCGCCGGCGCTGGGAGGACGGGCTGGCGGCCCTCGACGAGGACGCTCAGAGCTGAGTCGGAGCGGCGGAAGCGGCCGGCTGCGACGCCTTCCCCGGGGCGACCCGCAGACCTACTGGGTGGGGTCGGGAACGGCGGACACCAGCGGGGACGCGTCCAGCAGGATGGCCGCGGCGGCGCGGGCGCTGGTGGCCGCCGACGGGTCGCGGTCCATCTTCGCGGACTGACCGGCACCGTCGTACAGCAGCAGGAACTGCCGGGCGATCGTGTCCGGATCGGCGTACCCGGCGGCCGCCGCCAGTTCGGTGAACAGGCCGCGCAGCCAGGCGCGGTAGTCGTCGGCCACCTTGCGGGCGGCGCTGTCGTCGGCCGCCTCGGAGGTGGCCCGGGCGAACGAGCAGCCGTTGTACCCCGGCTCGGTGAACGCCTCACCGAGCGCGTCGAACACGCCGAGCATCTGCTCACGCGGAGTGCGGAAGCGCGTCAGCGTGCGGGTGATGTGGTCCTTGCGGCGCTCGAAGCGGAGCTCCAGGTAGGCGCGGACCAGGCCTTCCTTGCTCCCGAAGCTGTTGTACAGGGAGGCCTTGGCCACTCCGGCGTGCTCGATCACCCGGTCGATACCGACGGTCTGCACGCCTTCGCTGTAGAAGAGCTCGTCGGCCGCCATGAGCAGACGTTCACGCGCGGACACGCGGGCCGGGGTCTTGGCAGCCATGGCGCCCACCTCTCTGTAGACAGACTTGTTCATTCTAGACCTTGCGAGGTCCGCGGTCACGCCTCGGACATCTGGGCCGACAGCCGCTCCCGCTTCTCCCGGCGACCGCTGCGCAGAAGCCCGGCGAAGGCGGCGAGCGCCAGCACGATGAGGGCGACGCTGTACTCCTTGGACGTCGTGATCAAGCCGCCGCCGTGCACCACCAGCACACCGGCGATGACGGCGGGGATGCCGAGACCGATGTAGCACACGACGTACAGCAGGGAGAGCGCGCCGGCGCGCTCATGCGCCTCGACCTTCGGGATGACGAGCCTGATCCCGCCCTGGAACCCGCTGCCGAACCCGACACCGGCTATCACGGTGCCCACGAAGAACCCGATCACCGACCAGGTGCCGCCCTGGCCCGAGCCGATCGACAGCAGGGTGATCGCGGCGCCGGCGACCAGGGTGCCGATGCTGAGCAGCATGACGGTCCGGGCGGCGGCACTCCGCAGGGTGATCGTGGTCAGCGCCGCGGAGACGGCGAGGACGAACAGCGGCAGCCCGCCCCACACCACGGACGAGGAGTGCTCCAGGGTCCGCATGAGGGACGGCCCCAGAGCGCCGTAGAGACCGCTCATCGACCACACGGCGAACATCACGGGCGCGGCGACGGCCACGGACGCGCGGGCCGACTTGGGCAGCTTGAACTCGGGGATCATGCTGGCCAGCGCGCCCGACTTGCGGCTCACCGTCTCCCGTATCGCGAGGACGGCCAGCGCTTGCAGGGCGAAGACGCCGAGCAGCACCGTGTAGACCAGGCGCGTGGGTGCCGGCAGGTACTGCACGATCAGCCCGGAGACCAGGGCGCCGGACGCGGTCCCCAGCATGGGCGCGAAGGAGTTCAAGAAGCCGCCCCGGCGCGGGTGGATGTCGAGCATGCCGGCGCCGAGCGCTCCGGCGGCCGCCCCCACGCTCAGACCCTGGAGGACGCGGCCGACCATCAGCGCGCCCACGTCACCGGCGGTGATGAAGATGGCCATGGCCACCACTTGGACGACCAGGGCCGTCACGATGACCGGCCGCCGGCCCACATGGTCGGAGAGCTTGCCGAACAGTAGGAGCGAGGAGAGGACGGCCACCGCGTACACGCCGAAGACGACGGTGACGGTGATGGGGGAGAACCCCCAGCGCTGCTGGTAGATCGCGTACAGAGGCGTGGGCGCGCTGGACGAGCCCAGCAGCGACATGAGGATCGAGGCGTACACGGCCATCGAGACCTTGGGTCCCAGGGGGAGGAACCTGCGCCGGGGGACCGCGTGCGCCGGGTGCCGCTTGATCGCGACGGTCGGAGGGGCTGAGGGGGAGACGGTCGTTACGCGACTCATGGGTGACTTTCAGCAGGAGGACGAAGCGGACTCCCCGATAGTAGACAGACCTGTCTGTTCAATGCCACGTGAGCCAGGTAAGAGTCAGGCATGGTTCAGGCAAAGGCGGCATCGGCTGTGACATCACCTGCGAGATCACCGGCGACATCACCGGGTGAGGAAGCCGGCCCCGCTCAGCACACGCTGACCCTCGGAGGACTTCACGAGGTCGATGAACGCCTTCGCCGTCCCGGGGTTCCTCGACTCCTTGAGCAGGGTGATCGGGTAGTCGTTGACGGCGCCGGCCGACTCGGGGAAGTCCACGCCCTCCACCTTGTCGCCCGCGGCCTTCACGTCGCTCCGGTAGACGACGGCCGCGTCGGCCTCCTTCAGGGCGACCTTGCTGAGGGCGGACTTGACGTCCTGCTCCCAGGAGACGGGAGTGAGCCGCAGCTTGCCGACGGCCAGGGCCTTCTGCGCGGCGGCACCGCACGGCACCGTCTTGTCGCACAGCACGACCTTCAGGCCCGGGCGGGTGAGGTCCTTGAGGGAGTCGACCTTGTGCGGGTTGCCCGGCAGGGTGGCGATCTCCAACCGGTTGCGCACGAAGGTGGTCGGGGCGCCACTGTTGCCCCCCGCGTCGGTCACGATCTTCATCGTCTTCGGACTGGCCGACGCGAACACGTCCGCCGGGGCCCCGCCGGTGATGCTCGCGGCCAGGGCGTCACTGCCGCCGAAGCTGAAAGTGACCTTCGTGCCGGGGTGGTCCTTCTCGAACGTCCTGCCCAGTTCCTCGAAACTCTCCTTGAGCGAGGCGGCGGCGAAGACGGTCACCTCACCGGACGGCCCGCCCGAGGCGGACGCCGACGAGCCGGAGCCGCCGGACGAGCAGGCGCTCAGAGCCAGCAGGGAGGCGGCGATGACGCCGGTCACCTGCGGCGTTCGACGGGTCCGCATTGTGGAACGACTCATCACTGGTCCACTCCCTCAGCTCCTCGATTGCGTCGATGATAATGCCGCAAGTGCGAACTGAAAGTCTCCTGTCGCATCGCATGAGCCGGGGGAGTCGTCCTGTGGCCTGGCATGTGCGTACCTACGGCTTTTAATGGGCAGGCAAAACCGGACACCGCGGGCGGCGGCTCGTCGGAGCGTGGGGACGACCCGAGAGCCTGCCTGCCCATCTGGCTGCAGAAGTGGGCCGGGACACCGGACATGGTGGACCCGTTCCTCGATGCGATCGGCGACAGCCCGGCCGCGGTGCGGTGGGACTTCAACGCCTGGTCCGCGGTGCCAGGGGTGGGGCCCGAGGCGCCTTCGTCACGGCCCAGGTCGGCCTGACGGTGATCGGGGACCTGGTCATGGCGCCCTGACGGCCGGGATATTCGGTGTCCTGGCCGCCGTCGGCGTCCCAGGATGGTGTGCATGACTCCGCCCACTCCCGTCCTGCACACCGAGCGCCTACGGCTGCGTCCCTTCACCGACGCAGACGCCGACTCCCTCTTCGCCCTGCACAGCAGCTCCCACGTGCTGCGCTACTGGGACTCCCCGCCGTGGACCGACCCGGCCCGCGCGCAGCGGTTCCTCGCGAACTGCCGGACGCTGGAGGACGAGGGCACCGGAGCGCGGGTGGCCATCGACCGTGTCTCCGACGGGGCGTTCGTCGGCTGGTGCGGTCTGTCCGACTGGAACCCCACGTACCGCAGCGCCTCGTTGGGCTATGTCCTCGGCGCTGCCATGTGGGGGCACGGCTACGCGACCGAGGCCGCGCACGCCCTGCTGCGGTGGGCGTTCGACACCCTGGACCTGAACCGCGTCCAGGCCGAGGCCGACACCCGCAACCAGGCGTCGGCCCGCGTCCTCGAGAAGCTGGGCTTCGTCCGTGAGGGGACGTTGCGGGAGGACTGCGTCGTGAACGGCGTCGTGTCCGACTCCTGGGTGTACGGCCTGCTGAAGCGGGACTGGCAGCCCCCGGCCGTGCCAGGAGCGCGCTGAGCGACCGCGTCTACAGGTCGGCCACCAGAAGGCGGCCAGGAATCCGTCGGTGCAGTCGTGCGGTACGGGAACCGTTCCGACGCGGGCGCCTCCGAGCAAGGAGACCAAGCGGTCCACGAGGACCGCACGGGTGGTCGAACCGGGCCGCCTCCGGCAGGTACTCGGCCGGCAGCCAGAACCGTACGGGGGTCGGGCCGCAGCGTCTCGGCGTAGGTCGCTGAGGCCACTTCGGTGCCGGGAAAGCAACTTCGACAGGGCCGGCGAATGCCTCTACCGTCACGTCACCCGCACCGGGGCCCTCGGCGATCGCCGTGCGGCTGCCCCGTACCGGGAACATCACCCCAGGGAGAGACGCATGCCCCAGCTCGCGCTGTACACCTTCGGAGTCCTGAAGGCACCGCTCGCCGATCCCTCCCCGCTCACACGCGAGTTCTACGCCGCCGGAGAGGCCGTCTACGGGACGATCGGCCGGCACCCGGGGTACCTCGCCCGCGCCGAACCGGCCGAGGGTGACCGAGGCGTGCTCTTCGGAGCGGACTGGGGCCCGTGGGGACAGTTCGCCGTACCCGCCTGGTACGACAAGGGCCGCACGGCGGACACCACCGCCCTCGCCGCGACCCTCTCCCTCTGGACAGGCCTGCGCCCCGCCTACGACGCCGTGTACACCGGGCTGCACCGCGGGGCACTGAACAGGCGGCACGACTGGTTCGAGCGCACGGGACACCCCGGTCACGTGCTCTGGTGGATCCCCGAGGGCACGGTCCCCACCTGGCAGGACGGAGTCTCCAGGCTGGAATCCCTCCACGACCGCTGTCCCGCGCCGGACGCCTTCGCCTTCCACCGCGCGTTCACGCCGGAGGGAACCGCGACCAGGGCCGGCGATCAGGCCGGGTGAGACGACCCGGACACGGCCGACCGGGCGGCCCGTTCGATCTTCGCGCGGTGGGCCGCCCGGGCCTCCTCGTCGACGTCCTGCTCGTACTGGGAGCGCATCCCGGTCCGCCCGTCGACGCCCTCGCGCAGGATGTCGGCGTGCCCGGTGTGCCGATTGATCTCGCCGAGGACGTGGACGAGGACGGCGAAGAGGGTCGTGTTGGGACGGGGGTCCGGCCACCACGGCACATGGCCGGCGGCGTCGAGGGGAAGCCCGCTGATCGTCGCGTCCGCATGTTCCCAGGTACGCCGGTAGAACCCGACGATCTGCTCGCGGGTCTCGTCCCCGGCCGCCCAGTGATCGCTGCCGTCGTGGTCCTGCCAGTGGGGCAGCCCCTCCGGGGAAGGCCGGCCGAAGACCTCGCCGAAGTACCTGGCCTCCACCTGGGCCACGTGTTTCACCAGGCCGAGGAGGTTGGTCCCGGTCGCCGTCAGAGGCCGCCGCGCGTCGTATTCGGACAGGCCGTCGAGCTTCCAGAGCAGCGCCTCACGGTCCCGCCGCAGCCTGCCGTGCAGGAGGTCCTTCGCCAAGTCGTCGATCATGCGGCAGGAGCCTGCCATGGACTGGCTCCTGCCCTCAAGATCCTCAACCTGCCCCCGGTTCACCTTCGGACACACTTGAAGCTGCCCGCGCTGTCCGGGTCGCCGGCCCGGTACTTCGGCCAGCTCGGGTACTCGCACAGGGGGCGGGCCCTGCCGTCGTTCGCGTCGGTGACGACCGGAGCGACGGGCTGCCTGTCCTGCTCGGTCCAGCGCTCGACGGCGGTCAGGGAGTCCCAGGCGGCGGCGAAGGCGGGGCTGCCGAAGTTCGCGTGGTTGGCGCCCGGTACGAGGTAGTACCGCATGAACTCCCGTGTCCTGTGCGGCCCCACCGTGTCGGCGACCCGCTCGTAGTAGTCGTTCGTCGCCCGGTGCGAGACCAGCTCGTCGGCCGCGCCGTGCAGGAGCAGGAGCTTGCCGCCGGCCCGGGCGAAGGGGGAGAGGACCGCGTCGTTGACGTCCTGCAGTTCGGACAGCCGGCTGATGCGCTGGAGCCACTTGCCGGGGCGGGCCGGGTCGACGGCCAGGGAGTCGTGGCCGGGGTCCCTGGTGAGGGCGTACCTCACCCACTGGTCCCAGTACTGCATGCCGTACCCGCTCGTGAGCGGCATCGGATGGGACGGCGCCGTCGTGCCGAAGCCCAGGACCGGGGTGCGCAGGTCGGCGCCGGAGAGGAAGGGGAAGCCGGGGTAGCTTCGCTCGCCGCTCGCGACCCGGTACGGCCACGTCCACGGCGACGAGATGGCCCGGACCGCGGCGATCTGACGGTCCGACAGGCAGGAGGGGCCCGTGTCGGCGCCGGCCGGGCAGCGCAGGGTCGCGGGATCGAACCGGCAGGCGTCCGGGTGGGAGACGACCCGGTCGTTCAGCCCGTCCAGGCCGTCGCACGCGCGCAGCACGCTCTCGTACAGCAGCGTCTGCTTCTCCGGGCCGGGGAACGCCCCCGGCTGGGCCAGCGCCTGTGTGGCATGACCCAGATAGAGCGCTTCGGCGAGGTTGTTCCAGGCCGGGTAGGCGGAGATCACGCCGTCCATCGCGGTGGGCCACCGCTGGACCATCGCGAGCGCCTCCCGGCCACCGGTGGATCCGCCCGCGAAGTACGTGTACCGGGGCGTGGCGCCGTAGAACGCGCGGATCAGGAACTGGGCGGCGTCGTGCGTCTTCTTGAGCGCGTCGCCGGCGGCGAAGTTCCGCAGCGCTTCGTCGTTGACGGCGAAGGAGCCGTCCAGGGAGAGGATCGGGTGCTTCGCCGGGTCCGCCTGGTGCCCGGAGTCACTGGCGTAGGTGGCGTAGCCGCGTGCCAGCGGTGTGGTCCCGCCCTTCGGGGCGAAGGGCACGTCGCCGCGGACGTCGGGGACCGTGCCGTTGTAGCCGCCGCCCCCGAACATCATGGATCTGCGGTTCCAGTCGACGGGGAGGGCGACGCGCAGGGTGATGTCGGGTGCCGAGCGGTCGACGGGGGAGAGGGCCGCGTCCACCCGGCAGTAGGTGAGGCTGACCCCGCTCACGGTCTCCGTCACCGGGGACGAGGCGGCGACACGGCCGCCACGCGTGGGCAGGGAGATGACGGCCGCCGGAATGGCCGTCCCGGTCAGCGACGCGCACTGAGCCGGGGCGCTCCGGGCCGATGCCTCCGACGGGCGCGCCTGCGCGGGGACGGCCAGGAGGGCGCCGGCCGTGGCCAGCGCGATCCCCGTCAGCGTCCTGGGGTTCATACGGGTTCCTTCCTCCGGAGGGAAGCGGTGCGCGAGGAGGGGGTCACCGGCTCGGCTCGGGCATGCGCTGGGCGCGCAGCTCCGAACGCCGGACCTTGCCCGCCGCGTCCCGCAGGGAGTCGTGGACCAGTTCGATCGACCGGGGCAGCTTGTGGCGCGACAGCCGTCCGTCGAGGAAGGCGTGGATGTCGTCGGCGCTGACGTCGGCCTGGCGGGGCGTATGGACGATGGCGTGCAGCCGGTTGCCGGTGTCGGCGTCGGGCAGGCCGATGACGACGGCGGTGAGGACCTGCTCGTGTTCGACGAGGGCGGCCTCGATCTCCGCCGGGTACACGTTGACGCCTCCGACGGTGATCATGTCCGAGCGGCGGTCGTGCAGATACAGGTAGCCGTCGGCGTCGAACCGTCCCATGTCACCCAGTGACGACCAGCCGTCGCGTGAGGTGGGTTCGGAGCCGATGTAGCGGTAGGTGGCCGGGGTTCCCGGGGTGACCCGCATGTAGATCTCGCCCTCGACGCCGGGTTCGGTGACCTCGGCGCCGTCGGCGTCCAGTAGCTTCATCTGACCCCATGTCACCTTGCCGACCGACCCGACGTGTCGGAGCCATTCGTCGCCGCGCAGCGTGCATCCGGCCTCCGCCTCCGTGCCGCCGTACAGCTCCCAGACCCGTTCGGCTCCCAGCCACTCGATCCACGTCCGCTTCAGCCAGACGGGGCAGGGTTCCGCGCAGTGCCAGACCGAGCGCAGCGAGGTGAGCGCGTAGCGGTCGCGGACCTCGTCCGGGAGCGCCGTGATGCGCCGCATCATCGTGGGGACCAGATACACCCAGGTCACCGCGTGCTCGTCGATCGCGGACAGCGTCCGCTCCGCGTCGAACCTGGTCAGCAGGGTCACCGAGCCGCCGAGGAAGATCGTCGTCAGGGCGGTGACGAACGGGGCGTTGTGGTGCAGCGGAGCCGTGATCAGGGCTTGTTCACCGGCGCCGATCCCCCACATGTCCGAGTCGAACGGGGACGTGACCGCCGGCCGGCCCGACAGGATGATCTTCGGGCGCCCGGTCGATCCCCCGGAGGTCGGGGCCTTCCACGACGTCGCGGTCACCGGCGCGAGGTCGTCGTCGCTCCGCCCGGCCGCCAGTTCCCCGACGGTCACCGCCCTCGAACGGTCGACGAGCGCGCCGTCCGGTTCGGTGACCACCACGGCGGGCTCGCCCAGTTCGAGGACGGCGTCGAGCTCGGCCGCCCGCATCCTCGGTGACAGGACCTGCGGGGTGGCGCCGGCCTTGTAGCAGGCGAAGACGGCGAGCACGAGGTCCGTCGAGTTGGGCAGCACCAGAGCCACGATCCGGCCGGTGGCCGCCCCGGCGTCCAGGAGCCCCCGCGCGACGCGGTTGCTGCCCCGGTGCAGCTCCGCCCAGGTCAGCGTGTCGGTGCCGGCGCGCACCACCACGGTGTCCCCGATCTCGGCGGCGAACGCGCCGGGGATCTCGGACAGGGGGAATCCCTCGGGGGGCAGGAACGTCACGCCAGGACCTCCGGGTCGCGCTCGACGGTGGACGGTGCGTCGTCACCGGCGGTCGTGCGGTCCTCGCGTCGCAGGGCCCAGCGCAGGGCCACCGCGAGTCCGCCCGCGACGAGGGACGCGACGATGATGATGGGGAAGCCGGAGGTGGGGTCCCCGGAGTCGGACTCGGCCAGACCGAACAGGTACGGCCCGACGAAACCGCCGGTCAGACCGACCGTGTTGATGAAGGCCAGGCCCGCGGCCGCCACGATCCCCGTCATCCGGGCCATGGCGACCGACCAGAAGACGGGCAGGGTGCCGAACAGCAGCATCGACATGACGCCGATCAGGACGATGCGCACGGAGGGCGAGGAGACCGCCAGGAACACCGCGGCGACCAGGGCGGGGGACACCGCCAGGACGCCGATGGTCAGGGACTCGCGGGGGAAGCGCCGGTAGAGCGCAGGGATCACCAGCACGCCGATCGTCCCGCCGATGCCGGTCACCCCGCTGAGCAGGCCGACGACGAAGGAACCGTTCACGTCCAGCGACTCGATGATCGACGGCACGTTGAACGTCACGCCGTTCATCGTGAGCTGGTTCAGGAAGTAGATGACGCCGATGAGCAGGATGAACGGCCGTCCGAACGCCTGCCCCACATTGCCCTTCAAGGTGTGCGCGCCCTTGCCGTCCGGGGTGGTCCCGCCGTTGCTCTCCCCACCCCGCGCGGTGTGTTCGGCCCCCTCGCTCAGTACGGCCGCCTCATCCGCCGCCAGCCACTTCGCGTCGGCCGGCACCTCGGGCAGGAGCGCCAGGACGACCAGGCCGATGCCCATGGTGATCAGGCCCTCGACGAGGAACATCCACTGCCAGCCGTGGAAGCCGGCGACGTCGTCCAGTTCCATCAGAGCGCCGCCCAGCGGCCCGCCCAGGAGCAGACCCAGCGTGGGCGCCAGGTAGATGAAGCCGATCGCGGTGGCCCGGTCCTTCTGCGCGAACCAGCGCGTCATCATGAACATCATCGCCGGGTACAGACCGGCCTCTGCGGCACCGAGGGCGATACGCCCGATGTAGAACGTGACGTCGTCCGAGATGAACATCATGAGGGACGTCACCGCGCCCCAGGACAGAGCGATCCGGGCGATCCAGCGCCGCGGGCCCACGCGGTACATGATCAGATTGCTGGGCACCTCGAACAGCGCGTACGTCAGGAAGAAGAGACCGGCGCCCAGACCGAACGCGGCCGCGCTGATGCCCACGTCCGCCTGCAGGTGGGTCTTGGCCAGGGCGATGTTGGTCCGGTCGACGTAGGACATGAAGTAGGTCAGGCAGAGCAGCGGCAGCAGCCGCAGCATCGCTTTGCGGGTCGCGGCGGCGTGCGGACCGCCGACAACGGGGATCGACATGCGGGTCACTCCCAGGAAGCCGGGCTCGGGGACGGGGGATCGCGCGCGGTCGACCGGCCGGGCGGCCGACCGCCGGATCACCGTGGGTGCGGGGACATCCGACTGCGTCGTGCATGACAACGAAGCGCGTGGGGCGACAGTAGAGCGCCGCACGCCCGACCAGAGATGGAACGTACCTCCACCGCTGACCCGGTGAGGGTGTAAGAATTCACCACCCGACGGCGCGAGTGGTGGCAGCGATGGAACAGACCGAATCCGGCACGGCCGGTCCCGTCGGCGACGGCGAACTCACCTCCTACCGGCTCCGGCGCGAGCGCGAGCTGAGCAGCCTGTACCAGACGGCCCGGTCCCTGACCGCGTTGGGCGAGGTCGACGAGGTGCTGCGGTCCATCGTCCGGCACGCCCACGAACTCATCGGCAGTGACTTCGTCTACCTGTCCCTGCTGGACGCGGAGGGCTATCTCACGCTCAAGGCGTCCGCCGGCACGATCTCGTCGGAGTTCTCGTCCGCGCGCGTCCCCCGGGGGCGGGGCCTGGGCGGGCGCGTGCTGGAACACAAGGCGCCGTTCTGGGTGAGCAACTACCGCAAGGCGCAAGCCCTGCCGCACGACCCCACCTTCGACCTGCTCGTCCCCCGCGAAGGGCTCACTGCCCTCCTGGGCGTCCCGCTCCTCGTGGGGGAGCAGGCCATCGGCGCGCTCTTCGCCGCCGACCGCACCGAACGGCCCTTCGAGAAGGACGAGGTGGCGCTCTTCAGCGCCTTCGCCAGTCATGCCGCGGTCGCCCTGAACAACGCCCGTCTCTACGAGCAGACCCGGGTCTCGCTACGGCGCCTCGAGGACGCCTACCGGACGATCGAGGAGCAGGTCACCACGCTGGAACGCGCCGCCGCCGTGCACGAGGCGCTGACCCATGTGGTGCTATCCGGCGGGGGACCCGGCGACATCGCCCAGCTCCTGGTCGAACAGCTCCAGGGCACGGTCACCATCCAGGACCGCGACGACAGGGTCCTCGCGGTCCGGCCCCCAGGAGAACCGGGGGAGGACGGCGACGAGGACCTGGGACGCCGGCTGCGCGAGGAGGCCCGCACCACCGGCCGGTGCGCGTCGGCGCAGGGCCGGGACGGCACCTTCCGCAGCGTGATCGCCGCGCGGGCCGGCGGCAGCCACTTCGGCTTCCTGACCCTGGCACGCCGGGCCGCCCCGGAAGCGGCGGAGGTACGGATGCTCGAACGCTCCGCACAGATCATGGGGTTGCTCATCCTCATGCGGGACGCCCGGGTCGAGGCCGAGGAACGGGTCCGGGGCGAGCTGCTCATGGAGCTGATGTCCCCCACGCCGCTCCATCCCGCCCAACGCGACAGGGCCCTGGCCCGCGGCGTCGACGTCGACCACCTCGACACCCTCGTCGTGGTCGAGTGCCCCGGACGATCCGCCACCGACATCATCCGGCAGCTCAAGCCCCTGTCCTCCGCATGGTCGGGGCTCGCGGGCGAATACCTCGGCCGCGCCACGATGCTGCTCCGCGCCGACGACGAGAACGACCTGGCCGGCACCCTGCACCACGCCCTGCGCCGAGCCCTCGGCGCACCCGCCCTCGTGGTCTGCGACCGGATCGCCGGCCAGGAACGGTCCCGCTCCCACGCGCTCGCGCTGCGCTGCCTCAAGGTCATGCGCGCACTCGGCGAGACCGACCGCGGGGTCAGCACACGGCAGTACGCGATGTACGCGCTCGTCTTCGACCCCGACCGCGCCGACGACCTCGACCGCTTCCTCACCGACAGCCTCGGCCCGCTCCTCGAGTACGACCGCCGACGGTCGACGTGCCTGGTGGCGACGGCGGCCGCGTACTTCGCCCACTCGGGGAACCTCAGTCAGACGGCCCGCGCCCTCCACGTGCACCTCAACACACTGCTGAAACGGCTCGACCGGATCGGTGTCCTGCTCGGCGAGGACTGGCGCTCGGCGGACTCGGCACTACGGCTCCATCTGGCGCTGCGTCTGCACGAGTTGAGAGCGGCGGTCGACGGACCGCCGCCCGTCTGAGTCTCCGGGCGCAGGCTCACTTCCCGTTGACGTCGCGCTCGAAGTCCTGCGCGCACTGGTCGCGTTCGGCCCGGGTGCCGGCGTGCTGCACGCAGTCGTTGTAGTCCTTGAACTCGTCGGAGGTGAGGAAGGAGACCCCGACCGCGACGATCACCGACGACGCGACGAGCCCCAGCCCACCGAGGATCGCACCCGCGACGGCCATGCCCCGGTGCCGCGCACGTCCCCCACGGGCACGCCGAGCGGCGACGATCCCGAGGACGAGACCGAGCAGGCCCAGGACGACGCCGCCGATGACCGACCAGAAGAGAACGCACGCGGTGATGCCCAGCACCAGCGCCGCGATCGCCAGACCATTGCTCCGGGGAGCCTGCGGCTCGCCCGACGGATCGGAGGAGTAGGTGTTCGGGGTCTGATACGTCATCTGAGTCCTCGCTGCTCCGTGGTTCACGGGGTGACATCCCTGCCGTGCCTCGCTGGCCGTGTGCCCCGGGAACCGCGCGGCATACGCGGTGTCAGACGGCCTGAGCCGCTTGCCCGGAGCTGCCCGCACGGGCCCGCGCCTGCGGGTGCGCGCGTCAACTGCGCTTCGCCGTCGCCTTGTTCGCCCTGAACACCGCGATCCCGGTCTACGCCGTGGACGTGCTGGGACTGCCCGGCTGGACGGCCGGTGCCGTCATCACGCTCAACACCCTGATGGTCGGCTGCGGTCAAGGCGCCGTCGTCGGGCGGCTCGACGGCCGTATCCGCAGCCGCGTGCTCATCGCCGGCCACGGCTGCTTCGCCCTCGGCCACGCCCTGATCCTCTGACGGCGTGTCCGCGCCGGCCGTCGCGGTCGGCGTCGTGCTGCTCGGTGCGGTCAGTTACACCCTCGGCGAGATCGCGTGATGCGCGGGTGGCTCAGCCGACTCGGCCGGTGGGGCGCAGGCCGTCCATGAGGAGGTCCAGGAGGCGGGCGGCCCTGGCTTCGTGGCCGGACGGAGGGGCCACGGTGAAGATGCCGATGAGCGATGCCGCGATGTCCTCGGCGGTGACGTCGGAGCGCAGGTCGCCCGCCGCGCGTCCGGCGTCGAGGATCGTGGTGATGGCCGTCAGCAGCTCGGTGCGGGTCTGCGCGTGGGCGATCTCGCCCGCCTCGACCATCGCGAGGAGGGTGTCGAGCATGCCGTTCTTGGTGGCGATCCACTCCCCGAACAGGTCCATCCAGCGCCGCATCGCCGCAGCCGGGGGGAGCTTGCCGAGGAGGTCGTGGGCCCCGGTGGTCAGCCGGACGACCTGGTCCTGGTAGACCGCGTCGACCAGGGACTCGCGGGTCGGGAAGTGCCGGTAGAGCGTGGCGATGCCGACGCCGGCCTCGGCGGCGATCGCGCGCATGGAGGGCTCCTTGTCGGCCGCCATGAAGACGCGGGTCGCCACGGCGAGGAGCTGTTCGCGGTTGCGGGCGGCGTCCGCACGGGGTGTGCGGGAAGAGCCGGCCCGATCAGAAACGGAACGCGCTCCGTTTGTGCTACGGTCGTTCATGTAAACGGAGCATAGTCCGTTTAGGAGTGCTGCCGGAGAATAGACCGACGTGCTCCGCCTGAGAACCAGGAGGCAGGCGCCCATGCAGGCACACAGCGAGCAGCAGCAGCAACCGCCGGCGGGCGGCAACCGGGCGGCCCGGATGATGTCCTTCGGCGGCCCCGAGATCCTGGACGTCCGCGAGCTCCCGGTGCCGCGGCCCGGACCCGGACAGGTCCGGGTCCGGGTCACCGCCGCTGGCCTCAACCCGATGGACTGGATTATGACCGCCGACGCGGACACCGCCGCCCGCTTCGGCCTGACCCTGCCGGTCGGGTTCGGAACCGACTACGCGGGTGTGATCGACCAGGTCGGTGACGGGGTGACCGGCTTCGCACCTGGCGACCGCGTGTTCGGAGGTGCCCTGTCGCGCGCGATCGCCGACTACGTGGTGGTCGACGCGACCGGGAAGAGCGCGGCGGACGAGGTCCATCACACGCCGGACGGCGTCGACGACCGTACGGCCGCCACTCTCACGATCGCGGGCCGCACCGCGTCCGCCGCCCTCGCCGTGATCGCTCCCGGCCCGGACGACACCGTGCTGATCGGCGGGGCGGGAGGCGGGGTCGGGGTGTTCGCCGTCCAGCTGGCCCGCAGCGCGGGAGCACGCGTCATCGGAACCGGATCGGCGTCGTCGGCCGACCATCTGCGCGCCCTCGGGGCCGAACCGGTCGTCTACGGCGAGGGCCTGGCCGACCGGGTCCGCGCGCTCGCCCCTGACGGCATCACCGCCGCCCTCGACCTGCACGGCACGGACACCGTGCGGGTCGCGAGGGAACTCGGTGTCCCCGACCGCCGTATCTGCACCATCGCCGCCCGGCTCGACGGCATCCCGGCGGCCAACGGAGCGAACGCCACCCCGGACGACCTGCGGAACATCGCCCGCCAGGTCGAGGAGGGCCGCATCCGTGTGCCGATCGCGGGGAGCTTCCCGATCGAGCAGCTCCGCCGCACGGTCCGACTCCAGGCGGCCCGCCACGTCCAGGGCAAGATCGTCATCGAGCTCGGAGTGTGAGCAGACCTGGTCAGTGCCCTTCGCCTCAGCTCTCGGCGACGCGGATGATCGTCTTGCCGTGACCCCGCTTGCCCGGAGCGAACGCCGAAGCCGCCTCCGTCAGGGGGCGGACCTCGCCCACGAGTGGCTTGAGGCGGCCGGTCCGTACCCGTTGTGCCAGGTCCGCCAGGCGGACCCGGTCCGGCTCGACGACGAAGAAGATGCCGCGCCCGGCGCGGGGATGGACGGTGACCGGCTCGGCGATGGTGACCAGGGTGCCGCCGGGGCGGACGAGGGCGGCCGAGCGTTCGAGGATCTCCCCGCCGATCACGTCCAGCACGACGTCCACCTCTCCGACCTCCTCCAGCTTCTCCGCCTCGAGGTCGACGAACGCGTCCGCACCCAGGTCACGGGCGGTCTGGCGGCCGGACGCCCGCCCGGTGCCGATCACCCGCGCGCCCGCCTCCCGCGCCATCTGCACGGCGAGGGAACCGACGCCGCCCGCCGCGCCATGAATGAGCACCGTCTGCCCGGTGGCCAGGTGCGCGTGGTCGAACAGGGCCTGCCAGGCGGTGAGTCCGGAGATCGGCAGGGCGGCGGCCGTGATGTGGTCGACGTCGGCCGGGAGCGGAGCGAGATTGCGTGCCTCGACGGCCGTGTACCGGGCCAGTGAACCGTTGCGAGCCCAGTCGGCCAGACCGAACACACGCTGGCCCACCGTCAGGCCGGTGGTGCCGTAACCGAGCTCGGTGACCACGCCGGACAGCTCGTGGCCGGGCACACTCGGGGTGCGGTCCCGGCCGGCCCGGTCCGTCCAGGTGCTGGGCCAGTCCAGCTCACCCGGGGTGAACCCGGCGGCATGGACCTCGACGATCACGTCGTTCTCGGCGGCGTGCGGATGGGGCAGTTCGGACAGGGCCAGGCCGGCGACACCGGCGTCACGGTCCTGGACGGTGATGGCTTGCATGAGCGGTCCTCGGCGTAGGGGAGACGTTCGGGGAGCGGACATCGCGCCCGGATGACGCGGGCGTCCCCGCGCGGGCCGGTCGCCCGCCGTGCTCGGTCCCGGCAGAGCCGTACCCCCTGTTATCGCACGCGGCGCGGGATGCGGCACGGCCGGCCGATGTCCGTGGTGATCACCTCTCCGACTCTACGAGCGAGGCGGCCCAGGCGTCTGGGCCATTCGCAGCGCCCTTCGGTGGTCCACTTGGCGGCCGTACCCGGCGGATCGAGGCCGTAGGAGTAGATAAGTAAGCCCTTGGAGCAAACAAGTAAGCCCTGGGAGCGGACAAGCAGGGGAGTGGCGGCTTGCTGGTGCCACCCACGTGCACCACGCTGAGCTTCGCGTACGAGAGTCGCCGGCGGCCCCGCGCCGCGCACCGATGAGTTTCCCGCTCCCGGCTGGTCCTCAAGCCGGACATCCACGGTCGGAAGGCTGCGCCATGCGAAGACTGATCTACGGCATGAACCTGACCCTCGACGGCTACATTGCCGCCGCCGGTGACGACATCGGCTGGAGCGGGCCGCCGGGTCCCGAGCTGTTCCAGTTCTGGCTCGACCTCGAGAAGGCGTGCGGGCTGGCGCTGTACGGGCGCAAGCTGTGGGAGACCATGAGCTCCTACTGGCCGACCGGCGACCAGCAGCCCGGGGCCACCCCGGCGGAGATCGAGTTCGCGCGGACCTGGCGGGACACGCCGAAGGTGGTGTTCTCCTCGACCCTCGACAAGGTCGACTGGAACAGCCGCCTGGTCACCGGTGACGCGGTCGCCGAGATCAGCCGGCTCAAGGCGGAGGACGGCGACCCGATGCACATCGGCGGCGCCACACTTGCCGGGGCGGCGATGCGCGCCGGGCTGGTCGACGAGTACGTGGTCGTCACCCACCCGGTCCTGATCGGAGGCGGCACACCGTTCTTCGCCGCGCTGGACGACTGGGTGAACCTGACACTGCTGGAGACGCGGACGTTCCCCGGCGGCGTGGTCATGGCCCGGTACGAGTCGAAGCGCCCCGACGAGGCGTGAACTCCCGCCGCGTGGTGCTCAGTTGGTGAGACAGGGGTACCTCGGTCCGCGCATCCCGACCTAACGTTCGGTACATGACCGACACCGCGTACGAACTCGCCCAGGTGAACATCGCCCGGCTCAAAGCACCCCTGGACACGCCCCTGTTGAAGGACTTCGTCGACCATCTCGACCCGGTCAACGCCGACGCCGACGCCGCCGACGGATTCGTGTGGCGCCTGCAGAGCGAGGAGGGGGACGCGACGGCCATCCCGGTCTTCGGTGACCCGTGGCTGATCATCAACATGTCGGTGTGGCGGGACACCGACGCGCTGACCGCGTTCATGTACCAGGGCCGCCACCGCGAGATGCTCAGCCGCCGGCGCGAGTGGTTCGAGCGCGTCGAGGAGGCCATGACGGCGCTCTGGTGGGTGCCGCAGGGCCACCGCCCCACCGTCGCGGAGGCCGAGTCCCGGCTGCTGCACCTGCGCACCCACGGCCCAAACCCGTACGCCTTCACCCTGCGCACGTCGTTCCCGCCCGGCGGCGCCGAGCCGCTGATCGGCGACGTACCGGAGGGGATGGGCTGCTCGGTGATCTAGGTCTAGAACTGACGGACGTCATTGACAGGCGGGTCTCCCGTCCCCGGGAGACCCGCATGACTGAACGCGAGCTCGCAGGACGCGCCCGCCGGTTCAGTCCGTGAGGGCCTGTGCCAGCCGGTCGAGGTCTTCGAGGAGCGCGGTGAGCCGTTCCACCGGGATCGCGTGGACCATGCGGGTCTCGATGGCGTAGACGGCCTTCTGCGCTCCTTTCAGGCGGCGCATGCCTTCGTCGGTGAGGCTCGCGGGACGGGCGCGGCCGGTGTCGACGGTGGCGGGCCGGGTGAGCAGTCCCTGGTCCTGGAGGCCCCGCAGGACGACGTTCATGGACTGGCGGGTGACGAAGGTGGCGCGGGCGAGGTCCGCGTTCGACATGCCCGGTCGCGCGGCCAGGACTTCCAGGCAGGCGTACTGCGGCACGGTCAGGCCGTGCTCGCGCAGCACCTGGTCCATGGCGCCGCGCAGGGCGGCGTGGGCGCGCTTGAGGCGGTATCCCACGTGATCGAGCACGTCGGCGGCGGGATGCGGCAGCTCCAGATGCGAGGTCTCCTCCATGTCAGCATTTTGACATGGAGGAGGGCCCGGCCTATCGTGAGGTATGTCAAAGTCCTGACATCGACTCGAGGAGCACACGTCATGACCGTCGGCATCAATGGCCCCGACTTCATCGCCCTGCAGGTCCGCGATCTGGAGGCGGCGGCCGAGTTCTGCGAGAAGAACCTCGGTCTGCGCCGGACCCCCGCCTCGCCTCCGGGCGCGGTCGTCTTCGACACCAAGCCCGTCCCCCTGGCCGTACGCGACCCGCTGCCCGGCACCGATCTGGACGCCGGCCGCCCCGGTCTCGGCGTCGCCCTGTGGTTCGCCACTCCCGACACCCAGGCGTTCCACGACCGGCTCAGCGCGAACGGCGTCGAGATCCTCACGCCGATCGTGCCGACCCCGTTCGGGCCGACGTTCTCCTTCGTCGGCCCCGAGGGTTACGTCCTGACCGTGCATCAGGAAGGCTGAACGGGAGGGCCGCGATCCCCCTTCCGCCCTGCCCTTGTCCGTCCGTGGCCGACGGAGGACCATGATCGCGTGTCACCGCGAGGAAACCTCACCGAACTGCTCCTCCGCGCCGGACTCACCGTCGTCGGGGAAGTGCGCCCCGGACGCCTGCTCCCGCCCGAGGCCGGCTGGCGCATCGCCCGGGGTGTCGCGGCGCCGGACGACGCCGTCCGGGACGCGCCGCTCGACGACACATGGTGGCGCCGCCTCGCCTCTCATGGCGACGGCGAGTTCCTGGTGGCCGTCAGCGGGCATCGGATCGGCGGGAACGACGCCTGGTGGACCCGGGTCCGCTCGGCCGACGGCCCGCAGGGCCTGCACGGCCTGCACGGCCTCTCGGGCGGCGCCGGCTTCGTCGCCCTGTCCCTGGACGGGCAGGTGCTGCTCGCGGAGACACCTGAAGCGGGCGGAATCCGGATCACGGCGCTCGACCGGCTGCCCGAACGGTTGGAGGAGGCCGCGGAGACCGCCGGGAGCGAGACCGAGGCCGAGCGCGACGAGGTGTGGGCGGCCGTCCCCGGGACACCGGCACGGCCCGCGCACTGGGCCGAAGGCATCGGACTCAACGCCGCCGCCCCGGACGCGTTGCTCATCGAACTGCTCGACGTGGCACCGGACTTCCTGCACAGCTGCGACCGCCCCGCCGTCCTCGACGCCGCGCTGGCCCACCCCGACCCGGAGGTGCGCAGCCGTACCGCCGACACGTTCCGGCCGAAGCTCACCCCGGAGCAATGGCTACGCCTGATCCGCGCCGAACCGTCGCCGAGCCGCCGCGTCCTCTGGGCCACGCACGCCTGCGCCCGGGGCGTGCACCTCCCCGAGGACCTGTACGACGACCTCCTCACCGGTCCCGCCCGTGCCAAGGCCGCCGGCCTCCCGGGCGTCCCCGCCCGGCACCTGCCCGCCCTCGCGGCCGATGCCGAGCCCGGCGTGCGCGCGGCCGTCTGCGGCCGGTGGGACGACCTCGCCGCACCGGCACGGGAGCGACTGCTGACCGACCCCGACGACACGGTCCGTGCGGCCGCCCTGCTCGCCCACCACCTCACCGTGCCGATGCCGTCCGAGACCCTCACCGCACTGCCCGAGCCCCGGCGCGCGCTCGAACAGTGCCGTCTGGAGCCCGCGCTGGAGGCGGAACTGGTCCGGGACGGGGATACCGACGTACGCCGGGCGCTGGCGGCGAACCCGAGGCTCAGCCCGTCAGGTGTCGCCGTCCTCGCGGGGGACACCTGCGACGACGTCCGCTCGGCCGTGTCGGTGCGCCCCGACCTGACCGAGGAGCAGCGGGCGGCGGTGCGTCACGACGTCGACCTGACGTCGATGTCGTCCACCCTGCCCTGGGTCGAGAACCTGCACGACGACGCCGACGCGATGCGCCGCCTGGCCGCCTCCTCCCACCCGCTCGTCCGCCGCAGCGTGGCCCGTGCCCGGCGCCTCCCGCCGGACGTCGTGGAACGGCTGGCCCGGGACGAGGACCGCGTGGTCCAGCTGTTCCTCGCCGAGTCCTGCGACGACGCACCGGCGGAGATGCTGCTCGAGGTCTGGCGCTGGTGGGACGGCAGCTTCAGCCACCCCGGCCGCCCCCGCGACCACCCCAACTTCCCCCGCACCGGCCTGCTGC
Source organism: Streptomyces sp. SS1-1 (assembly GCF_008973465.1). Taxonomy (NCBI): domain Bacteria; kingdom Bacillati; phylum Actinomycetota; class Actinomycetes; order Kitasatosporales; family Streptomycetaceae; genus Streptomyces; species Streptomyces sp. SS1-1. The sequence goes on along the minus strand of NZ_WBXN01000004.1, from coordinate 277,894 downwards.
GCCACGCCGACGACCCCGACGGGCGGATGCGCAGGCTGGCGCTGGACGATCCGCGGTCCACCCCCGCCGACGTCGCACGCCTGGCCCGCGACCCCGAGCCCGAGGTGCGCCGCCGAGCCGCCGTGGACCCCAGGCTGGCCCCGGCCGACGCCGTACGGCTGCTCAACGACCCGCAGGACTACGTCCGGTCGGCGGCGATCCGCAGCCCGCGGCTTCCGGCACGCGTCCTGTCCGGGCTGCTGCACGACCGTGACACGGCGTACGAGGCGGCCGGCAACCCGGCGATCCCGGTCCCGGTCCTGTACCGCCTCCTGGACTCGGCGGCCGGCAAGGGTGCAGGCCGGTAGCCGATCTGGAAGGCTGGCGCGCATGGTCTCGGTACTGCACAACGTGGCGATCGACTGCGCGGACGCCTATGAACTGGCGGGCTTCTGGAGCAGGGTGACGGGCTGTCCGCTGCACCCCGACGCCGGGCCGGGGGACCGCGAGGTGCAGGTGTCGTTGGCGGAAGGACCGGCGCTCTACTTCAACCAGGTGCCCGAGCCCAAGACGGTCAAGAACCGCCTGCACCTGTGCCTGCGCCCGGAGACGACGCGCGAGCAGGAGGTCGACCGGTTGCTGGGCCTCGGTGCCACCCTCGTCGGCGATCTCCGCGACCCCGACGGCGCGGGCTGGGTCGTCCTCGCGGACCCCGAGGGGAACGAGTTCTGCGTGCTGCGCAGCGAGTCCGACCGGGCGGCGACGACGTTCTGACCGCGTCGGCCACGGCGCCGGCAGGGCGGCGGCCGCGGCGCGTTCGGGTGCCGCACGGACACGGGATCGGCGTCCTCCCTGGAGCAGCGGTCTGCCCGTCATCACATATCCGGAATGTCCGCCCATTAGGATGCGGACCCTGGCGATGATGATCAGTCTGTGACAGGGGTTCGCATGCACGGCACGCGGTGGTCGATCCATGACCAGGACCGTGACCAGGACAGAGGTCGGAGCCAGGGCCAGGGCCGGAGCCGGAGCCGGCGATGAGATGGCCGGACCGACGGAACAGTGCCGACGACACCAGCCGCCATGCGGCACTCCAGGACGACGCGAGCCCGCGGGTGCCCACGCCGTCCGCCTGGATGCGCTGGCTACCGGCGTTGTACGTGGCCGGTGTACTGGCGCTCGAACCGATCACGCCGGTGCAGTGGCCCGTGAGCTTCCTGCTCATCGCGCTGCCGGTCGTCGCCGCCTACGCGCACGGCCCCGCTGTCGTCCTGGCCGTCACCGTCTTCGCCGTCGTACTGGAGGGCGTGCTGGCCGGTACGCCGTGCTGCGCCGGGCGCATGGTGGGCTACCTCTGGGACCGCAACTACGTCGGTGCCTACGTCTGCACCGCCCTCCTGGGGGTGCTCGGCGCCATCCTGGCCTCCCACCGGATACGCCGTGAGCGCACCCTCGCGACCCTGCGCTCGGTGGCCGAGGCGGCGCAGCGCGTGCTGCTGCGCCCCGTGCCCCGCCGGCTGGGCCGGGTCTCGATGGAGGCGCTCTACCTCTCCGCCGCGGCGGAGGCGCGCATCGGTGGTGACCTGTACGAGGCGGTCTCCACCGGGCAGGGAGTCCGCCTGCTCATCGGCGACGTACGAGGGAAAGGTCTGCGCGCGGTGGAGACGGCCGCGGCGATGCTGGGTGCCTTCCGTGAGGCCGCCTATGAGGAGCCCGACCTGGCCGGAGTGGCGCATCGTGTCGAACGGAGCATGAGTCGCCGGGCCGCGCAGTTGCCGGGCAGTGACATGGCGGAGCGCTTCGTCACCGCGGTGTTCGCGGAGGTACCCGATGACGAGCCGGTGGTCCGCCTGGTCAACTGCGGTCACCCGCCCCCACTGCGCCTGGACCCCGAGGGTGTCACCGAACTGCATCCGTCGGACCCCGGCCTTCCCCTGAATCTGGGCGTTCTGCTGGGCGTCGACTACTGCGTGGACGTGATGCCGTTCCGTCCCGGTGACCTGCTGCTGCTCTACACCGACGGCGTGACCGAGACGCGCGACGCGACCGGATCCTTCTATCCGCTGCACGAGCGCATCCGGCCGTGGGTCACCCTGCCGCCGCCCGACCTGCTGAACCGCCTCCACCAGGACCTGGTCACCTTCTCCGACGGCCACCTCGACGACGACATCGCGGCCCTGGCCGCGTACCGCCTGTCGGACGACGCCCTCGACCAGGGCTGACCGTTGCCCTCGGGCACCTTCATGGCCGCGTCTCCCGGCAGCACGACCGGCACCTGCCGCAACGCGGCCCTGCGGCACGAAGCCCGGTGGCGCGGTGGTCTACCCCATGACCGCACGGGCAGCGTCCAGAAACGCCAGCCGTCTGCCCTCCAGGAAGTCCCGCACGCTCTCGCCGTCCGGCAGGCCCTCCCATTCCGTCGGCAGGGTGTAGGCGCACCGTTCGGCCTCCGCCGACACCTCGATGAACCGCTCCAGCAGCGCCAGCCGTTCCCCGCGCCGGGCCTCCGACAGGCCGATCCGATGCCGCTGCTGTTCGGCGCTTATATAGCGCTGATATAACTTTCGGCGAAGACGGTGTACTGTTGATACATGAGCACGGATATCAAGCAGACCCGGGACCGGATCATCGAGGTCGCCGCCGAACTGCTGGCGGCTTCGGCGAGCGGGCAGATCTCGACGCGCGAAGTGTGCGACGGCGCCGGTGTCAGGCCCCCGACGCTCTACCACCACTTCGGTGACAAGGACGGACTGCTCCAGGCCGTGGTCACCGACGGATTCGAGCGCTATCTCGCCCGTAAGCGGTCTCTGGGAACGACCGGCGACCTCGCCAGGGACTTCCGGCGCGGCTGGGACATGCACGTGGAGTTCGGCGTCACAAACCCCGCGCTCTACCACGTCATGTACGGCCAGCCAGGCAAGGGACGGACGACGCCGGCGGCCGAGGCGGCACACGCCGACCTCGTCGCGATGATGCGTGAACTGGACGACGCGGGGCGGCTCCGGCTGCCCGCCGAAGTGGCGGCCGGTGTCGTGGAGGCGGCCGCGGTGGGCGCGACCTTCCAACTGATCCGCACCGGCGGAACGGCCGACGATCCCGTGTGCGCGCTCGTACGCGACACCGTCGCCGAGGCCGTCATCGCCCCGGCCCGCACCTACACGGCCCCTCCCACGACACCGCGACTCCAGCAGGCCGCGGCGCGGTTGAGCGCCGAGCTGCCGCACGGCCCGGTCGCCTCGCTGCGGGCCTCGGAGACGGCACTCCTGCACGAGTGGCTCGCCGAGCTCGCCGGCTGACCGACCCGTACCGTCTCGTCGCCGCACCTGCCCCATGAAGCCAAGCCCCCGAAGGGACACGAACATGACCACCACTCAGGAACAGCCGCAGCACACCAGGACCGAAGAGGAGATCCAGCACATCCTCGACGGGGTCGCGGAAGGCTTCGCGCACCCGATCCGTTCCCCGATCCTGAAGACCCCGGCCGACTACGGACTGGCGTACGAGGAGGTGACCTTCCCCTCCCTGGACGGCGTCCCGCTGGAGGCCTGGTACATCCCTCGCGAAGGCTCGACCAAGCTGGTCATCGCGAACCATCCCCTGTGGTTCAACCGCTACGGCTTCCCCGCCCACCTGGAGCCCTGGAAGTCGATCGGCGCCCTGGCGGGCAACGACTTCGAGGTCGACTTCGTCCCCGACTACCGGATCCTCCACGAGGCCGGGTACAACGTCCTCACCTACGACATGCGCAACTTCGGGCACAGCGGATCCGGCAACGGGGGAATCGGCAGCGGAGGCCGCTTCGAGGCACGTGACGTCGTCGGTTCACTCCTGTACGCGCGCGGCGACGAGCGGCTCAAGGACATGACCATCGGGCTGTTCAGCCGCTGCCAGGGCTCCAACGCGACCATGTTCGCCATGCAGCGGTACCCCGAGCACTTCGAGGACGTCCGCTGTGTGGTCTCCCCGCAGCCACTGTCCGTCGGCGTGGCCATGCGGTCCACGCTCGACCTGCTGGGACTCGGCGACCGCATCGACGAGCTGGAGCAGCGGATCCGGCTCATGGTGAGCTTCGGCTTCGACGAGATGTCGCCCGTCGAGGCCGCGAAGAGCGTCACCGTTCCGACGTTCCTGTACCAGGTCCACGACGACCCGATGACCCGGCCGAGCGATGTGCAGGCCATGTTCGACAACATCCCGATCGAGGAGAAGAAGCTCCTCTGGATCCACGGCACGACGGCACGCTGGGACGGCTACCTCCACTTCCAGCGTGAGCCCGAGCAGATGCTGGAGTGGTTCGCCACGTACATGCGCTGACCTGTGCGTTCGGACGGTCAGGAGTACTTGTCCGTACCCGTGTCCGTGCCCGTGCTCTGGGCCTGGGCCTGGGTCTGGGCCTGCGCCAGGGTCACGGTGCGGGATCCGGGTGTGAAGTCGCCGAAGGACTGCTGCCAGGACTCACCGGGCCAGTAGTACGTCACACGGCCCTCGACCGGCCGATAGCGGGCTGTGTAGAGCGTTCGCGACCCCTGCTCGTCGACCGGTCGATACAGTGGCGGCCGCAGCATCGCCGCCACGTCGTCCGCACCCGCGGCGCGTACGGCACGCAGCCGCTCCTGCGTCCGCAAGGCCCGCTCCTGCTCGTCGGTCACCGGCAGGTGCTGGTGGTTGGCGGCGCAGGCGTCCGGTGCCACCGTCGGCGGTATGTCCGGCCCCACGAACACCGTCACCGCCTTCCCGGCATCGACAAGGGTGAGGTTCTGGGGGACGGCGACCGGCAGGGACCGAAGCCTGCTGACCGCCTCATCCACGGAGTCGCACGTCTCCAGCAGGTAGCGCACCACGATGAGGACGGCGAAGCCACGTCCGCAGGCGGAGCGTCCGCCCCACGTGACCGAGACCGCGAGGCCGGCGTCGTTCATCCCGTCGAGCAGGCCCCACAGCACGTCCTGCATCCCGATCACGGGGCGCAGGAAGTGCGAGGAGACGATGGTTCCCTCGCACTGGTCGGGCGGCATGTCGTAGTTGCGCAGCAGCGTGCCGTTCCGACCGATCTGGGTGCAGGCCTGGGAGAACGGCCGCAGCGCCGCGTGGGTGAGGAAGGCTTCCGCCTCGGGCCGGTCGAGTTGGGCGGCCAAGCGGTCCAGGACCGGGACCAGTTCCGGCATGTGCGCACCGAACAGCTCCCGAACGCGCTGCGCGCCCTGTGGAGTTCGGCCCTCTGCGGTCAGCAACCCCTCCATCTCCGGCCACAGGGGCCGGGCGTAGGCGGCCCACCGCCCGTCACCGCCGTCGCCCACCTCGATCGCCCGGAACGTCTTGCCCTGGTGCCGCACAGCCGCCACCCCCTGCGAGAGATCGGACGAGAAGACCGGACGAGATCAGGGCAACATAGTCAATTCGGCGAGCAATCACCATGTGGGCGCCAGGGCGCCAGGGCGCCGGGGAAGGGGCCTCACGCGGTCACCGCGATGCGTTCGCCGCTCCGTGCAGCACGGCGCCCGCGACCACGTCGATGAGGCGATCGGCACGCGGCGCGAGCGAGGGCTGGTCGCCGAGCCAGGCCAGCATGGCGATCAGGGCGAACAGGTCCTCCCCGTCGATGTCCTTCCGCGCCACACCGGCGTCCTGGGCCCGCGTGAGCAGCCGGGTACCTGCCGCGCGCAGCGTGACGCAGGAAGCGTGCAGCGCGGACTCCTCGTCCTCGATGGCGGCCGCCATCAGCACGGTGACACCCCGGTACGTGGTCGTCCACGCGACGCAGTCACGGGTCCACGAGACCAGTGCGTCCTCGGGGGAGTCCGCCGCCTCGAACTCGGCCGCCTTCGCGGTGAGTTCCTCGAAGCTCGCGTGGAGCAGCGCCTCCAGCAGGGCCTCGCGGGTCGGGAAGTGACGCAGTAGTGTCGCCAGCCCGACTCCGGCCCGGCGTGCGATGTCGCGCATGGACGCGTCCACGCCCTGCTCGGCGATGGCGGTGCCCGCGACCGTCAGCAGATGGTCGCGGTTCTTCTTGGCGTCGGCTCGCATGGGTCCCCTCGTTTGACTAAACGGATCAGTGATCCATATATTCGGATCAGTGAACCGGATATGTGGATCGCCGATCCATATAAGTGTACGCCGCCCGCTGAGCTGGAGAAAACGATGCCGACGCCCACGATGAACGCCATCCGCCTGCACGACTTCGGCGGTCCCGAGGTGCTGCGCCACGAGCGCGTGCCGATCCCCGTGCCCGCGCCGGGCGAGGTCCTCGTCCGCGTGCACGCGGCCGGGCTCAATCCGCCCGACTGGTACGTGCGCGACGGCATGCCCGGCATCCCCGCGGAGTTCAGGCCGCCGTTCGACCTGCCACTGATCCCCGGAACCGACATCTCCGGCGTCGTGGAGGCCGCCGCCGCCGACGTCCACGACTTCGCGCCCGGCGACGAGGTGATCGGCATGCTGCGCTTCCCCGTCCTGATGCAGAGCGGGGGATACGCCGAGTACGTCACGGCCCCGGCGTCCGACCTCGCCCCCAAGCCGGCCTCCGTCGACCACGCGCACGCCGCTGGACTGCCCATGTCGGGGCTCACGGCATGGCAGTACCTGATCGAGGTCGGGCACGATCACCCCTCGCCCTTCCAGGAGGCCGCGCACCGGCCCGTACGGCTGGGCGGCGACACGACCGTACTCGTCAACGGCGCCGCCGGAGGCGTGGGCCACCTCGCTCTCCAGCTGGCGAAGGGGAAGGGCGCCCACGTCATCGCCGTGGCGTCCGGCCCTCACGAGACGTTCCTGCGCGAACTGGGCGCCGACGAGTTCATCGACTACACGCGACAGCGGCCCGAGGACGCCGTGCGGGACGCCGACCTGGTCCTGGACGCCGTCGGCGGCCCCACCAGCCGGCGCTTCCTGCGCACGCTCAAGCGGGGAGGCGCCCTCTTCCCGGTCTACTTCGGCGAGTTCGACGACGAGGAGAACGCGAAACTGGGCGTCACCGTGACCGGCACGCAGGTCCGCGCGAACGGTACCCAGCTCGCCGAACTGTCACGCCTGGTCGACGCGGGCGCGCTCCGCGTCGCGATCGACAGCGCGTACCCGCTCGCCGACGCCCAAGCAGCACACGAACGCGCCGCCCAGGGGCACATCCAGGGCAAGATCGTCCTCACGGTCGCCTGACGCCGGCGGTCACGGACAGGCACGGGTACGGATCTCGGTCCGTGGCGGCCGACCTGCCCGGACGGCGCGGAAAATCGCTTGGCGTACGACGAGGGGCCTTGCTAGGTTCGCCGAGGCCGTGCGAGAGAGCGAGGAGGTGGTACCCGTGAACATATCGACGTGGGTGCTCTCCTCAGGGGTCACGGTCGGGCGATAGGTCGTCGTCCGGGAGCGCCGTCGCAGCGCATTCCCGAAAGGCACGACCATGCACCTTCACTTCACCACCGAACGCCACCTCGACGACGGCGTCCTCGAGCGCGCCTTCACCCTGGGTGAGATCCCCGGCATCCTCTGGACCCCCGCATCCGCCACCGCCTCCGCCCCGGTACCGCTGATCCTGCTCGGCCACCCCCCGCTCGGGCTGGACAGGATGTACCCGCGCCTGGTGGCACGGGCCCGGCACGCGGCGGCCGACGGTTTCGCCACGGCCACCATCGAGCTCCCGGGCAGCGGCGACCGACCCCGTTGGGACACCCTCGACGAGGCCCGCTCCGCACTGCGCCAGGTCAAGGAGGCCGGTGAGCCGGTCGGCGACGAGATCATCGACGCCCTGATCCTGCCGCTCGTCGACAAGGCGGTCCCGGAGTGGCGGTCCGCGCTGGACGCCCTCCTGGCCCTGCCCGAGATCGAGGGCCGTGTCGGGTACTCGGGAGGGATCATCTCGATCGGCGTGCGCCTCGCGGCGGTCGACGCCCGCATCGCGGCCGCCGGCCTCTTCGCCGGCAGTTTCGTGCCCCGCGCGATCCTCGAGGAGGCCCGCCGGGTCACCATCCCGCTGCACGTCCTGCTGCAGTGGGACGACGAAGGCAACGACCGGCAGGCGTCCCTGGACCTGTTCGACGCCTTCGCCTCCAAGGAGAAGACCCTGCAGGCCAACATGGGCGGACACACCGGCGTCCCGCAGTACGCGGGAGACGCCGCGGCCCACTTCTTCACCCGGCACCTGAAGTGACGCCGGACGGCCGCCTCCCCTCAGGCCGTCCGTAGGAAGCGCCGCAGGCGAGAGAGGAGGCCCGCCCGGGGGCGGAGGGACGGGAGAGCAGGCCGTGCGCCGCATCGACGCGCCGGTCTCAGGGAGCGAACGGCCGCTTGGGCCCGGCAGGGCGGGCCGCCATCATGGGGCCATGCACCGGCCGCCCCTCCGTCTCCCCGCCCCCGAGTGGTTCACGGCCGACGCGTCGACCCTGAACATCGCGCTCGTGTATCCGATGCAGGGGCCCGCCGGCATCTTCGGTCCCACCTGTGAGGCGTGTGCGCGGCTGGCCGTCGAGGAGGTCAACCGGGCGGGCGGTGTGCTCGGCAAGGAGATGCGGCTGCTGGAGGTCGACGGCGGGGCGGATCCCCGGCGGGTCGCGGACGAGGTCGAGGCGCTGGTGGCGACGGGCGCGGTGCAGGGGGTCACCGGCTGGCACATCTCCTCGGTACGGCAGGCCGTCGCGCCACGCGTCGCGCACCGGGTGCCGTACGTCTACACCGCCCTCTACGAGGGAGGCGAGCGCACCGACGGCGTCTTCCTCACCAGTGAGACGCCCGCCTGGCAACTCCTGCCCGCGATACGGCTGCTCGCCGAGGAGCGGGGCGTGCGCCGCTGGTTCGTCGTCGGCAACGACTACGTCTGGCCCCGGCGTACCGCCCGCGCCGCCCGCCGTTACGCCCGCGCGAGTCTGGGCCGGGTCTGCGGCGAGGCGTATCTGCCCCTGGGGACCGACGACTTCGACGGCCTGTTGCGGCGCATCGAGCGGGCGGACGCCGACGGGGTGCTGATGCTGCTGGTGGGCAGTGACGCGGTCCGCTTCAACCGTGCCTTCGCCGCCGCCGGACTCGACCAGCGCTGCCTGAGGCTGAGCACGCTCATGGACGAGAACATGCTGCTGGCGAGCGGCCCCGAGGCGACCGTCGACCTCTACAGCACGGCCGGCTACTTCGCCTCACTCGCCGACCGCAACACCCTGGACTTCCACGGGAGTTACGCCCGCCGTTTCGGCGTGGACGCGCCGGTGCCCGGCAGCCTCGGCGAGTCCTGCTACGAGGGCGTCCTGCTGCTCGCGGCGCTCATCGAACGGGCCCGCACCCTGGACGTGTCCGCCATCGGCGCGGCCGCCGAGAACGTCGCCTACGAAGGTCCGCGCGGCCTGCTGAGCCTGGACGGACGGCATGTGCGCCAGCGCATCTACCTGGCGCGGGCCGACGGGCTCGACTTCACCGTCCTCGCCCAACTCCGCGCTCCGCACGAGCTGTTGTGAACGGGCCGTCCCGTCCCTCCAGGGCGCCGGCGAGCTGATCGAGCAGGGCCTTGAGCTCCTCCTCGCCTTCCCCTGCCGGGAAGCCCGCCTCGTCCCAGTCGGCCCGGACCGCTCGCGACACCTGCTGCCAGCGCTGCGTACCGCGCGGCGTCAGCTGCGCCAGCACCCGGCGCCGGTCGGCCGGGTCGATCCGACGGAACACCAGGTTCTGGTCGACGAGTTGATCCATCAGCTTGGTCAGGGTCGGGGCCGGCAGAAAGGCGTGGTCGGCGAGGGCCGTCATGCTGTGCCCCTCGCCGTCGGAGAGCAGATCGAGCACCCGCCACGCCTCGACGGAACAGTCGAACGCGTCGAGCACGGACCGGATCCGGCCCACCGAAAGGCGCTCGGCCCGCGTCAGCAGATGCAGCAGTTCCTGGGGCCGCCGGGGCCGCCTCGCCATCGCACTCCTCAGCATGCGTCCGGGGTACGCCCCCGCCATGGGGACGTCACGAGCGTACCTCTCAACGCATCGGCCATGACAAGGCATTGCGGCAATCTGATCCTTTCCCCGGGAAGCAATAAATGCGGCCGATAAGGCCGTTGGATACTGGTCCTCAATTCCGCGGAAACACCGTGGAAACAGTTTCGCCGCAGGCTGTGGACGCACTTCAGCGACCAGCCCGGAGGCCACCCCGCAACGGCTGGTGGCCCGCGCGCCATCGCCGCCCGCCGCTCTGAAGAGTGTTCCACCCCGCCCTCCATCCGTTCCTCGACAGCCCCTTCGGGCAAGGAGGTTCTGCATGTCAGGCCCCAGCATCAGCCGGCGCGGTCTGCTGACCGGTCTCACCGTCCTCGGTACGTCCGCCGCCCTCAGCGCCTGCGGCGCCAAGACCGGCAGCGACACCTCGTCCGCCGCCGGCGCGAAGGCCGACACCTCGGGTGACACCGTGAAGGTGGGTCTGCTGAACTCGCTTTCGGGCACCATGGCCATCAGCGAGGTGACCGTTCACAACGCCCTGCTGCTCGCCGTCAAGGAAATCAACGCCGCCGGTGGCGTTCTCGGAAAGAAACTCGATCCGGTCAGCCAGGACGGCGCCTCCGACTGGCCCACCTTCGCCGAGAAGGCGCAGACCCTCATCACGGACTCCAAGGTCGTCGCCACCTTCGGCTGCTGGACCTCCGCCAGCCGCAAGGCCGTCAAGCCGGTCTTCGAACGCAACAAGTCGCTGCTGTTCTACCCCGTGCAGTACGAGGGCCTGGAGCAGTCCCCGTACATCTTCTACGTCGGCGCCACCACCAACCAGCAGATCGTCCCCGGCCTCGACTACCTCAAGAAGCAGGGACTCACCAAGATCTACCTCGTCGGCAGCGACTACGTCTTCCCGCGCACCGCCAACAAGGAGATCAGGGCGTACGCGAAGGCCCACGGCATGGAGGTGGTCGGCGAGGACTACGCGCCGCTCGGCTCCACCGAGTTCAGCACCATCGTCAACAAGGTCAAGGACGCCGGCGCGGACGCCGTGTTCAACACCCTCAACGGCGACAGCAACGTGGCCTTCTTCAAGGAGTACAAGTCGGCGGGGCTCACCGCGAAGAGCCTGCCGGTGCTGTCGGTGTCCATCGCCGAGGAGGAGGTGAAGAGCATCGGAACCCAGTACCTGGAGGGCCAGTTGACGGCCTGGAACTACTACCAGACCACCCCCGGCGAGGCGAACGCGAAGTTCGTGAAGGCGTACCAGGCCGCCTACGGCAAGAGCAAGCCGACGTCCGACCCGATGGAGGCCGCCTACACCTCCGTGTACCTGTGGAAGGCCATGGTCGAGAAGGCCGGCTCCTTCGACGTGGCCGAGGTGAAGGCCGCCGCGGACGGCATCACCTTCGACGCCCCCGAGGGCACGGTCACCGTCGACGGCGCCACCCAGCACGTCCACAAGACGGCCCGCATCGGCAAGGTGGGCGCGGACGGCCAGATCACCGAGGTGTGGAACTCGGGGAAGCCGATCAAGCCGGACCCGTACCTCAAGGGCTACGACTGGGCCTCCGGTCTGTCCTGAACGACCCCGGCCCTTCGCGGCGGGACCCGGCCTCACCCCCCAGGCCGGGCCCGCCCCGCGCCCGCACCCCCGTCCCCGATCCGGAGCCGCCTCATGACGGTCGTCCTCAACCAGTCCTTCACCGGCATCAGCATCGGTGCCGTCCTGCTGCTCATCGCCCTCGGACTCACCCTGACCTTCGGGCAGATGGGCGTCATCAACATGGCGCACGGCGAGTTCATCATGGCCGGCGCCTACACCACGTACGTCCTCCAGCAGTCCGTCAGCAGCGCCGGCGTCTCCCTGCTCGTCGCCCTGCCGCTCGCCTTCCTCGTCGCCGGGACCATGGGAGCCCTCCTGGAGTGGCTGCTCATCCGGCGCCTCTACACCCGCCCCCTGGACACCCTCCTCGTCACCTGGGGCGTCTCCCTCATGCTCCAGCAGCTCGCCCGGGACGTGTTCGGCGCGCCCAACGTGCAGACCACCGCACCCGACGTGCTGACCGGCCACATCGGCGTGGGAGGCGGCATCACCCTCGCCAACAACCGCCTGTTCATCCTGGGCCTCGCCCTGCTGTGCGTCCTCGCCCTCACCCTGATCCTCCGGCTCACCCCGCTCGGCCGCCGTATCCGGGCCGTCGTCCAGAACCGCGACCTCGCCGAGGTGTCCGGCATCGCCACCGGCCGCGTCGACCGCACCACGTTCTTCATCGGCTCGGGCCTCGCGGGCGTGGCCGGTGTCGCGCTCACCCTGGTCGGCCCGATCGGCCCGACGATGGGCACCAACTACATCGTCGACGCCTTCCTCGTCGTGGTCGTCGGCGGCATCGCCCAGCTCAAGGGCAGCGTCATCACCGCCTTCGCGCTCGGCGTCCTCCAGTCCGTGCTGGAGTACTCCACGACCGTCAGCGTCGCCAAGGTCGTCGTCCTCGTGGCGATCGTCGTCTTCCTCCAGTGGCGACCCCAGGGCCTGTACACACTGCGCACCCGGAGCCTGGCATGACGACAACCACCACACCCGCCACCCCCACCGCCACGCAAGCATCGCCCCTCGAACGCTTCCGCGTGCCCGGCGCCTTCCTCCTCGGGGCCGTCCTCCTGCTCGGCGTCGCCCCGCTCGCCCTCTCCGACTTCCGGCTCAACCTCCTCGCCAAATACCTGTGTTACGCCATCGTCGCCGTCGGCGTGAGCCTCGCCTGGGGCCGCGGCGGACTGCTGGTCCTCGGCCAGGGCGTCTTCTTCGGGCTCGGCGGCTACGCCATGGCGATGCACCTCAAACTCGCCGACGCCGCCGCCACCGGCCAGACCCTCCCCGACTTCATGCAGCTGTACGGCACAGGTGACGCGCTGCCCTGGTGGTGGCGACCGTTCGCCAACCCCGCCTTCGCCCTCGCCATGACCGTTCTGCTGCCGATGACGGTGGCCGCCCTGCTCGGCTTCTTCGTGTTCCGCCGCCGGGTGAAGGGCGCCTACTTCGCCATCCTCAGCCAGGCGCTCGCCGCCGCGTTCGCCATCTGGCTCGTCGGCCAGCAGGCCACCACGGGCGGCACCAACGGCCTCACCGACATTCAGGGCTTCTTCGGCTACGACCTCGACGACCCGGTCAACCAGCGCATGGTGTACCTCGTCATCGCGGCCGCGCTGCTGCTCCTGATGGCCGCCGCCCGCCAGCTGTTCGTAAGCCGCTACGGCGAACTCCTCGTCGCCGCACGGGACTCCGAGGAGCGGGTGCGCTTCCTCGGGTACAACCCGGCCAACGTGAAGCTGGTGGCGTACGTCGTCGCCGCCGGCATGGCGGGCCTCGCCGGCGCCCTCTTCGTCCCCGCCGTCGGGATCATCTCCCCGGCGCTGATCGGCATCGTGCCGTCCATCGGCTTCGTCATCGGCGCGGCGGTCGGCGGCCGGGCCAGCCTGGTCGGTGCCGTGCTCGGCGCGATAGCGGTCGCCTGGACGCAGAGCACGCTGTCCGACGCCTACCCGGCCGCCTGGACCTACCTCCAGGGCCTGCTGTTCGTGCTGGCGGTCGGCTTCCTGCCCGGCGGGCTCGCCTCACTGACGACCGTCCTGCGGCGCGGGCGCCGCACCCCCGCCCCGACGACCGGAGGGACAGCATGAGCGGCGAAGGACTGACCGTCCGCGACCTGCGGGTCACGTTCGACGGCTTCACGGCCGTCGACGGCGTGGACCTGGACATCCGCCCCGGCGACCTGCGCTTCCTCATCGGCCCGAACGGCGCCGGCAAGACCACCCTGGTCGACGCCGTCACCGGCCTGGTGAAGGCCACCGGGTCGGTCCGCTTCGGCGGCGAGGAACTGCTGGGCAAACCCGTGCACCGCATCGCACGCCTCGGCATCGGCCGTACCTTCCAGACCGCCACGGTCTTCGAGGAGCTGACCGTCCTGCAGAACCTCGACATCGCCGCCGGAGCGGGACGCGGGCCGCTCACGATGCTGCGGCGCCGCAAGGGCGTGCCCGAGGAGGTGACGCGGGCCCTGGAGACCACCGGCCTCACCGACCTGCGCGACCGCCCGGCGGGCGTGCTCGCCCACGGCCAGAAGCAGTGGCTGGAGATCGGCATGCTGCTCGTGAAGGACGTGGAACTCCTGCTGCTGGACGAGCCGGTCGCCGGCATGAGCCACGACGAACGCGACGCCACGGGCCGGTTGCTGCAACGTGTCAGCGAGGACCGTACGGTCGTCGTCATCGAGCACGACATGGACTTCATGCGCTCCTTCGCCCGCAGCGTCAGCGTCCTGCACGCCGGCAAGGTGCTCAGCGAGGGCTCCGTCACCGAGGTCCAGGCCGACGCCAAGGTCCAGGAGGTCTACCTCGGCCGCGCCAGCGAGCCGTCACCCGAGCCGGTGCCCCGGCCCGCCGCCGTCCCCGTCCCCGAGGAGGCGTGACCCCATGCTTCAGATCAACTCGGTCCAGGCAGCCTACGACCGCACCACCGTCCTGCACGGCGTGACGGTCGACGTACCGACCGACGGCGTCGCGGCGGTCCTCGGCCACAACGGCGCCGGCAAGAGCACCCTGCTCAGGGCGGTGATGGGACTGATCCTGCCGGCCGGCGGCACGGTCCTGCTCGACGGCGAGGACATCACCCGCCTGGCCCCGCACCAACGGGTCGCGCGGGGAATGGCGTACGTCCCGCAGGGCCAGCAGTCCTTCCCGCACCTCACCACCGCCGAGAACCTCCAACTCGTCGCCGACGGACGCCGGGACGGGAAGGAGGCCGTCGCCGAGGCACTGGACCTCTTCCCGGTCCTGCGGGAGCTGTCCGGCCGGCGCGCCGGCCTCCTCTCCGGCGGCCAGCGCCAGCAACTCGCCATCGCCAGGGCCCTGATCACCCGGCCCCGGCTGCTGCTCCTGGACGAACCGACGGAGGGCATCCAGCCGTCCGTCGTCGCCGAGATCGAGGAGACGATCCTCGCCCTGACCCGCCGCGGCGGCCTGTCCGTGCTCCTCGTCGAACAACACGTCGGCTTCGCCATGCGGGCCGCCCAGCGTTACCACGTCCTGGAGGCCGGCCGCGTCACGTCCTCGGGGGAGGGGGGAGCGGAGTCCGAGCAGACGGTACGGGAGGCGCTGAGCGTGTGACGGGCTTCCCCGCCCTGTGCGGTGAGGTCCCGGCAGTGTCGTCCCCCCGAACGTTGCCGCAGTCAGCCCCTGCCCGCCCCCTCGGGCTCGCGGAACACTGGCGGTCCGGCACGGGGAGGCGGCGCGATGAGACATGTTCCCTTCTTCCGGTGGGTGCTGACGGCAGGGGTGGTGCTCTTCGCCTGCGCGGTCGGCCTGTACGCCACGGGATCGGGCATGCCGGACGTCCGGCAGATCGATCTGACGGTGCTCGACGAGAAGCCCGACGGATCCTGCACGGTCCAGTGGAACGACCCCTACCGGCACCGCACGAGACAGGCGTCCCACCGCTGCGATCCCACCCGTTCCGACCTTCTCAAGGCGCCGCGGTTCGACGGCAGCGGTGAGGGCTGGGAATCCGGCTACATGATCACCGGAGGGCCGCGGCGCGGAAGCCTGTGGGAGCTCACCGACGAGGGTTCTTCCTCGCCGGAGATCTTTCTGGCGCTGGGGACCCCGTTGATCGCTGTCGGTCTGGTCGGCGGCAACCTGCGGGCGCTTCCCCGGGTCCTCGGCGTGCAGTCCCGTCTCGTCCGGCGAGCGACCGGCCTGTCCGAGGCCGCGCGCCGGGTCGCCGAGGAGTACGAACGAGCCGTCGCGGCGGTGAGGGACGCGAGCCGCCTCGAAAGCCTGCCCCAGGAGGCCGACGGCGGCCTCGGCTCGCGGCTGGTCACCAGTCTGTGGATCCTGCGGGAGGCCGGCCCCGAAGCGGGTGAGATCGCGGCGGCCGGGCGGGAGCTCGCCGACCGGCTGCACGGGCCGCTCCAGGCCGCCGCCCCGGCCGCCGGACTGCGCACCATGCTCCAGATCGGCCCGGCGGCCCGGTCGCGGGCCACGGCAGCAGTCGCCGAACTGCGCTCCCTGCTGGCCTACGCCGACGAGAACGACCTGCCGGAGCGCTTCACCCAGGCGTCGGTCGATCTCCTCCGGGGACAGGACGTCCCCGACTTCGTCGCCCTCGCGGCGGGCGCGGACTTCGCACGGCATCCGGCCGCGTACCGGTACTTGCTGAGCAAGCTGACCGCTCCTCCCGCCGTGCCGCCGCGCGCGAAGAAGGCACCGCGCCGGATCCGCTGGTGGCGTCGGCGCCGGTGACGCTCACCTGCCGTTCGCCGTCTCCGTCGCTTCCTCACGCGGCGCCGCCGTCGAGGCCCGTACGACGAGTTCGGTGGCGAGTTCGATGTGGTGGGACTCGACCTTCTCACCGTCGGCCAGCCGCAGAGCGGTGCGCAGCGCGGTGGCGCCCATCTCCCGGAGCGGCTGGCGGACCGTGGTCAGGGGCGGTGACGCCATCTGGGCGAGGCTCGTGTCGTCGAAGCCGACCACGCTCAGGTCCTCGGGGACGCGCAGCCCTCGGGTGCGCGCGGTCTCGACGGCGCCGAGGGCGATCTCGTCGTTGCCCGCGAAGACCGCCGTGGGCGGCTCGTCCAGGTCGAGCAGGGCGGCCGCGCCGAGCAGTCCGGTCTCGTACGTGAACTCGCCGGGCCGGATGTAGGCGTCCGGCACCCGCGCGCCCTCGGCCTCCATGGCGGCCCGGTAGCCGTGCATCCGGGCCTGGTTGCAGACGGCCATGGCCGGTCCGCCGAGGTAGGCGATACGGCGGTGCCCCAGCGACAGCAGATGGCGGGTCGCGGCGAGCCCGCCCGCGAAGTTGGTCGCCCCGACGCTGGTGACCCGCGCGTCCGGCAGGTGCAGCGGGTCCAGTACGACCAACGGTAGCCCGGAGCGCGCCAGTTCGTTCAGATGCGCCGTGGTGTACACGCTGGTCACCGCGATGACGGCGCGGCGCCCGGCCGATACCAGGTCCCGGGCCCAGTGAGGGGCGCTGGACGCCTTGCTGACCACCACCGACGCCCCTGACGCGGCGGCCGCGTCGACGATGCCCTCCAGGGCCTCCGCCACATAGGACTTGAGGCCGCCCTGGAACTGCACCTCGATGGTCGGGCTCTCGACGCCCTCGGTGTGGCGGAACACGGGCGCCAGATAGTCGTGTTGATGCAGGAGCTCCTGCACGCGGACCCGGGTGTGCGGCGCCACGTCACCGCGACCGTTGACCACTTTCGACACGGTCGCCACGGAGACCCCAGCCGCCTGGGCGATGTCCGCCAAAGTGGTGCGCCTGGCGTTCGGTCGCATCGGTTCCTCTCAGCTCCAGGTCCACCGGTGCCCGTGACCCGCCGGTCGGGCCGGCCACGTGGGCGGAACCTGTCAACCGTACCTGAGCCGCCGCGTCTCCCTCCTCCCAGGTCAGCCAGTTTCGAAACACTTTCGGAATCCGTGGACGGCTCCCGAGAACCACGGAAGGCCAGTATCTGCAAGGGTTTCGACCGCGTCACCGCGTCGCTGCACATGTATTGACAGGGCCTCAGCCCGAAACCTAGCTTGCTCGCACAGAACGTGCAGAGCGAACTTTCGAAAACCTTTCACCAGGACTCACGGGATGCCGACGGCTCTCGAGTGCGGAGAAGAATCATGGCGCTCTCTCGACGTACCCTCCTCGGCCTGGCGGCCGCCGTGCCGGTCTCCGCAGCGCTCACGGCCTGCGGCGGATCGTCCGGACCCGGCAAGAGCAACGGTGCCTCGTACTGGTACCTCAACGGACAACCGCAGGAAGGCGTGAGGTCCGGCGCCGTGAAGGCGTTCAACAAGGCTCACCCGGACACCCAGATCAAGGACACGACCTTCCAGAACGACGCCTACAAGACGAAGATCAAGACCGCGATCGGAGCCGGTGAGGCCCCGACGATCATCTGGGGCTGGGGCGGCGGGACGCTGCGCGCCTACGCGGACGCCGGCCAGGTCGAGGACCTCACCTCGTGGTTCGGCGAGCACGACGACCTCAAGAAGAGCCTGTTCCCGTCCTCGTTCGGCGCGGCGACCGTCGACGGCAAGATCTACGCGATGCCGTGCGAGACGGTGCAGCCGATCATCCTCTACTACAACAGGAAGGTGTTCGACCAGGTCGGTGCGAAGCCGCCGGAGTCCTGGGACGACATCATGGCGCTCGTGCCCAAGTTCAAGAAGAAGGGCATAGCGCCGTTCTCGCTCGGCGGGCAGTCCCGGTGGACGAACATGATGTGGCTGGAGTTCCTCTTCGACCGCATCGGAGGCTCCGAGGTCTTCCAGGCCGCCATCGAGGGCGAGAAGAACGCCTGGTCCCACCCGGACGCCATCAAGGCGCTCACCAAACTCCAGGAACTGGTCCACGCGGGCGGGTTCGTCAAGGGCTTCTCCTCCATCACCGCCGACTCCAACGCCGACCAGGCGCTGCTGTACACCGGCCGGGCCGCCATGATGCTGCACGGCGCATGGTCGTACGGCATCCAGAAGGCCGACGGCGGGGACTTCGTCTCCAGCGGCTCGCTGGGCTTCATGAACTTCCCGCCCGTCGAAGGCGGCAAGGGCGATCTCAGCAACACCGTCGGCAACCCCGCCCAGTACCTCTCCATCTCCTCCAAGGCCAGCGCCGAGGAGAAGAAGGTGGCGAAGGAGTACTTCGCGAAGGGCGTCCTCCAGGAGGAGGAGGTCAAGCAGTGGATCGGCAACGGGTCCGTGCCGATCAAACTGGGCACGGAGAAGCTGCTGGCCGCCTCCGACAACGCCGAGTTCCTCCAGTTCACGTACGACATCGCCAGCAAGGCCAAGGTGTTCGTGCAGTCCTGGGACCAGGCCCTCAGTCCGACGGCCGCCGAGACCCTGCTGGACAACATCGTCAAACTGTTCCAACTGTCCATCTCACCGAAGCAGTTCGCCACCAACCTCAACGAGGTCACCAACGCATGAGTGCGGTCACCGGACCCGCGCAGCGCCGCCGGCCACGCAGTGCCCTGCCGTGGCTGGCGGCGCCGGCGCTGGTGCTCTTCGTCGGCTTCGCCGTGGTCCCGCTCATCGGCGTCTTCGCGCTGAGCTTCACCACCTGGGACGGCATCGGCGCCATCCACGCCACGGGGCTGACGAGCTGGCGCAAGGTGCTGACCGACCCCGGGCTGCCGCACGCCCTGTGGGTGACCTTCCTGGTGATGGCCGTGTCCTGGGCCGTACAGACGCCCCTGAGCATCCTGCTCGGCACGTTCCTCGCGGGCCGCCAGCGCTACCGCGCCGTGCTGGGCGTCGTCTACTTCATCCCGTTGATGCTCAGCTCCGCCGCCATCGCGCTCGCCTACAAGGCCCTGCTGGATCCCAACTTCGGGCTCGGCGCCGGACTGGACATCCAGGCCCTCAGCAAGGATTGGCTGGGACGCCCGGGGCTGGCGTTCGGAGTCGTCATCTTCGTCGTCTCCTGGCAGTTCATCCCGTTCCACTCCCTGATCTACCAGGGCGGCGTCCAGCAGATCCCCCAGTCCCTCTACGAGGCGGCCCAGTTGGACGGAGCCGGACGCGTCCGGCAGTTCTTCAGCATCACGCTGCCCCAACTGAAGTACACCATCATCACCTCGTCCACGCTGATGGTCGTCGGGTCGCTGACCTTCTTCGACCTCATCTTCATCCTGACCGAGGGCGGCCCCGGTGACGCCACCCGCGTCCTCGCCCTGGACATGTACAAGCGGGGCTTCCAGGCCAGCCTGATGGGACCGGCCAGCGTCATCGCGGTCATCCTCGTCCTCGTCGGTCTCGGGCTCGCCCTGCTGCTGCGCCGCCTCGGCGGCCGGGACGCCGGCGCGAGCCAGCTCGAGGGGGCCTGACGTGACCACCACCCTGACCAAGACACGACGACCGCGGAACGTCACCCACGACGAGGGCCCGCGCCGCTCCCGCCCGGCCACCCGCCGGCGCAACTGGCTCGGCGGCCTGGCCGGATGGCTCTGGCTCGCCGTCGTCGCCGTACCCCTGTACTGGACCCTGATCACCAGCTTCAAGGCCCGCAGCCGCTACTACGCCAGCAATCCGCTGGTGCCGTCCACCGACCCCACCCTGGAGAACTACCGGCTCGTCATCGAGTCCGACTTCCTCCAGTACTTCCTGAACAGCGTCGTCGTCACCGTCGGCGCCGTCGTGCCGGCCGTCGCGGTCTCCTTCATGGCGGCCTACGCCATCGTCCGCGGCTGGCGCATGCGGGTTCTGCGCGCCATGAACGGCCTGTTCCTCATGGGCCTCGCCATCCCGCTCCAGGCGACGATCATCCCCGTCTACCTCATCATCATCAAACTGCACCTCTACGACAGCCTGCCCGCCCTGATCCTCCCGTCGATCGCGTTCGCCATCCCGCTGTCCGTGCTGGTGCTCGCCAACTTCATCCGGGACGTGCCCAAAGAACTGTTCGACTCGATGCGCGTCGACGGCGCCAACGAGTGGACGACGCTGTGGCGGCTGGCGGCGCCGCTCACCCGTCCGGCCATCCTCACCGTCTCCATCTTCAACGCCCTGACCATCTGGAACGGCTTCCTGCTGCCCCTGGTCCTCACCCAGAGCCCGGACCGCCGCACGCTGCCGCTGGCCCTGTGGACCTTCCAGGGCCAGTACGGCGTCAACGTGCCCGCCGTGCTCGCCGCCGTCGTCCTGACCACCCTGCCCGTCCTGGTCCTGTACGCCTTCGGCCGCCGCCAGTTGCTGAGCGGGCTGACCGCGGGGTTCAGCCGTTGACCGGCGCGGACACCGATCCACTCGTCTACCGGTTCGCCCGCGGTGCCCCGCTCGGGGCGCCGACGGGCGTGGGAGGAAAGTGAACGCCGACGTGGCCGTAGAGAACACCACCGCGACAGCCCCCTGGAACGACCCCACCGCCACCGTCGCCGCGCGCGTCGACGCGCTGGTCGATGCGATGACCCTCGAGGAGAAGACCGCCCAGCTGTACGGAGTGTGGGTGGGTGCCTCCGACGAGGGCGGCGAAGTCGCCCCCCACCAGCACGAGATGGAGGAGCCCGTCGACCTCGACGCCCTCCTGCCCACCGGACTCGGCCAGCTCACCCGCCCCTTCGGCACGGTCCCCGTCGACCCGGCCCTCGGCGCGCTCTCCCTGGCCCGCACCCAGGCCAGGATCGCCGCGTCCAACCGCTTCGGCATCCCCGCCCTCGCCCACGACGAATGCCTGGCCGGCTTCGCCGCCTGGGGAGCGACGGCCTACCCCGTCCCCCTGTCCTGGGGTGCCTCCTTCGACCCCGACACCGTCCGGCGCGTCGCCGCCGCGATCGGCCGCGACATGCGGTCCGTCGGCGTCCACCAGGGCCTCGCACCCGTCCTCGACGTGGTGCGCGACGCACGCTGGGGCCGCGTCGAGGAGACCATCGGCGAGGACCCGTACCTCGTCGGCACCATCGGCACGGCCTACGTGCAGGGCCTGGAGTCCGCCGGGATCGTCGCCACCCTCAAGCACTTCGCCGGCTACTCGGCCTCCCGCGCCGGCCGCAACCTCGCCCCCAGCTCGGTAGGCCCGCGGGAACGCGCCGACGTACTGCTGCCGCCGTTCGAGATGGCGATCCGCGAGAGCGGCGTCCGCTCCGTCATGAACGCCTACACCGACACCGACGGCATGCCCTCGGCCGCCGACGAAGCCCTGCTCACCGGCCTCCTGCGCGACACATGGGGCTTCGACGGCACCGTCGTCGCCGACTACTTCGCCATCGCCTTCCTCAAGACGCTGCACGGCGTGGCGTCCGACTGGGCGAGCGCCGCCGGAACCGCCCTGCGCGCGGGCATCGACGTCGAACTGCCCAACGTCAAGACGTACGGCGCACCCCTGACCGAGGCCGTCGCCGACGGCCGCGTCCCGGAGAAGCTCGTCGACCGCGCCGTACGCCGCGTCCTCACCCAGAAGGTGGAACTCGGCCTCCTCGACCAGGACTGGAACCCCGTTCCCGCGGCCCTCGACGGCACGGACCCGGACGACCCGGAGGCCCTGCGCGGCCGGATCGACCTGGACAGCCCCGACAACCGCGCCCTGGCCCGCACCCTCGCCGAGGAAGCGGTCGTGCTGCTCAGCAACGACGGCACCCTCCCGCTGGAACGCCCGCGCCGCATCGCCCTGATCGGCCCCAACGCCGACGAACCCGTCGCCGTCCTGGGCTGCTACTCCTTCCCCCAGCACATCGGCGTCCGCCACCCCGACACGCCCCTCGGCATCGACCTGCCCACCCTGCGCGCGACCCTCGCCGCCGAGTTCCCCGAGGCCGAGATCACGTACGTCCGGGGCACCGGCGTCGACGACGGGGACCTCACCGGCCTCGACGAGGCGACGCGGGTGGCCCGTGAGGCCGACGTGACCGTGGTGGTGCTCGGCGACCGGGCCGGACTCTTCGGCCGGGGCACCAGCGGCGAGGGCTGCGACGCCGAGTCACTGGCGCTGCCAGGCGCGCAACAGCACCTGCTCGACGCGCTGCTCGACCTCGACACCCCCGTCGTCACCGTCCTGCTGGCCGGACGGCCGTACGCCCTCGGCCGCGCGGTGGAGGAGTCCGCGGCGATCGTGCAGTCCTTCTTCCCCGGCGAGGAGGGCACGCACGCGATCGCCGGGGTGATCGCCGGCCGGGTCAACCCCTCCGGACGGCTCCCGGTCGGCGTGCCGCGCGGGCCGGGCGCCCAGCCCGGCACCTACCTCGGCGCGCGACTCGCGCAGGCCAGCGCGGTGTCCAACATCGACCCGACCCCGGCGTTCGCCTTCGGCCACGGCCTGTCGTACACGCGGTTCGACTGGACGGACCTGAGTGTGGAGGCCGAAGAGACCTCCACGGACGGGGAGTTCGCGCTCTCCTTCACCGTCCGCAACACGGGGGAGAGGCCCGGCACCGAGGTGGTCCAGCTCTACCTGCACGACCCGGTCGCGTCCGTCGTCCAGCCGGTGCAGCGCCTCATCGGCTACACCCGGGTCACGCTGGAGCCGGGGGAAGCCCGGCGGCTGAGCGTCACGGTCCCGGCCGACCTGGCCTCCTTCACCGGACGCGACGGCCGGCGCATCGTCGAACCGGGCGAACTGGAACTGCGGCTGGCCGCCTCCAGCACGGACCCGCGGCTGACGGCCCGGGTCGCGCTGACCGGAGCCGAACGCCCGCTGGACCACACGCGACGGCTGCACGCCACGATCGTCCAGGAGCCGCCGACCACCTGAACCGGGGGTGCGCGGCGCCGGTCAGGGGCGCCGCGCACCTCTACAGCAGCCCGCGCCGGGCGAGTCCGCGCATGAGCGTCCCGATCCCCTCCGTCCACGGCGCGGCGTCCTCGCTGGAGACGACCGTGTTGACCAGCGCGCCGAGCCTCGGGCTGGAGATGGTGACGACGTCGCCGTACATATGGGTGAACCCGGCGCCGGGTGCGTGCCGGTCCTCGGTCGGCGCGAACAGCGTGCCCGTGAACAGCGCGAAACCGTCCGGGTATTGATGGTGCGGCCCGTGCGTCGCGCCCACCAGATCGAGGATGTCGCGACTGATCTCGCGGAGGGTGCTGCTGCCCCGCAGGACATAATCCTCCGGGCCGTCGACCCGCAGATCGATGTCCAGGCCGCGTACGTCGTCCAGTCCGAAGCCGTCGTCGAGGAGACGGACGAACGGACCGACGGCGCAGGAGGCGTTGTTGTCCTTGGCGCGGGACAGCAGCAGGGCACTGCGCCCCTCGATGTCCCGGAGATTGACGTCGTTGCCGAGCGTCGCGCCCCGCACCCGCCCGCGCGAGTCCACGACGAGGACGGCCTCCGGCTCGGGGTTGTTCCACACGGAGGCGGCGAGTACGCCGATGTCGGCGCCGGTGCCGACGGCGGACAGCACGGGGGCCTTGGTGAACACCTCCGGGTCGGGCCCGATCCCGACCTCCAGATACTGCGACCACAGCCCTTCGGCGACGAGCGCCTCCTTGGCCTTGACCGCCTCGGGCGAGCCGGGCCGGATGCCGTCGAGCCGGCCGCCGACCGCGTGCACGACCCGGGCCCGCACCCGCGCGGCCTGCGCCGGATCGCCGCCCGTGCGTTCCTCGATGACGCGCTCCAGCAGGCTGCGGGCGAAGGTGACACCCGCCGCCTTGATCACCTGGAGGTCGATGGGCGCGAGCAGATGCGGCACGTCGGGGCGGCCGGGCGGTGCCTGCAGCAGTTCGTCCAGACGCCAGACGCGTCCGCCGTCGGCCCCGCGGACGAGGTCCGCCGCGTCGTCGCGTTCCAGGAGGTCGGAGACGGTGGGGGAGAGGGCCGTGACGTCGACGACCCGTTCGCCCCGCACGGCGGCCACGCACGGCCCGCCCGCCTCCGGATCGTGGACGCGGGCGACGAGGACGGCCCGGTCGGAGTCGTCCGGCAGGACGGAGCCGGGGTCGAGGCCGAGAACCGGACGGGGGCGCGCTGCTGCCGATTCCACGAGGGATGCTCTCCTGACTGGGGACGGTAAGGGCGCTCGGGGGGTGGGGGACTCAGTGGGAATCGCGGGGGACCACGTGCCCCCGGCTGCCGCGCAGGAACGTGAAGTCGGCGCCGCGGTCGGCCTGTTCGACGTGCTCGGTGTAGAGCCAGGTGTAGCCGCTGGTGTACTGCTCGGCGGGCGGCGTCCACTCCTGCCGGCGCCGGGCGAGTTCGGCGTCGTCGACGTCCAGGCGCAGGGTGCGCCGAGGGACGTCGAGGACGATGGGGTCCCCGTCCCGGACCAGGGCGAGCGGCCCGCCGACGGCGGCCTCGGGGGCCACGTGCAGCACCACGGTCCCGTACCCGGTCCCGCTCATCCGCCCGTCGCAGATGCGCACCATGTCCGTCACACCGGCCTTCAGCAGCTTGGCGGGCAGCGGCACGTTGGAGACCTCCGGCATGCCGGGGTAGCCCTTGGGACCGGCGTTGCGGATGACGATGACAGTGTTCTCGTCGATGTCGAGGTCCGGGTCGTCGGCGACCTCGTGATACGCCTCCGGGGAGTCGAAGACACGGGCGGGACCGCGGTGGGTGAGCAGGTGTGGTGAGGCGGCGGACTGCTTGATGACGGCGCCGTCGGGGCAGAGGTTGCCGCTCAGGACGGCGATGCCGGTTCCGGCGGGCTGGAAGGGGGCGTCGAGCGGGGTGATGACGTCGGTGTCGTAGCGCTCGGCGCTCTCGACGTTCTCGGCGACGGTACGTCCCGTCACGGTGACCGGGCCGCCGTGCAGCAGTCCACCGTCGAGCAGCTCGGCCATGACGGCGGGCAGCCCACCCGCGTAACAGAAGTCCTCCATCAGGTACTTGCCGCTGGGCATCAGGTTGACCAGTGTCGGGACCGCACGGACCAGCTCGTCGAAGTCCCGCAGCCCCAGCTCGACACCGACCCGTCCCGCGAGGGCGGTCAGATGGATGACGGCGTTCGTGGAACCCCCGATGGCCGCGTTGACACGGACGGCGTTCTCGAACGCCTCCCGGGTCAGGATCCGCGAGGGCCGCAGCTCCTCCTCCACCATCGCCACGATGCGCTGCCCCGCCGCCTGGGCGGTCTCCATCCGCCGTGAGTCGACGGCGGGCCAGGCCGCCGAACCCGGCAGCTGCATGCCGAGCGCTTCCGCCATGCAGGCCATGGTCGAGGCGGTGCCCATGGTCATGCAGTGGCCGTTGGAACGGGCCATGCACCCTTCGGCGAAGAAGCACTCCTCCTCCGTCATCCGGCCCGTCTTCAGATCCTCCTCGAACTTCCAGACATGAGTGCCCGAACCCACGTCCTCCCCGCGGAACTTGCCGTTCAGCATCGGCCCGCCGGTGACCATGACGGCGGGCAGATCGACACTGGCCGCGCCCATGAGCATGGCGGGCGTCGTCTTGTCGCAGCCGGACAGCAGGACGACGCCGTCGAGCGGATTGGCCCGGATCAGCTCCTCGACCTCCATGGCCATGAGGTTGCGGTACAGCATGGCGGTCGGGCGCATGAGCGTCTCGCCGGTGGCCATGGTGGGGAACTGCAACGGCAGGCCGCCCGCCTGCCACACCCCGCGCTTGACGGCCTCGGCGACCCGCGTCAAGTGCGCGTTGCACGGCGCGAGTTCGGAGGCGCTGGTCGCGATGCCGATGACGGGACGCCCGTCGAACACCTCGTGCCCGAACCCCTGGTTGCGCATCCAGGACCGGTACAGCATCCCGCTGCGCCCCTGTGCGCCGAACCACGCCTGGCTGCGGCGGTCCGCCCTCTGTCGGTCGGTCATGTGCACACTCCCGTGGCTCAGACGTCGTCCCACTCGGCGGGGCGGCACTGGCGGCCGACGGCCCCAGCGCTTACCCTTCTACCCCAATCATTAAATGATTCGATGAATGACGTCCAGGGGGCGAACACAGACCATGGGCCACTTCCCGACCACGCACCAGCGCGTGGTCGACACGCTCGGGCAGCGCATCGTGGACGGTGAGTGGGAGCCCGGATCCGCGCTGCCGGTCGAGGACACCCTCGCACTCGAGATCGGCGTCAGCCGCGGAGCCCTGCGCGAGGCGGTCAAGTCCCTGGTGGCCAAGGGGATGCTGCACGTACGCCCCCGCACCGGCACGCGCGTGCGGCCCCCGGAGCACTGGAACCACCTGGACCCCGACGTCCTGCGCTGGAAGCAGACCGGGGACGCGGCGGCCCTGCTCCGCGACACGAGCGAACTGCGCCGCATCGTCGAGCCCGCCGCGGCCCGCCTCGCCGCCGAACGGGCCGACCCCGACCACGTACGGGCCCTCCACGACGCCCTGACCGCCATGGAGACCGCGTCGGCGTCCCCCGGCCGTTCCGGCTACGTCGAGGCCGACATCGCCTTCCACCGAGCCCTCCTCGACGCCGGCGGCAACCGCCTCCTCGGCTCCCTGGGCCGAGCCGTCGAGATCGCGCTGGAACACAGCTTCGTCATCAGCACCCAGACGCCGGGCGCGGTGGAGGCGTCACTGCCGGGCCACCGTGCCATCGTGCAAGCCATCGAGGCCCGGGACGCGGTGGCCGCCGCGACTGCCGTACTGACGCTGATCGAGGCCGCGGAACAGGAGATCGCCCGGTCGCCGGGGATGCCGGGCGACGCTGTCTGAGGCCGGCGATGCCCGGTTCTCCCTTTCAGTTCCCGGCGAGGGTGGTGAGGACGGTGGCCGTCAGCGCGGACCGCGTGACCATGCTGGAGACACTGGTGCTCTCCGAGCGGGCGTGGGCTCCCTGCCCGACCGCGCCGATGCCGTCCAGGACCGGCACACCGGCCGCCGCGAGGAAGTTGCCGTCGCTGGCCCCGCCGACCGCCGCCTCCGCGAGGTCCTCTCCGAGACGTCGGGCGCAGGCTTTGGCCAAGTCGGCCAGTTCGGCGACCACTTCGGTGCGTTCGAAGACGGGACGGTTCCAGTCGCCGGTCACTTCCAGCCGGGTGCGGGGGTCGAGGGGGCGTAGCGCGGCCAGACCCTCCGTGATGCGCTGCTGC
This sequence comes from Streptomyces sp. SS1-1, assembly GCF_008973465.1. NCBI lineage: Bacteria > Bacillati > Actinomycetota > Actinomycetes > Kitasatosporales > Streptomycetaceae > Streptomyces > Streptomyces sp. SS1-1. The sequence continues at coordinate 250,540 of NZ_WBXN01000004.1, read as the reverse complement.
TCGGACGTGGTCGCCGCCCGCACGTCCAGGTGGGCGGCCGCGCGTCCCGCCGTGACGTTGCTGCGCGTGCCTCCTTCGATCACTCCGACGTTGAGGGACGTTCCGGCCGCGAGATCGCGCAGCTCGGTCAAGCGCCCCATCTGGTGGGCCAGTTCGTCGATGGCGCTGGCGCCGGCCGTCGGGTCGAGACCCGCGTGGGCCTCGATGCCGGTGACCGTCAGCGTGAACAGCCCCACGCCCTTTCGGGCCGTCTTGACGGCGCCGTCGGCCGCGCCCTCGAAGACCATGGCGAGCCGGCAGTCGCGGCCCGCCTCGACGACGGCGTCCTTGGAGGCGAGGCTTCCCGTCTCCTCGTCGCCGTTGAGCACGAGGGTGACGGCCGGCCGGGGCAGCCCGAGCGCGTCGAGCGCGCGCAGGGCCCACACCGCCTGGACGAGACCGGCCTTCATGTCGAAGACGCCGGGCCCGCTGATGGTGTCGCCGTCGCGCCGGAAAGGCCAGGTGTCCAGGGTGCCGGTCGGCCAGACGGTGTCGTAGTGGCCCAGCAGCATGACCGGTCGTCCGTCAGGCGTTGTGGCGTCGTGTGCGGGATACCGGCGGACGAGGATGTCCCCGGCGTCCGCGCGAGGAAGGACCTCCTCGCTCTCGGGGGTACCGAGCCTTCGGTCGAGCCAGGTGCGCAGCCAGGCGAGGCACGCGTCCAGAGCGTCGAGGTCGTCGCTGGCACTGCCCTGCGCGGTGTAGGCGGCCAGGTCGGCGACCAGATCCTCACGGTGGTCCGCCAGCCAGCGCTGGACCAGGGTGGCCGGGTCCTCCGCCGCCGGTTGCCCGGCGAGCCGGTCCAGTACGGCGAGCCGTTCCTCGGACATGAGCCGGGGCGCGCCCTCCAGCTCGCGGAGTCCGTCCATGACCGTGCGCAACAGGATGGCGGGCAGGCCGAGCCGGTCCGCGTACGCGATGACGTCGGCGTAGTGCGTGGTGACCTCGACGGGGCGGTGCCGCACCGCCAGATCGCGCCAGATGCCGCTGCGGTCCTTGGACTGGGTGCGCAGCCAGGCGGTGAGACGGTCGAAGGCCGCGTCGCGTGCCGTGGCGTCCGCGTCCTGCCGGAAGGGCGCGGGATCGAAGGCGTCGAACGCCTGGAGGGTGATGCCGCGCTGGTCGGCCACGGCGAAGATCTCCGCGGCGAGCCCGGCCATGGCCGGGCGGTGCCGGTCGATCAGGTCGGCCATCGGGGCGTCGGCGAGGGCCGTGGCGGCCAGCATGGCGCCGAACCCCGCCTTGGCCCACAGGTAGCCCTCGACGTTGTCGCTGGCCCGGGCGGGTCCCCAGCTCTGCAGGTCGGCCACCAGGGAGCGGACCCGTTCGCTGACGGGCGCCCCCTTGGGCTCGCCGATCACCAGGGCACCCGCGCCGCCGTCCTGGATCACGCAGGGCTCGACGACGTCCGCGAAGATGTTGACGAACGCGGCGACGGTCCGGTCGGCGCCCACGTACTCCGCGATCAGGTCCTCGTTGAAGCCGTTCTGCACGGACACCACGTGCCCGCCGGGGCCCAGGCGGGGCGCGATCCACTCGACCGCGCTCCGGGTGGCCTGCGCCTTCACCGCGAGCAGGACCCGTTCGAGGGGGCCGTCGAAGGTGTCCGGGGTGGCGGCGGTCACCGGGACGCCGGTCCGCTCGTCGCCCCGGGCGAGGACGAGGCCGTGTGCGCGGATGGCGTCGACGTGCTCCTGGTCGGTGTCGACGACGGTGACGGGGTGGCCGGCCCGCGCGAGGGCGAAGGCGAGGGTCCCGCCGATCGCGCCCGAGCCGACGACGGTGTAGGCGGTGCGCTGGGGGGCGGTGTCGTTCATCGGGAGTGTTCCTCGGTAGTGGTGTCGGCCGGTACGGGTGCCGTCGTGCGGGTGGCGCGGGTGTCGTCCGCCTGCCAGATCCGGGGCAGATGCAGGGCCCCGGTGCTCGACCCGCCGTCGACGCGCAGGACCTCCCCGGTGATCCAGGAGGCGTCGGGCCCGGCCAGCCAGCAGACGGCGCGGGCGATGTCCCGGGGCGTTCCGGGCCGGCCCAGCGGATTGACGTCGATGGTGCGGGCGTACTCCGCGGAGACGGGGTTGCAGTCGCTGTCGACCAGGACGAAGCCCGGACTGACCGCGTTGACGCGGATGCCGAGGCCGCCCAGTTCGAGGGCGGCGGCCCGGGTGGCCATCTCCAGGGCGGCCTTCGAACTGGCGTAGGGACCGCCCCCGGGGCGGGAGCGCAGCGCCGACCCCGAGGAGATGTTGACGACCGAGGCGGGCCGGCCCTCCGCCGCGGCGAGGCGGGCGAGGGCCGCGGTCGTCAGGACGGGGGCACGCAGATTGACGGCGAACAGCCGGTCCCACGCCGTCGCGTCGACGGCGGCCATGTCCAGGGAGGGGTAGACGCCCGCCGCGTTGACCAGGACGTCCACCGGGCCGTTCGCCGCCCAGGACTCCTCGACGAGCGCGGTGGCCGCGTCGGGGCCGGTCAGATCGGCGGCGTGGATCGCGGCGCCCGCGCCGATGCGGGAGGCCGTGGCGTGGAGCGCGTCGACGTCCCGGTCGGACAGGGTGAGGAAGGCGCCCTGGGCTGCGAACGCCTCGGCGATCGCGCCGCCGATACCGCCGGACGCCCCGGTGACGAGAACGTGGGTCACGTGAAGTCCTTGTCCTTGGTCTCGGGCATCGTGAGGTAGACGACGAGGGAGATCAGCGAGGCGACGCTGACGTAGATCCACAGCAGGTCGCTGTGGCCGCTCTCGTGCATCCACGTCGTGATGTAGGGCGCGGTGCCGCCGAACACGGCGACGGCCAGCGCGTAGGGCAGCGCGATGCCGGTGGCCCGGACCTCCGCGGGGAACTGCTCGGCCATGATGACGGCGCAGTTGGCCGAGTAGCCGAGGATGAGCAGCATGCCCACGAGCTGGACGGGGAACAGGCTCCAGAAGCCGTCGCCGAGCAGGTGCAGCAGCGGCCAGGCCAGCACGACGAACCCACCCGCGAACGCGGCCATGGTCGGCTTGCGTCCGATCCGGTCCGACAGCGCTCCGGCGAACGGCAGCGCGACCACGAAGACGATCAGGCACAGCGTCTGGGACAGCAGTGCCGTCCTGAGGGGGATGCCGGTCGTCAGATTCGCGTACGTGGGCAGGTAGTTGACCCAGATGTAGTAGGTGAGCGTGCCCGCGATCGTGATGCCGGCGACGCGCAGCGTGGCCGCCGGGTGCTCGACGAACATCGCCTTGACGGGGTTGGTGCGGGTGCGCCCGCTGCCCTGGGTCCGGGTGAAGGACTCCGTGTCCTCGACCGAGACGCGCAGCCACAGGCCGACCAGCCCCAGGAGCCCGCCGAGGACGAACGCGACGCGCCAGCCCCAGGAGTGCAGTGCCCCGTCACTGAGCATGGACGTGGTCAGCGTGCCGAGGAGCGAGGCGATCAGGACACCGCCGGCGACCGACACCTGCTGCCAGGACCCGGCGAACGCCCGGCGGCCGCGCGCCGCGGACTCGACGAGGAAGGCGGAGGACGAACCGAACTCACCGCCCGCGGAGAAGCCTTGCACGAGTCGGGCGACGAGCAGGAGCAGCGGCGACAGGACACCGATCCGCTCGTAGGAGGGCGTGATCGCGATGGCGAACCCGGCCCCCGCCATGAGGGCCACCGTGAGAGTCATGCCCTTCTTACGGCCGTGCCGGTCGGCGTACGCGCCGAGCACCGCCGCGCCGACCGGCCGCATCACGAATCCGACGGCGAAGACGGCCAGCGTCGACAGCAGCGCGACCGCGCCGTTGCCCTTGGGGAAGAACTCGTCCGCGATGATCTTCGCGAAGATCGAGTAGAGCGCCCAGTCCACCCACTCGACGGTGTTGCCGATGGTGCCCGCGACGATGGCCTTGCGCTGCGTCGCGTTCAGTTTCTCCGGCGCGGCGGGCGCGCCGCCCCCGCCGGGGGTCGCGGCGGACAGGTCGGACCTGGTGGTGTTCATGGCGTGCGCTCCGAGGGGACGGGACGGGCACCGGAGGAGTCGTCCAGGACGGTGCGGGCGGCGGCGGCGAGCTGGGCGTGGGTGGCGAACCAGACGTCGTGGTGCGCCGTGATGTGGTCGAGCAGTTCGCGCAGCACGACCAGGCGTGAGCGGTGCCCGATGACGTGCGGGTGAAGGGTGAGCTGGAACACCCCGCCGTCGCGGTAGGCGGCGTCGAACTCGTCGCGCCAGATCTCCCCCACGTCGCGGGGCCTGCTGTGCGGGCGCACGGCGCCGTAACGGTCCATCGTGAAGTAGGGCGCGTCGTCCCTGATCCAGTCGACGGGGATCTCGACCAGCCCGGTGGGACGCCCCTCGGCGACGATCTCGTACGGCTCGTCGTCGGCCATGAGCGAGGAGTCGTAGGCGAAGCCCAGCTCGAGCATGGTGGCCAGCGTGGACGCGGAGAAGTCCCACGAAGGGGTGCGGATGCCGACCGGACGCCGCCCCGTCAACGAGTCCAGGGTGTCCAGGGCGCGCGCGGTCAGGTCACGCTCGTCCGCACGGCCCAGGAGCATGTTCCGCTCATGGATCCAGCCGTGGACGGCCAGCTCGTGCCCGTCCTCCGTGTACGCGCGGGCCTCCTCGGGGTGCAGGAGAGCCGAGACAGCCGGCATGAAGAAGGTGGCGGGAACGCCGTAGCGCGCCAGCAGGCTCAGGATGCGCGGAGCGCCCACGCGGGCGCCGTACTCGCCCTGGGCCAGCCGGCCGGGGCTGGTCTCGCCGTCCCGCAGCGGGATCGTCTCGTGATCGGAGTCGAACGACAGGGCGACGGCGACCCGGGCACCGCCGGGCCAGCGGTCCGGGACCAGCCGACGCCCGGCGCGCACGGCGTCGACGTGGCCGCGCCACGTCTCCTCTGGCCAGCGCCAGCTGTCCGCGGGCAGGCCGGAGTCTTCTGAGGGCATGGGGGAGCTCCTGAGAGTCGTACGAGCGGGAAGAGTGCGGGTCGGGGACCGTGTGGGCGCGGCGGAACAGTCACCGCCCGAGGCTCAGCCGGTGGGCCGCCCCATCCGGTGCCACGAGTACTTCACGGTGGCGAGGTGCAGCGTCACGTCGGACGCGATCAGCCCGGGCAGGGACCCGATGACCTCACTGGTGTACGGGTACAGATCCGCCCGGCGGGGGAGGACCATGTGCCCGATGAGATTGAAACGGCCGGTGGTGGCGCCGAGGAACTTCGTCCCAGGGTGCCTGGCGAGCTGCCGCCCCGCGGCATCCAGCCGCCCCGGCTCGATGGACAACCACACCATGAACTCCGCGTCGAACCCGAGCAGTGACGGATCGACGAGCGTGCGGAACTGCAGGAGACCCCGGGAGATCATCCGGTCCATCGCACGGGCGACACTGGACTCGGCACGGCCGAGACGCCGGGCGAGGACACTGACCTGGATACGGCCGTCCTCCCTCAATGCCGCCGCGATCTCCTGCTCGAGCGGGGTGAGCGCTTGTGGCGCCCGGTCCCGGTCGATGACGTCGGACGAGTCGGCGGCGGGCCGCAGTTCCTTCGCCGCCTCGGGCGGGAGCAGCCCGGTGTCCCACATCGCCGCCGAGGTGAAGGGACGGATGACGGGAACGACCTCCGTGCCGGTGATGAGGTCGGTCGCCGGGAGGTCGGTGAACAGCATCCGCATCATGTCGTCGTTGTCCCGGGCGACGAAGTCGACGACGAGGTCGGCCGACCCCGTGACGACGGCCACGAAACGCACGTCGGGGCTCTCGCTGAACCGCGCCGCCGCCTCCAGTCCCCGGCCGGGGCGGGCCTGGGCCCGGACCATCATGGAGGATCCGCCCTCGGTCCGGTCCAGCTCCAGCGTGCCGGTCACCCGCAGCAGCCCCCGCTCACGAAGCGTCGTGTAGCGCCGCTGGGCGGTGGTCTCACTGGCACCCACCCACCGCGCCACCGCACTCCACGGGACACGCCCGTTGAGCTGGAGCGCGGCGATGACACGCCGGTCCAGATCGTCGATGGTGCCCTCGGGGGCTGCTTCGGCCATGCCCCGAAGCTAACCAGCGATTTCCCGCCAGTCAATGACGGAATCCTGCATAACAGCAGGTCAGCGGGGTGCTATCGAGCGGTCGCATACCGAAAGGCGCTGCTCCTGGCCTGATCCGCACGGCGGTGGTACGTGACGGATTCCCCCATGGCGACCGCCGAAAGACTTGGCATGGTGCGGAAAGAGTCCGGGGCCAGGGCCGAGTGAGCACTGATACGGGTGAGGGAGCCTTCGGAAAATGGTGTTGTGCGATGACGGCCACACCTTCGACGTTCGGCTCCACGCCGGGACGACCGTGGCCGAACTGACGGCGCTGGTACGTGCCGCGGGCTGAGTCCCGGTCGAGGACAGAGCACACGGGGCTGATGTCAGTGGCACCTGGGACCGTATGAGACGTGGATGAACTCGTGGAACGCGTCGACGCGCACGACCGGGTGCTGGGAGTGGTCAGCCGGTCGGAAGCGGTCCGGCACAACTGGCTGCATCGAGTCGGCGTGGTGGTGTGCCGTGACGAACGAGGCCGCTTCCTCGTCCATCGGCGCGCCGAGCGGCTGAGCCGCTTCCCGGGACACCACGAACTCGGTGTCGGAGGCGCCGCCGGGGTCGGCGAGTCCTATGCGGAGGCGGCCGCCCGGGAGCTGTGCGAGGAGTTGGGTGTGCGGGCGACCGTGCGGCCTCGGTTCACGTTCCTCAACCGGTCCGGGCTCAGCCCCCACTGGCTCGGCGTGTGCGATGCCGAACTTCCCCCGGAGCCCGTCGTCACCGATCCACGGGAGGTGGCCTGGCACGGGTGGCTGACCGAGCCGGAACTGCGGCGGGCGTTGCGGGAGTGGACCTTCACGCCTGACAGCCGGCACATCTTCGATCGGTACTGCTCACCGTGACGACCTGCACCTGCCGCGGCCCACAGGACCGCGGCAGGTCAGCCGTTCAGCGCGTGCCGCGCTCCCGGCCGATCCCCAGCGGATCGGCCCACTCCGCCGACGGCGACCACAAGCCGTCGCCCTCCGGCGAACTCGCACCGCCGGCGCGGCTGCCGCCGTTGCCGCCGGCCGCGACCGGCCGTTCGTCGCGATCCGTGAGCTGGAACCCGACCGTGTAGGTCCGCGTGACCGCGCCGTCGGCCGAGGTCACCTTGATGGTGCGGGTGGTGAACCGGTGGCCGGGTGACGACAGGACCGAGCTGCCCTCACTCACCTTCACCCGCGCCCCGGACTGGGCCGGCACGGCGGAGAGGGACGGGACCTTCTTGTTCTTCGGCCAGTCGACGACGTACGTCGACACCGCCGGGTCGAACCCGTCGATCGCGACGCCGCCCACCTTGATCGCCGCGGCGTCGGCGTCGGCGGCCCTCGTGGCGTCCGGGAAGTTCGTCACCTCGACCGAACCGTCCGCGTTCACGATCACACGCGCCGACATCGCCGCCGCCAGGTTGATCCGTTCCCAGCTCGCCCCACCGTCCGCCGTGAGGTCCAGCGGGCGGCCGGAGTCCGTCGCGGTCTGTTCGAGGATATGCGTCCGCTGCTCGGTGGTCAGGTGCGGGAAGGCCGTGGTCAGCAGGGCCGCCGCGTCGGACGGCGCCTTGAGGGACTGTCCCGGCTTGCCCACCCGGGAGAACCCGTAGTCCAGGCGCCGCGTGTACAGGTCGACCTGCTGCGCCGGGCTCAGGCCCGCGTACGGCTCACCCGCGCAGGATTCCAGCGTGTCGCCGTACCCCTTCTCCTCGCACTGCGCGAGCAGCACGTTCCGCATCTCCGTGTGGGCCTGAGTCAGCAACCGCGCGAAGTCGGGGTCCGCCCAGCGGTGCGCGACCGTGGCCTGCGCGGCGATGCGGCCGCCCATGACGTCGAGCGGGTAGTGGAACCCGAGGACGACACGGTTGTTCCCGTACTCGGAGGCACGGGCCAGGATCGACGGGGCCAGCTCGGGCAGGAGCGTGGCGAGGATGGTGCCCGCCTCGTAGCCGCCGTACGTGTGCCCGCTGGGATACGAGCCGCTCGTGGTGAGGCTGCCGTAGGAGCGGTCCTGCGACTCGTACACGGCACCGCCGTCACCGACGAACCCGAGCCGCACGTACGGTCGTTGGTAACCGTAGTGGTCCTTGGCCGCTCCGCCGAGGTCCAGGCCCTTGGTGACACGCGAGAACAGTGCGCTGGTCTTCGGCAGCCGGCCGCCCTTGAGCGCGTCCAGGTACAGCGGGCCGAGCCGGGAGCCGAGGCCGTCCGCCATGGTGACGGTGGAGCTGTCGGTGGCGTCGACCTCGGCCCGGTCCACCTGCTGTTGGTTCGCCGCGTTGTTGACGCGTACGGCGATCCTGTCGTTCTCGGCGGTGAGCGGAGCGCCCGCCGGCACCTTGGTGTTGGCGGCGAGAATGCCCGGACCGAGCTCCTTGAAGCCGTTCAGCAGGCCGAGGAAGTAGCCCGTCCCGCCATCCGTGCCCGGCCACTTGTCCGACGGGTAGGTGGCGTCGAGCGCGTCGTCCGGGAAGGGCGACGGCTCGTACGCCGAGTCCGGACCGGCGGACACAGAGGCCGTCGCGGCAGCCGTGGTGTCGGCGTCGGACGTTCCGGCCGCCGTGACGGCCGTGACGGTGGCCGTCTGCGTCCTGGCCCCCTTCGAGGCCGTGAGCAACGCCGTGTCCGTCGTGGCGGGCACGTGCGCGGTGGTCCCGTCGCCGAGGGCCACGGTGTAGCCGATGACCGGGAAACCACCGTCGCCGGCCGCCCGCCAGGTCACGCGGACCTGCTTGCCGTCCGTGGTCACGGACGTCACGCCCGGCTTCTGCGGGGTGCCGCCGCTGATCACGACGGGCGCCGTGGCGGCGCTCGACCGGGAGGTGCCGTAGGCGTTCACCGCCTGGACGCGTGCCGTGTACGACCTGCCGGACCGCAGCCAGGTGAAGGTCGTCCTGCGGCTGTCCGGGTCGTCGATCCGGATCTCGTGACCGTCGTCGAGGACGACCTTGTAGGCGGTGACCGGTGAGCCGCCGGTGTCCCCGGGCGCGGCCCAGGCGACGGTCAGGCTCGAACCGGACGGGGTCGCCGACACGGCGTCGGGCGCGGCCGGCACCGTCTTCGGCTTGGTCCTGAGCGCGGACAGGGCGTGACGGAGGGCGTCGTACCGGGCGGTGAGAGTGCTGTCCGCCGCCTTGTCGTCCGCGACCGCGGCCTTCGCCTCGGCGAGTGCCGTGGTGAACGCCTTCCATGAGGCGTCCGTGTAGCGGTCGTCCGTGACGGCCGACGCGGTCGCGACCAGGTCCTCCAGCTTCAGCCGCGGCAGCGGGACCAGTTGGTTCGCCGCGAGGGTGAGACTGCGGGTGTGCGCGTCGACTTCGAGCTGCGTCGCGTCGTCGGCGTCGACGAGGGCGCGTGCGGCGGCGAGTTCCCGCAGGAACACACCGAAGTCGATCGTGCCGTAGCGCGCCGCGTCACCGGACAGACCCTCGAACCGCTCGATCGCCTTCCGCAGCGCGGACTTGTCCGTCTCGACGGGCTCGTCGGCGTGGCTGAAGGTGATCCGGCCCAGGTTCGCGACGTACGGGTGCGAGGCGTCCGGGGTCGTCACCAGCCGCAGATGGACGGCGTGCGAGCCGCTGATCGCCTGGGGGAGTGTCAGGCTCGTCGTCCCTCCCGCCGACCACGCGCTGCCCGTGACCGGGAGCGGCACGGTCGCGTACGGCGTGCCGGGGCTCGCCGGGAAGGAGTCCAGATAGAGCTGGACGGCCGAACCCGTGCCGCAGCGGGCCGAGTTGTTGACATAGGTGATCGTGACGGTGTTCTTCGGGGAGCCGCCGAAGTCGATGGTCCCGTAGTCCACCCAGGCCCCGTCGTAGGTGCCGCCGAGGTCGGTGGTGGACCCCGACCCGGTCCAGCCGACCGGCTCGCTCTTGAGTCCGCCTCCGCTGTGCGCGCGGAACGCGGTGGCGTCGAAGCCCACGGGCGCGTCGGCGGTCCGCGTCACGGTCAGCGCGTAGACGTTGCCCACGTACGGCTGCGAGGAGTTGTGCGTGCTGGAGACGAAGACGGCGTACACGTCCTGGACGCCGGTGAAGACGGCCGGGTCGAGGGGGACGGAGGCGGTGGCGATGGTGCCCCAGCCCGAACCGCTGTACTCGAGCGGGACGTCGACGCGCTTCGTGCCGTCCTTCGAGCCCAGGCGCAGCTCGATGTGCGAGTCCGACGCGGCCCGCGACTGAGGCTTGTCATAGCGGACGGTGACGGTGTCCGCCCCGTCGCGCAGGTCGATGTCCTTCCACTGCGCCCACGCACCGTTCGTGACGTTCTCGAAGATGCCGTTGCCGAGGTTGAGCGGCAGTGAACCGTTCCCGGTCGCCGTGCTGTTCACCGCGGTCAGCGTCGCGAGCGTGGTCGTGGGGGAGTCGGACAGCTCGTACGGGGAGAACTGGTACCAGTCGAAGTTCGACACCCACTGCTGACCGGGCGGCGCGTGGAACACGAACGTCGCGCTCTTCGCGGCGAGCAGGGCGTCCGGGTCGGTGATGGCCGCCTGGACGGTGCTCCAGTACTGCCAGCCGCCCGTACCGGGGAGGGAGACGGTCGCGACGACGGGTCCGTCGGCGGTGCCGGCGTGGATGTCGACGCTGCTCGGCTTCGCGTTCGTGGCCTGCGAGTTGGCGTAGCGCACCGAGACGCTGCGCGGGGCCACGCCGCCGAAGTCCAGCTTGCTGAACCGCTCCCAGGAGCCCTCGGTCACCCCGCCGAGGTTGCCGTCCGAGTTGTTCCGTTCACTGGTGAGGCTGGGACCCTCCTTCTCGTCGGGGGACTCGGCCTGCAGGACGGCGTAACCGCCCTCGTCGAGGGTGAGGGAGTCGATGGCGGAGTGCAGGGCGTCGGCGGCGGCCATGATCGTGCCCGTCGCGGAGTCGCGGTCCGCGAGGACCGTACGGGCGCGCTCGAGGGCCGACCGGAACACGGTCCAGGAGCCGTCGGAGTAGTTGCCGCCGCGCACGAGAGACGCCTCGTCCACGAGCGCGTCCAAGGCCTTGCGGTGGACCGCGGCGGCGGAGACGCGCAGCGGGTCGGTCGGGGATATCCCGGTGCCGCTCACCGTCGAGGCGGCGACGCCGTGAGCGAAAGCCGCGTCGCGGAACGTGATGCCGAGGCGCGCGTCGACCTCGGTGGTGCCGTCCAGGCTCAGCGTCGCCGTCTTCTTGCCGGTGACGCTGATGTCCGCCGTCACGCCCTTCGGCAGCCCGGTCACGCGGGCCGCACCGCTCTTGGTGAGGCTCGTGCCCTTGTGCGCGGCGAACGACGCCGGTCCGTCCAGGGTGAGCCGCACACGGCCGTCCACGGCGCCGTCGGAAGTGGTGTCGACCGTGCCCGGGCGGGCGGAGACGACGGTCCTGCCCTTGTCCGTGCCCGCACCGCCGTCGCCACCGGAGTCGGTGTCGGTGCTCAGCGAGTACGCCGGCTCGGTGCGGGCGCCCCACGGGGAGGGCTTGGAGCCCATGGTGAACGCCAGCGTCCCACCGCCGATGATCTGCGCGTAGTCCAGCCAGGTGTTGTCGAACCGCTTGCCGCCGAGGGTGGCGTTCTGGACGTAGAAGTTGCTCGGCGACACCCCGTCGGCCTTCACCGTGAACGTGGAGCCGTTGGCGTAGGTGATCTTCGTGGAGTCGAAGAACGGGCTGCCGATCTGGTACTGGCTGGAGCCCGCGGTCACCGGGAACAGGCCCAGGGCCGCCGCGACGAACATCGTCGACATGGTGCCGGCGTCGTTGTCCATGGTCGGCAGGAAGCCGTCCGGGGTGGGCTTGTACACCTGGGTCTTGACGGGAGGGCGGAACTCGCCGCCGGAGCTGGGCGCTTCGTTCGTGGAACCGGTGGCGATGTACCGGTTCCAGGTGGCGCCCGTGTAGATGGCGCGCACCCACTTCTGCGTCAGGCTCGGCTCACTGACGTAGTTGAAGAGGTAGGGGGCCTGCAGGTCGATCTCGTTGGCGTTGGAGTGCAGCATGGTCGAGCCGTCGTCGACGGTGGAGTCCTCGCCGAACATGTGCCGGATCGCGGCCTTGCCGGCCTTCGCGCCGCCCATGGCCTCGATGAGGCCGTCCATGTCATAGGCGTCGTACCAGTGGTACTGCCACAGCGTGCCCTGGTAGAGGCCGGCCGCCTCGAACCGCTCGTAGTCCGCGCTCTGCCAGTCGCCGTTCGCGGCACGCGGGGTGAGCAGACCGACCTTGGTCCCGTCGCCCGCGGTCCATGCCCCGGGCTTCACGAGGTTGTCGATGGCCATCGTCGCCTGCGCGCGCAGCTTCTTCGCGTCGTCCTTCTTGCCGAGCGCACCCGCGATGACGGACAGAGCCCACTGGTCGTAGCCGCGCTGCACGGTCGTACCGGGATCACCGGCGACGTACCCCTGCCGCAGTTGTGCGCCCGTGTAGTACCCGGAGTACGACAGCAGCGCCGGGTACGCCTCGTCGAGGCGGTCGAAGTTCTTGAAGCCCTTCGACAGCGCGTCGGCGACCAGGACCGCCGAGCGCTCCCAGCGCACGGTCGGCACCGAGTGGGTGAGGCTGCCGAGGCTCTTGCCGGAGACGCGCTGGTCGGCGAAGAGCACGATCAGCGACTGGATCATGTCCCGGTAGGTGGCCGGGTCGATGTAGGCCTCGACGGAGTACTTGCGGAAGTCGTCCCAGGTGGACCAGCCGTCGTAGTACGTGAAGCCGTTCGCCTTGTGCACCGCTCCGTCCGCGCCGCGGTACGTGCCGCTGGTGCTGGTGGCGTTCACCGGCAGGGCGTACATGCGGTACAGGTGCGTGTAGAACTGCTTGGTGAGCGTCGACCCCGGGTCGGACTTCGCCGAGGCGCGCACGTCGACGGCGCCGAGCGCCGCGTTCCACTCGGCCTTGGCCGCCGCGCGCACCTGGTCGAAGGTGCGGCCGTCCACCTCGTGGCGCTGATCGGTCGCGGCCTGCTCGGCGCTGACCGGCGACAAGGTGATGCGCAGTTCGATGTCGTCGCGGTCGGCCGGGTCGAAGGCGAGGACGGCGCCGGTGTCGGTGCCGTCCTGGGCCGTCGCCCCGCTCAACGTCCCGTCCTTCCCCCAGGTCTTGAGGGAGGTCACGGGGACGTTCGTGGTGGCGTGGTAGTACAGCTGGTACGCGGCGCCGTTGAACGACCCCGCGATGACCCCGCCGATCGCCGTGGTCCCGTCGGGGAGCGTCGTCGCCTTGAGGGTCGAACGCGTGCGGCTGGTGAAGTTGTTGGCGAGGTCGAGGACGAGCTTCGGCTCCGACCCGGCGGGGAACCGGTACCGCTCGAGCGCGGTGCGTGTCGTCGCGGTCATCTCGGCGTCGATGGTGCCGGAGTCCTGCGTGACCGACGAGGCGGTGCCGGAGAGGGAGCCCAGGCCCACCTGGTAGTAACCGGGCGTCGCGGTCTCGTCCTTGTGGCTGAACGCGTGCGCGTACGTACTGGGGGAGGGGCGCTTGTCGTACTGGACGGAGGTCGGGACGACGAGCAGGTCGCCCCCGCCTCCGGAGCCACCCACGCCGTCGAGGTTCGTCGCCGTGAACCCGGCGATGTGGTCCTCGTCGTAGTCGTACCCGGTGTGGTTGCGCTTCGGCGTGGTCAGCGGGTTGACCTTGGCCAGACCGTGGGGCGCCTGAGCGCCCGGCAGATCATTCCCGTCGTCCCCGGCGGTCGACACGAACGGGTCGACGAGCTTGGCGTAGTCGGTGCCGGAGGACGACCCGCCTGACGACCCCGAGGACCCGGCGGAGGGAGGGGAGACGGGCATCGCGGCGGCGAGGCCACCACCCGTCAGTACGCCGATCCCCAGCGCCCCGGCGAGCAGCGCGCAGACCGTCGCGCGCAGCGGGCGGTGACGCCGTCGGGCGGCTCCCGGAGGGATCGCGCGGGGCAAGGGGTGTTGAGATCTGACGGGCACGTTGTCTCTCCTGCGTCGCGGTGTGCACGCATGGTGCGATCCCGCGTGTGACAACGTTGTCAGTCGGTAACCCGGTCGCCAGGCATGGAGCAACCCGAAGCGAGACCGCGGCGGCCGACTCAACGCGATCACGGGCGAACTCGACGGGATCACGTCAGCGCGTGGATGACCGTACTCGATAAGACACGGAGAAGGTATACGGAGGACGCATGGAATCTGTACGGCGTGTGCCCGGGTGCCCCGAGTTCTTAGGGGGTCCTCCGGCGCACGTAGGGGGATGGTGGCGGTGCACCTCGTTCTCCCGGCTGGCTTGACTGGGGATCGCCTGCCCTGTCGATGCGGGGACGTGATCACCAGACCCCAGGAGAGGTTCTCCGATGACGCTCACTATCAAGGCCAACCAGTGGTTCACCCTCGACGAGTTGGACGCGGCGGCGGCCGGGCCCGAGCCGGTCGAGCTGGACGAGGAGGCGTGGCGGCGGGTCCGCACCTCACGCGAGACCCTCGAGAAGTTCGTCGAGAACGACCGTGTCATCTACGGCGTGAACACCAGCATGGGGGGCTTCGTCGACTGGCTCGTGCCGGTGTCCATGGCCCGGGAGTTGCAGGAGAACCTCATCAACGCCGTGGCCACGAACGTCGGCCAGTACCTCGACGACCGCACGGTCCGCTCCATCATGCTGGCCCGGATCGTCTCGCTGGCCCGGGGCAACTCGGCCATCTCGCCGGAGAACCTGGAGAAGCTGATCCGGCTCTACAACTCGGGCATCGCCCCCTGCGTGCCGGAGAAGGGCTCGCTCGGCACCAGCGGCGACCTCGGCCCGCTCGCCGCGATCGCCCTGGTGGGCGTGGGCCAGTGGAAGGCCCGACTGGACGGGGAGACCCTGCCCGGGGGTGACGCCCTGGCGAAGGCCGGGCTCGAGCCGATGACGCTCAGCTTCAAGGAGGGGCTGGCCCTGATCAACGGCACGTCCGGCATGGTCGGCCTGGGCACCCTCGTCCACGCCCGGGCCCGCCGGCTGCTCGACACCTATCTGACGGTGTCGGCCCTGTCGGTCGAGGGGCTGCGCGGCATGACCAAGCCGTTCGACCCCCGCGTGCACGAGCTCAAGCCGCACCCGGGCCAGCGGGAGGTCGCCAAGCGTCTCTGGGACGTCCTGCGGGACTCGGCCATGGCGGTCAACGAACTCGACACCGAGACCACGCTCGCCGGTGAGATGGGGGACGCGACCAAGCACGCCTCCCAGCCGATCGAGGACGCCTACTCGATCCGCTGCACCCCGCAGATCCTGGGTCCCGTCCTGGACAACATGACGCAGGTCGGCGCCACCCTGGAGAGCGAGCTCAACTCCTCCAACGACAACCCGCTCGTCGTGCCGGAGGAGGACGACGTCTTCCACAACGGCCACTTCCACGGCCAGTACGTCTCCATGGCCATGGACCACCTGGTCATCTCCCTGGCCACCCTGACGAATCTGGCCAACCGGCGCATCGACCGGTTCCTGGACCAGAGCAACAGCAACGGACTGCCGGCGTTCCTGTGCCGGGAGAACCCCGGGCTCCGGCTGGGTCTCATGGGCGGCCAGTTCATGACGGCGTCGCTCACCGCCGAGACCCGGGCCATGGCGATGCCGATGTCCATACAGTCGCTGACCAGCACGGGCGACTTCCAGGACATCGTCTCCTTCGGTTTCGTCGCCGCCCGCAAGGCGCGCGAGGCACTCGACAACGCCACCTACGTGGTGGCGTTCGAGTTGCTGTGCGCGTGCCAGGCCGTCGACATCAGGGGCGGCGCCGACGAACTATCCAGCGTGACACGTGAGTTGTACGAGCGCACCCGCAAGCTGGTGCCGTACCTCGACCGCGACGTCACCATCACCGACTACGTGGAGTCCATCGCCCGCGAGATCCTGGGCAAGGGACCCGCGCTCGACGCGACGGCGCTGCGATGAGCGCCGGCACCCCGGCGACGGCGATCGCCTTCCCCGGCATACGGCAGAGCCCGTTCTCCGACCTCGGCAAGTTCCTGCTGATCAACCCGGTCGCGCGCGGGCTGACCGAGATCGCCGACGACACCCTGGGCTACTCGACCCTCGACCGCTACCGGCAGGCCGAGACCGCCTACTCGCCCGGCGAGCGCGTGTCGTTCCTCGTCACGTGTCTGGCACTGGCGCAGTGGGCCGAGGACGCACTGGACGTGCGGCCGCAGTGGTGTCTGGGGGCGAGCTTCGGCAACACCGCCGCGGCGGTGTACTCCGGGGCGCTCGACTTCGCCGAGGCGGTCTGGCTGACGGCCCGGTGGAACGACTGCGTGGAGGAGTACTTCGCCGAGAACCACGGCGATGTCGTCACCCAGTCGTTCGCGCGCACCCCCGAACCCCGGCTCACGGAGATACTGCGTGAGCTGGACGAGGCGGGGGAGTGGTACGAGATCGCCTGCCACGTCGACGACGACTTCTGGATGCTGTCCGTGCGCGAGCACCGCCTCGACTGGCTGCGCACGGCCCTGCGTTCCCGGGGCGGTCTGCCCATGTACACGATGCGGCCGCCCATGCACGCCTCCGTGTTCGCCCCGCTGCGGGACACCATCGAGCGCGAGCTCGTCGACCGGCTCGGCCTCCGTGATCCGCGACTGCCGATCGTCAGCGACCACGACGGCACGGTCGTCGGCACGGCCGCTCAGGTACGGCGTCTGCTGCTGGACGGTGTCGTGCGCACCGTCCGCTGGCCGGCCGCGATGTCCACGCTGGCCGGCCACGGGGTCGAACGACTGGTGGTGTCCGGGCCGGACGGGCTGTGGGGCCGGGTGGACGGCGTCCGCAAGGCGTTCGACGTGGTGCCGCTGACCCCCGCGATCGCGCTGCGCCCGCGCCCCCGCCGGGCGGCGGTGGCGTAGCCGCAGGCGTGATGGTGACGGCCGGCCCCGGGCCCTCACCATCACCCCTGCCGGACGCAGCCCGCGACGTCCTCCCGGCCCGCCGGCAGCAGACCGCCGCCCGCGGCGAGGTCCGGCTGCTCGTCGCCGGCGTTCTGCCCGCGCAGCTTGTACACGGAGAGCAGGTCCGTGCGCCGGGTGATCCCGAGCTTCCGGTAGACCCGGGTGAGGTGCTGCTCGACCGTGCTGACGGTGATGTAGAGCATCTGGCTGATCTCTCGGTTGGTGTGGCCGAGCGCGGCCAGTTCCGCGACCCGGCGTTCCGCCTCGCTGAGCACCTGCCGGGTGTGGTGCTCCTGGGGGTGCCAGCCGGCCTGCGGGCTCCGCTGCTGTTCGGTGCCGGCCTCGTCGCCGGGGACCGGACCGGGCACCAGGCAGGCCCGGGTGACCTGGGTGGCGCGGCGCGCCAGGAGTCTCGCCTGGTCGAACTCGCCGAGCTTCTGGTGGGCGAGGCTGAAGTCGGTGAGCGCGCGGGCGAGTTCGAGGCGGTCCTGGGCCGCCGTCAGGAACTCGACGCTCTGGCGTAGGAGGGCGGGGCGGCGGGCCGGTTCGCTGGCCGCGGCGAGCACGCGCAGGGAGATGCCGCGCATCCGGGCGTCGGCGGACCGTGTGCGTTCCAGTTGCTGACGGATGAGTTCGCGGGCCTCGGCGGTGTGCCCGAGCTCCAGGTTGACCTGGGCCAGGTTGGCGCGCCACGGGTTGAGTGACGGCAGGTCCGCCTCCCACTCGTGCATGAGGCTGCCGCAGAGCTGGAAGTCGCCGCCCGCCGCCAGCGCCTGGTCGGTGGCGAGGAAGAAGCCGCCTCTCGCCTCGAGGTAGTACAGGCCGAGGAACGTCTCGAACATGGCGTCCGGCACGGGCTGGCGCAGGACCTGGGCGGCCGCGTCGTGGTCGCCGAGGCTGGTGTGGGCGGATATGAGGGTGGCGCGCGGCAGCCCGATGAGGATGCCCCACGCCTTCACCGGCAGCAGGTGCAGGGCTTGTTCGGCCTGCTGCACGGCGGCCGTCAGGTCGCCGAGGCGCAGTGCGATGGCCGCGCCGATGGAACCGAGCACGGCCTGCCAGGTGACGTCACCGGACCGGGCCGCCTCCTGGACGAGCCGCTCGCACCAGGAACGGGCCAGATGAGGCTTGCTGTCGCACTGGAGGGCGAGGAGCGCTCCGGCCACCACTTCGAGGGCCGTGTCCCCCACGTGGCAGCTCTGCAGTATGTGCTGCGCGGAGGTGGAGGCGGTGTCGCCGCCGCCCCGGACCCAGAACGTCGTCATGCGGTCCACGGCGTGGGCCCAGGTGCCCCGGCGGGCCGACACGCGGAGCCCGTCGCCGCCGGCCGGGCGGAGCCGGCGGTCGGAGCCGAAGTACCAGTGGAACGTGGCGGACAGTTCCGCGGCGCTGCGGGGGTCGAGGTTTTCCGCGTTCGCGCAGAGCGAGGCCGCCGTGCGGATGGCCTCCTCCACCTCGCCGTGCCACAGCGAGTAGCGCACGACGCCGACGGCCGCCGGCACCGGCAGTTGCCCCGCCGCCACGGCGCCCCGCAGCCCTGGCAGATAGGCGGTGGCGGCCGCGCAGTTCCGCCGCCACAGCACCCGCGTCAGCGCGTACATGTCGGAGTGACGTTCCTGCGGGTCGGTGTCCGCGCCGACCGCCAGTTGCAGGCAGCGCACCGCGGTCTCCGCGTCGCCGGCCGTCAGCGCGTGCTCCGACGCGTCCCGCAGCGCGCTCACCGCCCAGGGCTCCGGTGCCTCGCCCGCCGCCAGCAGGTGCCGGGCCACGTCCACGGCCGTCGCGCCGCTCTGGGAGAGCAGCCGCGCCACCCGGGTGTGCAGGTCCGACCGCTCCCCGTGCGGCATCCCGTCGAGGATCGCGCACGCGCCCCGCGGATGCCGGACGCGTCCGTCCAGCAGCAGACCCGCCTCGGTGAGGATGAGCACCAGCTCCTCGGTGTCGGCGAGTCTGCCGTCCAGCAGCTGCGCGATCAGCGCCGGGGAGGAACGGTCGCCGAGGACCGCGGCGGCGCGGGCCACGGACAGCAGCTCCGCGTCCCACCGGTACAGGCCGGCCAGGACGGCCTGCGCGTACGCGACTCCGGCGACGGGTCCCCCGTGGTCCGCTTCCCCGTCCACGCACAGCGCGCCCAGCCGGTCGTCGAGCGCCGCGTGCAGGAGCAGCGGATTGCCGCCGGTGAGCCGGTGGTAGCCGTGCGCGAGCCGGGCGGGGTCCGGGACGCCCTCCTTGGTGAACAGGGTGGTGATGTCGTCCACCGAGAGCGGGGTCAGCCGGATGTGGCTGTAGGGGTGGCGGGTCAGTTCGGCCCGCAGCTCCGGCAGGGTCGGCTTGCCCCGGTACCACTCGTTGAGGACGATCAGCAGCCGGGAGCCGCCCATCCTGCGCTGCAGGGAGAGCAGCAGCCGCAGCGACGGATCGTCCGCGAACTGCACGTCGTCGACGGCCAGCACCAGCGGCTGGTCCGTGCACAGGTCCAGCAGCAGCCCGCACAGTTCGCGGACCGCCGTGTCCGTGGTGCGCTGCGTCACCGACGGGCCCGTTCCCCCAGGGCCGCTCGGCTCAGCCGCCGCACCGATGAGCCGTGCCGCGTGTTCCGGTAACGGCCCCGCCGGTCCCGCGCTGCGGAAGAGCTGGTCCACGACCCCCAGGGGCAGTTTCCGTTCCGCCCGCGACCCCGTGGCGCTGAGCACCAGGGCCCCGGACCGCACGGCCTGCCGGGAGAACTCGTGCAGCAGATGTGTCTTGCCGCCGGCCAGCCCGCCCTCGACCAGGGCCAGTCTGCCGTTCCCGCACATGCTCTCCGTGAGAAGGTCCCGCAACCGGGACAATGCCGCGTCGTACCCCATCCTCGCCATGAATGCCTACCCCCGAACTCGGCCCTTTTCCCGCGCTGAGCGAGACAGCGCGCCTACCCGGTCTCCTCCCCGTTCACAGTCGGTGCTTGGCGATGGCGCCTCCGTCGATCCGCAGCTGGGTACCGGTGACGTAGCGGGATTCGTCCGAGGCCAGGTAGACCACGGCGTGGGAGACGTCGGAGGTGGATACGTGGGTGATGGGCATGGCCTGGAGGGTGGCCAGGATCGGGGCCACGTCGTCCTTCGTCGGGTTCTCCAGATCCGGGCGGTAGGTCCGCAGCATGGCGTCGTTGTTCGTCATGTCGGTGTCCACGGTGGTCGGGTGGACCGAGTTCACGCGGATGCCGCGGGGCGCGAGCTGGAGGGTGAGCTCCTTCATGTACTGGACGAGCACCTGCTTGCTGAACCGGTAGCCGACGTACCCCGCGCCGGCCATCTCGTCCTCGCCGATGGGCGGCACCAGGCTCGCGATCGAACCCGACAGGATGACGGACGCGCCGTCGCGCAGGTGCGGCAGGGCGGCGTGGACGGTGTTGAGCACGCCGACGAGGTTGACGTCGACGCTGGCGGCGAAACCGTCGACGGCCACGTCCGGGCCCATCGGCAGGATGCCCGCGTTGGGGATCAGAACGTCCACGCCCCCGTCGAGTTCGGCGGCGCCCTCCGCGATGGCCGACCGGACGGCGGCGTAGTCGCGGACGTCGGCGTACTTCACCACCGCGCGGCGCCCGGTCGCCCGGACCTGCCGGGCCGTCTCCTCCAGCTCCTCGTTGCTGGCCATGGAGTAGCCGGCGGTCTCGATGTCCTTGCACAGGTCGACGGCGACGATGTCGGCGCCCTCCTCCGCCAGCCGGAGCGCGTGGCTGCGCCCCTGGCCCCGGGCGGCCCCGGTGATCACGACGACCTTGTTCTCGACCCGATTCATGAAGACCTCTCTCATGTGACAGAAGCTCGGCTTTTCAGGTGGGAAGTAAATTCCAGGTTTCACGCGAGGGCCGATCGCCGCCGAATAGTCGACGAACGGCGGGCAGGCCTCCTGTTTCTATTCCGCGCCATGTTCACCCGGGAATAGTTCAATGTGCAAGTACCACTGCCCGGATGGTGCGGGGAGGTTCGCATGCGGAGCGATGATCTTGGCCCAATGCCGTCCGTCATGGTGACGCATTATTTGTCCCGCTGATCGATGGCGCAAGAGACCCGTGAATTTCTCGTGCAGGTGGCCGCTTAGCCTTCTCTGCTTCTGGGGCCATTGCCTGTGATTTCTTTCAAGTCGCTTGACATGGCTGGGACTCGCCGCTCCACCGCCGGTGGCCGGCAGCGATATGGCCGAGCGTCAGGTATGCGCGCGTAGCGTTGACCCCGAGTGAGAGTCCGACGCCCCGGACAGGGGGTTCAGGGGTCGGCTCAGGGGTTCGTAGGGGTTGCGGCGCACCTCGGCGCTCCGCCACCATGACGCCGCCAAGCGTCGGCCGCCCGGTGGCCGACGGCCTGCGGTGGTCCGCCCGGTCAGTCGGCCGGCGCGGTCATCTGCGTGATACTCGCCCAGATCCGGCCCGGGGTCGCGAACGTTTCCAGGCTCAGCAGGTCGTCGACGAACCGGATGCCGTACTCCGCCTCCAGGTCGCTGATCAGCTCCACTGTGGCCATGGAATCAAGGCCGTAGTCCCGCAGCGAGGTTTCCTCGTCGATCGTCTCCGTCGCGGATATGAACGGAAGATATCTGCGCAGTATGGCGTCGAACTTGGCGTCGAGCATGTTGACTCCGAATCAGAGGCGTGACTGCTCATCGCCGATGCAAGACCACTACCGGACGTATCGGCAACCCCTATTTCCCATTACCGCTGGAGATCGGAATGTCCGAACTGGTCGAGTCCGCCCTGACTGCGCGTTTCCTGCGGGGCATGAACACCTCCCCTTCCGGCACCGCCCTGAGACTCGGAGCGCGTTCCTTCGGCTACTCCGAACTGCACGCCCTCGCCCTGCGCTGGGCGGGCGCGCTGCACGCCGCGCCGTCCGGCCCGCCGCGCACGGTCGGCGTGCTCACCGACCGGACCCTGGAGGGCTACGCCGGCATCCTCGCGGCCCTCTACGCCGGGGCGGCCGTCGTCCCGCTGCACGCGGGCTTCCCGCTCGAACGCACCCGGCGGATGCTGCTCACGGCAGGCGTCGACGCGGTCGTCGCCGACGCGCCCGGTCTGGCCGTCCTCCGTGAACTCGACCTCTCGGAAGGTGAGTTGCCGGTGCTCGCCCCCTTCGCCGACGACGGCGGGCCCGGCCTGATCCCGCCGGCCGGCCGCCCCCTCGACGCACCGGCCCGAATACGCGACACCGACACCGCCTACATCCTCTTCACGTCCGGATCCACCGGCCGGCCCAAGGGCGTGCCCCTCACCCACGCCATGACCCGCCACTACTTCGGCCTCGTCGACCGGCACTACGACTTCCACCCTGATGACGCGTTCTCGCAGACGTTCGACCTGAACTTCGACTGCGCGATGTTCGACATGTTCTGCGCCTGGGGCGCCGGCGCGAGCCTGCACCCCGTCCCGGCCCAGGCCTACCGCGACCTGCCCGGCTTCTTCGCCGAACGGGCGCTGACCGTCTGGTTCTCCGCACCGAGCGCCATCAGCCTGGCCCGCCGCACCGGACGCCTGAGCCCCGGCGACATGCCGACGCTGCGGTGGAGCCTGTTCGCGGGCGAGGCACTGCGCGCCGCCGACGTCCAGGACTGGCGGAGCGCCGCCCCCGCCTCGACCGTCACGAACCTCTACGGGCCCACCGAACTCACCCTGACCATCACCGGCCACCGCTGGTCACCGCAGACGTCGCCCGGCCTCTGCGTCAACGGACTCGTACCGATCGGCGCCGTGCACGACGGCCACGACCACCTGCTGCTCACCCCGGACGGACGGTTCTCGGAGCACGAGGGCGAACTGTGCGTCACCGGCCCCCAGATGACACCCGGATACCTCGAACCTCAGGACGACGAGAACCGGTTCCTCCGGCACGACGGCCGCAGGTGGTACCGCACCGGCGACCGGGTGCGCACCCTGCCCAACGGCGAACTGATCTACCTCGGCCGCCGTGACTCCCAGGTCCAGGTCAACGGCTGGCGTGTGGAACTGCCCGAGATCGAGCACGCGCTCGCGGGCTGCCCCGGCGTCGGCGAGGCCGTCGCCGTCACCCGCCCCGCCGGCGGCACCGACGAGATCGTCGTCTTCTACACCGGCGAGCGCGTACCGCCCGCCCGGCTCACCAAGCAGCTAGCCGAAATCCTGCCCAAGGGCATGCTGCCGCGGAGGTTCACCCACCTCGACCGGTTCCCGCTCAACTCCAACCGCAAGATCGACCGCAGACTCCTCGCGGAACGAGCCGCCGAGGGGACGGCCGAGAGGCCCGGGGCCGTGCGGAACGACTGACGGAGCCGTGCGGACCCACGACGGAACTGTCCGGACCGTCAGAGAGAACTGTGCGGATCCATGGACGCCACTGTGCGGACCGACCTACGGCCCGTGCGGACCACTGCCCGGACTGTACGGCCCGAAGGACACCCCCTAGGGGTCGCTAGGGGCTCTTGACCGACGTCCCGTGCAGGAACGTGGGCCCGCAACGGCAGGCCGAAGCAGATCGCGGAGGAACCTCTTGACGTCGGCACACACGCTGGGGGTGCTGCCCGCACCCGAGCAGATACGAGTCCTGGTCGAGTTGGTGCGCGAGCAGATCCTGGTCGTGCTGCGCGAGGCCGGGGAGGAGCCCGGCGACGTCGACCCCGCACGCCCGCTGCGGGAGCTCGGCGTGGACTCCCTCGGACTGGTCAAGCTCCAACGGCTGCTGAACACCGCCACCGGCCTGTCCCTGCCGCCCACCGTCGGCTTCGACCATCCGACGGTCGCGGACCTGGCCCGTCACCTGAGCTCCGAACTCGCCGGTTCGGCCGCCGACGCCCCCGACGAACCCAGCCCGCCCCCGGCCTCCGACGAACCCATCGCCGTCGTCGGCATCGGCTGCCGTTTCCCCGGCGGCGTCACCTCACCCGACCAGCTCTGGCAGCTCGTCGCCGAAGGACGGCACGTCGTCGACGACTTCCCCGACGACCGCGGCTGGGACCTCGAACGGCTCTACGACCCCGACCCGGCCACCCCCGGCTCCACCTACGTCCGCCACGGCGCGTTCCTGCGGGACGCCGGGGACTTCGACGCCGACTTCTTCGGGATCAGCCCCCGCGAGGCGCTGGCCATGGAACCGCAGCAGCGCCTCGTCCTGGAGACCGCCTGGGAGGCGCTGGAACACGCCGGCATCGACCCGGACACCCTCCGGGGCAGCCGCTCGGGCGTCTTCATCGGCGCCGACCCGCAGGACTACGGCATGCCGCTGCACGAGGCCCCCGACGGACTCGACGGCTACCTGATGACGGGCAACTCACCCAGCGTGCTGTCCGGGCGGGTCGCCTACGTCCTCGGCACCGAGGGCCCGACGCTCAGCGTGGACACCGCCTGCTCCAGCGCCCTCGTCGCCCTTCACCTGGCCGTGCGGTCCCTGCGCGCCGGCGAATGCACACTCGCGCTGACCGGCGCCGCGTCCGTCATGGTCCATCCGGGCGCCTTCACCTCGTTCAGCCGTCAGCGCGGACTCGCCCCCGACGGGATCTGCCGGCCCTTCGCCGCCGCCGCGAACGGCACGGCCTGGTCCGAGGGCGCCGCCGTCCTCGTCCTGGCCCGGCTGTCCGAGGCGCGACGGCTCGGCCACCCCGTGCTCGCCACCATCCGCGGTTCCGCCATCAACTCCGACGGCGCCAGCAACGGCCTGACCGCCCCCAACGGCCTCGCCCAGCAGCGCGTCATCCAGCAGGCGCTCGCCGACGCCGGACTGACCCCCGGCGACGTCGACGCCGTCGAGGCGCACGGCACCGCCACCACCCTCGGCGACCCCATCGAGGCACAGGCGCTCATCGCCGCCTACGGCACCGCCCACACGCCCGGACGACCGCTGTGGCTCGGCTCGGTCAAGTCCAACATCGGGCACAGCCAGTCCGCGGCGGGCGCCGCCGGACTCATCAAGATGATCATGGCGATGCGGCACGGCCTGCTTCCGCCGACTCTCCATGTCGACGAGCCCACCCCGCACGTCGACTGGTCCGCCGGCACCGTTCGGCTGCTCACCGACGCCACGCCCTGGGAACCCGGCGACCGCCCGCGCCGCGCCGGCGTCTCCGCGTTCGGCGTCAGCGGCACCAACGCCCACGTCGTCATCGAGGAACCCCCAGGCCGGCCGGCCGACCCCGAGACGCACCGCCCGCACCCCGAGGGCCCCCTTCCGGTGGTCCTCTCCGCCCGCTCCGCACCCGCCCTGCGGGCCCAGGCCCGGCGCCTGCTGGACCACCTCCGGGCCGAGCCCGGGACCCGGCGCGACGACCTCGGCCACTCCCTGGCCGCCTGCCGCGCGCGCATGCCGCACCGGGCCGTCCTGAACCCGGCGGACCCCGACGGACTCCACGCCGCCCTGGGTGCCCTCGCCGCCGGCGAGACCCATCCCGCGCTGGTCACCGGAAAGGCGGCCGGCGGAGGGCTCGCGTTCCTGTTCACGGGGCAGGGCAGCCAACGACACGCCATGGGCCGCCGGCTCCTCCGCACCGAACCGCGGTTCGCCGAAGCGCTCGACGAGGCGATCGGCTACCTCGACCTCCAGCTCGAACACTCCCTGTGGGACGTCCTGTTCACCGACGACGCCCCGGAGAAGGCCGCACTGCTCGACCAGACCCAGTACGCCCAGCCCGCCCTGTTCGCCCTGGAGACCGCCCTGTTCCGGCTGGTGGAGTCCTGGGGCCTGCGCCCGGACTTCGTCGCCGGTCACTCCGTCGGCGAACTCACCGCCGCCCACGTCGCGGGCGTCCTCAGCCTCCCCGACGCCGCGATGCTCGTCGGCGCCCGCGGCCGCCTCATGCAGGAACTCCCGCAGACCGGTGCCATGGTGGCCGTCGCCGCGCCAGCCGACGAGGTCACCGAGCTGCTGCGCGAGACACCCGGCGTCGACATCGCCGCCGTCAACGGCCCCGAGGCGGTCGTCCTCTCAGGCGAGGAGGCCCCCACCCTCCAGGCCGCCGCCGCACTCGCCGCACGCGGACACCGCACCCGACGCCTGCGGGTGAGCCACGCCTTCCACTCGGCGCTGATGGAGCCCATGCTCGCCGAGTTCCGCCGGATCGCCGACGTCATGACCTACGCCGAACCCGCGATCCCCGTGGTGTCCAACGTGACCGGGGGCCTGCTCGCGACCGAACGGCTCCGCTCCGCCGAATACTGGGTCGAACACATCCGCCGGCCCGTGCGGTTCGCCGACGGCATCGCCTTCCTCGCCGGAGCCGGCGTCACCACGTTCCTCGAACTCGGCCCCGACGCCGTCCTCACCCCCATGGCCCAGGACTGCGCCGGCGACGACACCGACCGGGCGTTCGCCCCGGTGCTGCGCCGCGACCACGACGAACGCGCCTCCGTCCTGTCCGCCGTCGCCCTCGCCCACGTCCACGGCGCCTCCGTCGACTGGGACGCCTTCTTCCCGGACGCCGAGCGGATCGCGCTTCCGCCGTACGCCTTCCAGCACCGGCGGTACTGGCTCACCGCCGAGAAGGCCACGGGCGACGCGCGAGGCGTCGGACAGCAGCCCGTCGACCACCCGCTGATCCGCGCCATGCTGACCCTGGCGGCCGACGACGGCGTCGTGCTCAGCGGCCGGCTCTCCCCTCGCGTCCAGTCCTGGCTCGCCGACCACGTCATCGCCGGCACCACGCTGCTGCCGGGCACCGCCTTCGTGGAACTCGCCCTGCTCGCCGCCGACCAGACCGGCTGCGGCACCGTCGAGACGCTGGACCTGGAGACCCCGCTGACCCTGCCGGACGACTGCGGCATCGCCCTGCAGATCGTGGCCGGCGCACCGGACACGACGGGCCGGCGCACCGTCGAGTTCCACGCCCGCCGCGAGGACAGCACCGCGGAGGACGACTGGACACGCCACGCGAGCGGTGTACTCGCCCCCGCCGCTCCCGCACCCGACAGCGGAGACACGTCCTGGCCGCCACCGGACGCCCAGCCGGTCGACCTCACCGGCTTCTACGAACAGCTCGGACAGGAGGGCTACGGATACGGCCCCGCCTTCCGGAACCTGCGCGCCCTGTGGCGCACCGACGGGGACACACCCGAGGTGTACGCCGACGTCGCGCTCCCCGAAGAACTGGACGGCACCGGGTACGGCCTGCACCCGGCCCTGCTGGACGCCTCCCTGCACGCGCTCGGCCACGCCCTGCCCCAGCCGGCGGACGGCCAGGTGACCCTGCCCCTGACCTGGCACAACGTGTCCCTGCACGCCACCGGCGCCCACGCGGTGCGCGTACGCGTCACCCGGACAGGACCCGACACGGTCGGCATCGCACTCACCGACACCACGGGCGCACCCGTGGCGTCCGTGGACGCCCTGGTGGTCCGCTCGGTCGCCACCGACCGCATCGGCGGCGACACCGGCACCAGGGGCGCACTGCTCCACATCGACTGGACGGAGCTGCCGGTCCCCGCCTCCCCGGCGAACCTCACCTGGGCCGTGCACGGCCCCGACCCGCACGGCCTCGGCGAGGCCCTGGGCGCCCGGCCGGCCGGCCGGCTCCCGGAGGCGGCCGGAGCCGACCTGGTGCTGGTCACACTCCAGCCGCAACCCGCCGCCGCGCCCCTCGACGCGGCCCGGGACCTCACCGGTCGGGCACTCAGCCTCGTGCAGGACTTCCTCGCCGACGAGCGACTGGGCACCGCACGGCTCGTCGTCGTCACCACCAACGCCGTGCCCGCACTGTGGACACGGACGCCGGACGACACGGCACTGGCCGCGGCACCCGTGGCGGGGCTGCTGCGCGCGGCGCAGGCGGAGCATCCGGATCGCGTGATCCTCGTCGACCACACCACGGACGCGACCGGGACGCCCGCCGACCTCGTGGAGCTGCTGCCCGCCGCCGTGGCCTGCGGAGAGCCCGAACTGGCCGTGCGGGACGGACGGCTGCTCGCCCCCCGTCTGGTCCGCCGCGCACGTACGGCCGCCGACGGGGACGGCTGGCCCGACCACGGCACCGTTCTCGTCACCGGTGGGACAGGAGGCCTCGGTGCTCTGGTCGCCCGCCACCTCGTCACCGAGCACGGCGTACGGCGACTGCTCCTGGTCGGCCGACGAGGGCTCGCGGCGCCCGGCGCGGAACAGCTGCGCGACGACCTCACCGAGGCCGGAGCCACCGTCACCGTCGCCGCCTGCGACGTGGCCGACCGCGCCGCCCTGGCCGCCGTACTCGACGCCGTGCCCGGCGACCACCCGCTCACCGCGGTGGTGCACGCGGCCGGCGTCGTCGACGACGGCACCTTCGAGGACCTGACCCCCGACCGCGTCGCCACCGTCTTCGCACCCAAGGCCGACGGGGCCTGGCACCTGCACGAACTCACACGCGACCTGCCGGTGCGCGCCTTCGTCCTGTTCTCCTCGGCGGCCGGATTCCTCGACGGCGCGGGGCAGGCCAACTACGCGGCCGCCAACACCCTGCTCGACGCCCTGGCCCGGCACCGACGGCTCTCGGGACTGCCCGCCACGTCCATCGGCTGGGGACTGTGGCCCCGCGAACACGGCATGGGCGTGGGCCTGTCCGATGTGGCCGTCCACCGCGTGACCAGACTCGGCCTGCGTGAACTCTCCGTCGCCGAGAACCTCGCCCTCATGGACGCCGCACTGCGCTCCGGCGAGGCTTTCACGGCACCCCTCTGGTTCGACGCACACGCCCTGCGCGCGAAGCCCGCCGGTGTGACGCCGCTGCTGCGCTCCCTCGTAGGATCGATCGCCCGCAGGCGGGCCGCCGGAGCGGACAACTCCCCGGCCGGAGCCGCGTCCCTGACCCGGCGCCTGACCGAACTGACCGCCGAACAGCGGCAGGAGCACCTCCTGACCCTCGTACGCGAGCAGGTCGCAGCCGTACTCGGGCACACCGGGGCGGAGGACGTCGACGCCACACGCGCCTTCAACGACCTCGGCTTCGACTCGCTGGCCGCCGTCGAACTGCGCAACGCCCTCAACACGGCAACCGGTCTGCGTCTGTCCGCCACCCTCGTCTTCGACCATCCGACACCCCTCGCCCTGACCAAGCACCTGGCAGACCGCCTCGTGCCGGGGCGCCCGCAGCCGGCGGCGCCCGCGCCCGACGTGCGCGCGCCCGCCGACGAACCCATCGCGATCATCGGCATGGGGTGCCGCTATCCGGGCGGCGTGACGACACCGGAGGAGCTGTGGCGGCTCGTCGCCGAGGGCCGCGACGCCATCGCCGAGTTCCCCGGGGACCGTGACTGGGACATCGCCGAGCTGTACGACCCGGAGCCCGGCACGCCCGGCCGGACCTCCACCAAGGAAGGCGGCTTCCTCTACGACGCCGCCCTGTTCGACCCGGACTTCTTCGGCATCAGCCCGCGCGAGGCCGTCGCCATGGACCCGCAGCAGCGCCTCATGCTGGAGGCGTCCTGGGAGGCGTTCGAACGGGCCGGGGTCGACCCTCGTTCGGTCCACGGCTCCCGCACGGGTGTCTTCGCCGGCGTCATGTACCACGACTGGGCCAACCGGCCCGGCGAGGTACCGGAGGAGTACGCGGGCTACCTCGGCAACGGCGGACACACCGCCGTCGTGTCCGGCCGGGTGGCGTACGCCTTCGGCCTGGAAGGCCCCGCGGTCACGGTCGACACGGCCTGCTCGTCCTCGCTGGTGGCACTGCACCTGGCGGCCCAGGCCCTGCGCAACGGCGAGTGCACACTCGCCCTGGCCGGCGGCGTCACGGTGATGTCGACGGCCGACACCTTCATCGACATGAACCGGCAAGGCGGCCTGTCCTCGGACGGCCGCTGCAAGTCGTTCGCCGACGCGGCCGACGGCACCGGCTGGGGCGAGGGCGTGGGGGTACTGCTGGTGGAGCGGCTGTCGGACGCCCGGCGCAACGGGCATCCGGTGCTGGCGGTGGTGCGGGGTTCGGCGGTGAATCAGGACGGTGCGTCGAACGGGCTGACGGCGCCGAACGGGCCGTCGCAGGAGCGGGTGATCCGTCAGGCGCTGGCGTCGGCGGGGTTGTCGGCCGCTGACGTGGACGTGGTCGAGGGGCATGGGACCGGCACGACGCTGGGCGACCCGATCGAGGCGCAGGCGTTGCTGGCGACGTACGGACAGGAGCGCGCCGAGGGCCGTCCGCTGTTGCTGGGGTCCATCAAGTCGAACATCGGGCATACGCAGGCTGCTGCGGGTGTCGCCGGGATCATGAAGATGGTGCTGGCGATGCGGCACGGGGTGGTGCCGCGGACCTTGCATGTGGCTGAGCCGTCTTCGCAGGTGGACTGGTCCGCGGGCGCGGTCGAACTGCTCACGGAGGCCAGGGAGTGGGCTGGTGAGGGCCGTCCGCGTCGGGCCGGTGTGTCGTCGTTCGGCATCAGTGGGACGAACGCGCACGTGATCGTGGAGGAGCCGCCGGCGGTCGAGGCGCCGGTTGCCGAGGGCGATGTGGCCCCGGTGGCGTGGGTGGTGTCGGGGAAGACGCCCGAGGCGCTGACCGCCTACGCCGATCAGCTCAGGTCGTACGTCGCGGGGCATGAGGATCTGCGCCTGGTGGACGTGGCGTTCACGCTGGCCGGGCGGGCCCGGTTCGAGCATCGGGCCGTGGTGGTCGGCGCCGACCGGGAGGAACTGCTGCGGGGGCTGGACCAGGTTGAATCGGTGCCCTCCGCAGCGGGCAAGCGGGTGTTCCTGTTCACGGGGCAGGGCGCGCAGCGGCTGGGGATGGGGCGTGAACTGGCGGCGCGGTTCCCGGTGTTCGCGGCTGCCTTCGATGAGGTCGCCGCCGCGCTCGACGCGTACGTGGAGCGTCCGCTGAGGGATGTCGTGTGGGGCGAGGACCCGGCCGTTCTGGAGCAGACCGGGTGGGCGCAGCCTGCCTTGTTCGCGTTCGAGGTCGCGCTGTTCCGGCTGCTGGAGTCGGCCGGGCTCAAGCCCGACTTCGTGGCGGGGCATTCGATCGGCGAGCTGGCCGCCGCGCACGTCGCCGACGTACTGACACTCGAGAACGCGGCCCGACTCGTGGCCGCGCGGGGCCGCTTGATGCAGGAGCTCCCGGCCGGCGGTGCGATGGCGTCCGTGCGGGCCGAGGAAACCGTGGCGCGGTCCGCACTGGCCGACGGTGTGGAGATCGCCGCAGTCAACGGCCCTACAGCAGTCGTGATTTCGGGCACCGAGGAAGCCGTCACCGAGACGATCGAAGGGCTGCGCGGCGACTACAAGGCCACGCGTCTACGTGTCAGTCACGCGTTCCACTCGGCGCTGATGGAGCCGATGCTGGACGGCTTCGCCGAAGTCGCCTCCCAGCTGCGCTACTCGGCGCCGCGCATCCCTCTGGTCTCGACCATGACCGGCCACCAAGTGACCGACGAGCTGTGCGACCCGCACTACTGGGTCCGACAGGTCCGCGAGCCCGTCCGCTTCGCCGACGCACTCGCCACTCTCACCGAACACGGTGCGGGCACCTTCGTCGAAGTCGGCCCCGACACCGTCCTGACCGCCATGGTCGAGGACACCGCCGCGCATGCCGTCGCCACCCAGCGCCGCGACCGCGACGAAGCGCACACCCTCCTCGCCGCCCTCGGCACCCTCCACTCCCGAGGCACCGACGTCGACTTCGCCGCCCTCCACCCCGGCCGGCACCTGGAAGACCTGCCCACTTATCCCTTCCAGCGTGACCACTACTGGCTGAGGCCCGTCCGGACCGCCGGTGACGTCGGCTCGGCCGGGTTGGAGGCCGTCGAGCATCCGTTGCTGAGCGCGGCCGTCACCGTCGCCGACGCGGACCGGGTGATCATGACCGGGCGTCTGTCGCCCGGCCGTCAGGAGTGGCTGGCCGATCACGACATCCTGGGTAGCCTGCTGCTGCCCGGCACCGGTTTCGTGGAGCTGGCCCTGCGCGCCGGGGACCACGTCGGCTGCGGACACCTGGAGGAACTGACCCACCAGGCCCCGCTGGTCCTCCCCACCACCGGCACGGTCACCGTCCAGATCGTCGTGGACGCGCCGGACGAGGCGGGCGTACGCGCACTGACCATCCACGCGCGGCCCGACGCCGACACCCCGTGGACGCTGCACGCGACCGGCGCGGTGGCGCCGGCCCTCGCCGACACGGCCTTCGACCTCTCCGAGTGGCCGCCGGCCGGGGCCGCCCCGTTGCCCGTCGAGGGGTTCTACGAGGACCTGCGCGGGCGCGGATACGGCTACGGACCGGCGTTCCGCGCCCTGCGTCGCGCCTGGCGGCACGGCGAGCACGTGTACGCCGAGGTGGAGCTGCCCGAGGGCACGGACGGCACCGTGTACGGGCTGCACCCGGCCCTGCTCGACGCCGCCATGCACGCCGACCAGCTCGGGGAACAGGGGGCGGTGGACGGTGACACCCTGCTGCCGTTCTCCTGGTCGGGCGTGACGTTGCACGCCACCGGTGCGACGGCGCTGCGCGTCCACCTGGAGCGGCTGCGCGGTGACGAGGCGTGCTCCATACGGCTCGCCGATCCGACGGGCCGGCCGGTCGCGACCGTGGAGCGGATGACCGTCCGCCCGGTGACCGCCGGGCAACTCGACCGCGGTGGCCGGGTCGGTGAACTCCTCCGTCTCACCTGGACCGGTGTGCCCGTCCCGGACGGCACGGCCGAGGCGGCCGTCGTGGGCGATCTCCCCGGGACCGGACTCCCCGGCGTCCCCGCCCTGGCCGCGCTGGAGGAAGTGCCGCGTGCCGTTTTCCGGGCCGTGGACCGCCTGGAGAGCCCGGACCCGGTGGCGGGCTCCCGCGAAAGCACACGTGACGTGCTGGCCGCCGTGCGGGAATGGCTGGCGGATGACCGGTTCGCCGGCAGCCGGCTCGTGTTCGTGACGCGGGGTGCCGTCGCGACCGTGGAGGGGGAGCCGGTCGACGTGGGTCAGGCACCCGTGTGGGGGCTGGTCCGTGCCGCCCAGGCCGAGCATCCGGGCAGGTTCGGGCTCGTCGACACCGACGGGACGGACGAGTCCGCCGCCGTGCTCACGCGGCTCGCCGGTACGGCCGAACCCGAACTCGCCGTGCGGCGGGGCCGGGTGACCGTGCCGCGGCTCACCCCGATGACCGGGGTCCCGGCCGGCGGCGGTGACGGGCCCTGGAACAGCACGGGGACCGTACTCGTCACCGGTGGCACCGGCGAGCTGGGCGCCCTGGTGGCCCGGCACCTCGTCGTACGGCACGGTGTCCGCCATCTGCTGCTGACCGGGCGCCGTGGCCCGCACGCGCCGGGCGCCGACGCCTTGCGGGCCGAGCTGACCGCACTCGGCGCGACCGTCACCGTGGTGGCCTGCGACGTCGCCGACCGGGACCGGCTGGCCGCCGTACTGGCCCAGGTGCCGGACGAGCATCCGCTGTACGCGGTCGTGCACGCGGCGGGCGTCGCCGGCAGTGGTCTCGTCGGCGACCTGACCCCCGAGCGGCTCGACACCGTCCTCGCGCCGAAGGCCGACGCGGCGTGGCATCTGCACGAACTCACCCTCGACGCGGGCCTCGAAGCGTTCGTGATGTTCTCCTCGGCCGGGGGATCGGTGCTGGCCGCCGGGCAGGGCAACTACGCGGCCGCCAACGTCTTCCTGGACGGCCTCGCCGCCCACCGCGCCGCCGCCGGGCTGCCCGCGACCTCCGTGGCGTTCGGCCTCTGGGACACCCGAGAGCCGGGCGCGGCCCCGGCCACGGACGACATGGACCACGTACGGCGCCTGGGTTTCCCCGCGCTGCCGGCCCCCGACGCGCTGGCCCTGCTCGACGCCGCCGTCAGCGCGGGGGAGCCGTGCCTCACCGCGCTGCGTGTCGACCGGAGGGTGGTTCGCGACAGGGGTGAGGTGCCCGCACTGCTGCGCGCCCTGGTGCGGGGAGGCGCCACCCGCCGAGCCGCCGGTGCGGGCGCGGACGCCGACACACCCGGTCAGGGGCTCGCCGAGCGGCTGGCGGCCCTGACGGACGCCGAGCGCCTGCGCGCCGTGGTCGACCTCGTACGGGACCGTGCCGCCACCGTGCTCGGGCACACGAGCGGGGACGCCGTACGGGCCGACCGGGCCTTCTCCGACCTCGGGTTCGACTCGCTCGCCGCCGTCGAACTGCGCAACGCGCTGAACGCCGCGACCGGACTGCGGCTGCCCGCCACCCTCGTCTTCGACCACCCGAACGCGCAGGCGGCGGGGGAGTTCATTGTCTCTCGGCTGCCCGGCGCCGCGACGACGGCCCCGGCCCCGGAGCCGGTCCCGGCCACGGAGCGGGTCGCCCCGGCCGACGAGCCCATCGCCGTCGTCGGCATCCACTGCCGCTTCCCGGGCGGCGTCAACTCGGCCGAGGACCTGTGGCAGTTGCTCGACGAGGGACGGGACGCCCTCACCGACTTCCCCGTCGACCGCGGCTGGGACGTCGACGGCGTCTACGACCCGGTGCCGGGCACGCCAGGGAAGACCTATGTGCGCAGGGGCGGATTCCTGCACGACGCCGGGGAGTTCGACCCGGAGTTCTTCGGCATCATGCCGCGCGAGGCGCTGGCCCTGGACCCCCAGCAGCGGCTTCTGCTCCAGGGCGCCTGGGAGACGTTCGAGCGGGCCGGCATCGACCCCGCCTCGGTACGGGGCAGCAGGACCGGCGTCTACGTCGGCGTGATGTACACGGAGTACGGCGCGCGGGTGCAGCAGCACGTGCCCGAGGAGATCGCCGCGTACCTGTCCGGCGGCAGCGGCGCGAGCATCGCCTCCGGCCGGGTCGCCTACACGCTCGGTCTGGAGGGCCCCGCGGTCACCATCGACACCGCCTGCTCCTCGTCGCTGGTGGCCCTGCACATCGCCTGCCAGGCGCTGCGGCAGGGCGAGGTCGGGATGGCGCTGGCGGGCGGCGTGACCGTACTGCCCACACCGGACGTGTTCGTGGACTTCAGCCGGCAGCGCGGCCTGGCGCCGGACGGGCGGTGCAAGGCGTTCGCCAAGGCGGCCGACGGCACCGGCTGGTCGGAGGGCATCGGTCTGCTGCTCGTGGAACGGCTGTCCGACGCCCGTCGCAACGGGCATCCGGTGCTCGCCGTGATCCGCGGGTCCGCCATCAACCAGGACGGGGCGTCCAACGGTCTGACCGCGCCCAACGGCCCCTCCCAGCGACGCGTCATCGAGGCCGCGCTCGCCGCGTCCGGGCTCTCCGCCCGGGACGTCGACCTGATCGAGGGCCACGGCACCGGAACCGCGCTCGGCGACCCCATCGAGGCGCAGGCGCTGCTGGCCACGTACGGGCAGGGCCGCACGGGCGACGAGCCGGTGTGGCTGGGCTCGGTCAAGTCCAACCTGGGGCACACGCAGGCGGCGGCCGGTGCCGCCGGCGTGATCAAGCTGGTGCAGGCCATGCGGCACGGCGTCATGCCGCGCACCCTGCACGTGGACGAGCCCTCCGACCAGGTCGACTGGTCCGAGGGAGCCGTCGAACTGCTCACCCACGCCCGCGACTGGCCCCGCGCCGGCCGGCCCCGCCGGGCCGCCGTGTCGTCGTTCGGGCTCAGCGGCACCAACGCCCACGTCATCCTGGAGGAACCCCCGGCGGACCTCGCCGTCGCGCAGGACCGCGAACCCGACGGGACCCCGGCCGGCGCGCCGCTGCCCTGGGTCCTGTCGGCCAGGACCGAGGCGGGCCTGCGCGGTGCGGCCGAAAGGCTCGCGGCACACGTCAGGGCGACCTCCCCGGCGGGCGCCGACGTCGGGTGGTCCCTGGCGTCCGGTCGCGCCCGGCTGGAGCACCGGGCCGTCGTCCTCGCCGAGGACCACGCGGGCCGGCTCGCCGGTCTCGAGGCCGTGGCCGCCGGACGGACCGCGCCGGGCGTGGTGACCGGGACGGCGGTACCGGACGGCCGACTCGCGGTGCTGTTCACCGGCCAAGGCGCGCAGCGGCTGGGGATGGGCCGCGAACTCCACCGGGCGTACCCGGTGTTCGCCGCGGCCTTCGACGCCGCCGTGGACCTCCTCGACGGGCACCTCGACCGGCCCCTGCGCGACGTGATCTGGGGCACGGACGACGAACTCCTCGCCCGGACGGTGTACGCGCAGGCCGGGCTGTTCGCGGTGGAGACGGCCCTGTTCCGGCTGGCCGAGTCGTGGGGGGTGCGGCCGGACTTCGTCGCCGGGCACTCGATCGGGGAGCTGACAGCGGCCCACGTCGCCGGGGTGCTGACCCTGCCCGACGCCGCGCGCCTCGTCGCCGCACGGGGCCGGCTGATGCAGGCGCTGCCGGCCGGCGGTGCGATGGCGGCGGTGCAGGCCGAATCCCAGGAGGTACGGGACGCACTGCCGGACGGCGTCGCCGTCGCGGCCGTCAACGGTCCCCGCTCGGTCGTCGTCTCCGGCCCTGAGAAGGCCGTGACCGCCACCGTCGAGCACTTCCTCGCGCGGGGCCGCCGCGCCACCCGGCTGCGGGTCAGCCACGCCTTCCACTCCCCGCTCATGGAACCGATGCTGGAGGAGTTCCGGGCCGTGGCGTCGACCCTCGACTACGGCACGCCGGACCTGCCCGTCGTCTCCAACGTGACCGGCCGCCCGGCCGACGCCGGCACGCTGTGCGACCCGGACTACTGGGTCGACCACGTCCGGCGGACCGTCGCCTTCGCCGACGGCGTCCACGACCTCGTCGAACGGGGTGTCACCGCGTTCCTCGAACTCGGACCCGACGCCGCGCTGACGCCGATGGTCGACGAGGTCACGGACGGCACCCGGCTCGCGGTCCCCGCGCTGCGCCGCGACCGGCCCGAGCCCGCCCAGCTGCTCGACGCGCTCGCCCGGCTCGACGTCACCGGCATCCCCGTGCGCTGGGCCGACGTGTTCGCGCACACCGGCGCCCGACGCGTCGACCTGCCCACCTACCCGTTCGAGAGACGGCACTTCTGGCTCTCGCCGCCGGCCGGCGCGACGGCCGCCGGGCCCGCCGGTGGCGCGGCGCGGCACGGACAGCGCGACGCCGGGCACCCGCTGCTGTCCGCGGTCATGCCCGCACCGGAGGGCGGCGGTCTCGTGCTGACCGGCCGGATCTCGACGCAGACCGACGAACAGGCCTGGCTCGCCGATCACAACGTGATGGGCATGGGCCTGCTGCCCGGCACCGGATTCGTGGAACTCGCCCTGCGCGCGGCGGAGGAGGCCGGCTGCGACAGCGTCGAGGAACTGGTGATCCAGCAGCTCATGCCGCTGCCCGACCGGGGCGGCGCCGCCGTGCAGGTCGTCGTCGACGGTCCGGACGAGTCCGGGCGGCGCCCCTTCGCGATCTACTCGCGCTTCGAGGACGCCGCCGACCCGACACCCTGGACCCGGCACGTCACCGGCACCCTGGCCACCGAGCGCCGGCCCGTCCCCGGCCGGGAGGAATTCGCCCTCGGTGACGGTCAGTGGCCGCCCGCCGACGCGCAGCCGGTCGACATCAGTGGTGTCTACGACTACCTGACCGGCAAGGGCTACCACTTCGGCCCGATGTTCCGGGGGCTGCGCGCCGTCTGGCTGCGCGGCCGGGACCTGTTCGTCGAGGTCGCCCTGCCCGACGACGCCGAACAGGACGCGCGCGCCTACCGGCTGCACCCGTCGCTCCTGGACGCCGCCATGTCCGCCACCGACTTCCTCGGCGGCCGCCGTCCGCAGGACACCGGGGCCGGTCAACTCCCCTTCTCCTGGTCCGGGGTGAGGCTGCACTCGGCGGGCGGCCGGAGCAGGCTGCTGGCCCGGATCAACTGGCTGGGCTCCGACGAACAGGCGGGTTCCGAGGCGGTCCGCATCGACCTCGCCGCGCCCGACGGCACGCCCGTCGCCTCCGTGGAGTCACTCGTCGTACGGCCGGTCACCGCGGACAGGCTGGTCGCCGAAGGCGCCGCGCAGACCGGCACCCGGCACCTGGAGTCGGTCTTCCGCCCCGGCTGGACCCAGCTGCCGCTGGGCGACGCGGGCCAGGCCGACCCGAGCCGGTGGGCCGTCCTCGGCGCCGACGCCCTCGGCATCGGCGGCGGCGACCTGCCCGTGTACGACGACCTCACCGCGCTCCGGGCCGCACTGGACTCCGGCGCGGCCGCCCCGGAGCTGCTGCTCCTGCCGGTGGAGCCCGGCGACGACGAACCGCCGGACGGGGTCCGTCCGCCGCTGCGGACCGTGCTCGCCGCACTGCGGGACTTCCTCGCCGACGAGCGGCTCGCCGCGACCCGGTTGGCGGTGCTCACCTGGTTCGGCGCCGACGGGGACGGCGCGCACCTGGACCTCACCGTCGCACCGGTGTGGGGGCTGGTCCGCGCCGCGCAGGCGGAGAACCCCGGCCGGATCCTGCTCGTCGACCTGGACGCCCAGGAGTCCTCGACCGGCATGCTGCCCGTCGTCGCCGCCCTGTCCGAACCCGAGGTGTCGGTGCTCGGCAACCAGGTGCGCGTCCCGCGCCTGGCCCGCGTGCCGGAGCCCGCCCGGCTGGCCGCACCACGCTGGCGTACGGACGGCACCGTGCTCATCACGGGCGGCACCGGCGGCCTGGGCGCCCTGGTCGCACGGCACCTCGTCACCGCGCACGGCGTCCGCCGCCTCCTGCTGGCCGGACGGCGCGGCCCGGACGCCCCCGGCGCCCGCGCACTCACCGCGGAACTCGAGAAGCTGGGCGCCGAGGTCACCGTCGCGGCCTGCGACGTCGCCGACCGGGACGCGCTCGCGGCCCTGCTCGCACGCATCCCGGAACAGCACCCGCTCACCGGCGTCATCCACGCCGCCGGCGTGCTGGACGACGCCCTCGTGACCTCGCTGGCCCCCGGGCAACTGGACACGGTGCTCCGGTCGAAGGCGGACGCGGCGTGGGCGCTGCACGAACTGACCGAGGACCTGGACCTCGACGCGTTCGTCCTGTTCTCCTCGGTCGCCGGGCTGCTCGACCCGCTCGGCCAGGGCAACTACGCCGCCGCCAACGTCTTCCTCGACGCCCTGGCCCGCCACCGGCACCGGCAGGGCCTGCCCGCCACGTCCCTGGTCTGGAACCTGTGGGCGGGGGAGAGCGGCATGGGTGCGGGCACCGACCCGGCCCTGGAACACCGCCTGGCCACGCGGGGGACACCGGTGCTGAGCGTGCCCGAGGGCCTCGCCCTGTTCGACCGCGCGCTCACCGTGGACGAGCCCGTCCTGGTCGCGCTGCGGCTCGACCCGTCCGGCTCGAGCATCCCGCCGGCGCTGCGCGACATCGTCCCCGCCCCGCCACGGACCGCGCCGGCGGCGGGCCTCCCGGCGCCACGGCAGGCGGGCGGCGCGGACCCCGAGGACCTGCTGCGGCGGCTGGCCGCGCTGCCCGCGGAGGGCCGTGCGCGCCTGCTGGGCGACCTCGTCAGGGACCAGGTGGCCGAGGTGCGGCACGGCGACCGCGCCGGTGTCGACATGGACCGGGGCTTCACCGAACTCGGACTGGACTCGCTCGCCGCTATCGAACTGCGCAACCGGCTCGGCGCGGCCACGGGACTGCGGCTCCCGGCCACGATGATGTTCGACCACCCCACGCCCGCCGACGTCGTCACGCTGCTCCTCGAGGAACTGGCCACCGACCTGCCGGACGCCCCCGAGCCGCGGCGGCCCGAGCCCGCCTGGAACGCGGGGCAGCCCGACGACGGGGAGGTGCGGCGCCGCCTGGCCGCCGTGCCCGTCTCGGCGCTGCGGGCCGCCGGACTCCTGGACGCCATCCTCAGCCTCGGCGTCCCGGCCGCCTCCACGCCCGACGACAAGGCGGCGCCCGAACCTCCGGCCGACCGCACCGAGGAGATCAGGAGCATGGACGTCGACGACCTGGTCGCCGCCGCCCTCGCGGGCACGGAGACCGGTGAGGAGCAGGACCGATGACCACGGCGGACACCGAGAGGATCGTGGCGGCGCTGCGCACCTCCGTGCTGGAGAACGACAAGCTCAAGCAGGAGAACACCCGGCTGCGGCGCGCCGCCGGCGAACCGGTCGCCATCATCGGCATGGCGTGCCGCTACCCCGGCGGAGCCGACTCGCCGGAGGCGTTCTGGCGGCTGCTCACCGAGGGGCGCGACGCCGTCACCCCGTTCCCCGCCGACCGCGGCTGGGACATCGACGCCCTGTACGACCCGGAGCCCGGCAGGCCCGGACGGACCGTCACCCAGGAAGGCGCGTTCCTGCACGACGCCGCCGACTT
Source organism: Streptomyces sp. SS1-1 (assembly GCF_008973465.1). NCBI lineage: Bacteria > Bacillati > Actinomycetota > Actinomycetes > Kitasatosporales > Streptomycetaceae > Streptomyces > Streptomyces sp. SS1-1. Next base: position 210,535 of record NZ_WBXN01000004.1, on the reverse strand, counting down.
CGACGCCGACCTGTTCGGGATGTCCCCGCGCGAGGCCCGCGACATTGACCCGCAGCAGCGGGTCGTGCTGGAGACGGCGTGGGAGGCGCTGGAGAACGCCCGGATCGACCCGCTGTCCCTCAAGGGCAGTTCCACCGGCGTCTACTGCGGCGTCATGTACCACGACTACGACGGCGCCGACGGCGGCGGCAGCCTCACCAGCGGCCGTATCTCCTACACCCTGGGACTCCAGGGCCCCGCCGTCTCCCTCGACACGGCCTGCTCCTCGTCGCTGGTCGCCCTGCGGATGGCCACGCACGCGCTGCGCACCGGCGAGTGCTCTCTCGCCCTGGCCGGCGGCGTCACCGTGATGTCCACACCGGAGACGTTCGTCTACTTCAGCTCGCAGCGCGGTCTCTCCCCGGACGGACGCTGCAAGTCCTTCGCGGACGCGGCGGACGGCACCGGCTGGGGCGAGGGCTCGGGCCTGCTCGTCCTGGAACGGCTGTCCGACGCCCGGCGCAACGGCCGGCGCGTCCTCGCCGTCGTCCGGGGCGTCGCCACCAACTCCGACGGCGCGTCCAGCGGCATCACGGTCCCCAACGGACCGGCGCAGCGCCGCGTCATCCGGGACGCGCTGAGGCAGGCGGGACTGCGGGCCGACGAGGTCGACGCGGTCGACGCGCACGGCACCGGCACCCGGCTCGGCGACCCCATCGAGGCGCAGGCGCTCCTCGCCACCTACGGCAGGGACAGACCCGCCGACCGGCCGCTGTGGCTGGGCTCCGTCAAGTCCAACATCGGGCACACCCAGGCCGCCGCGGGCGTCGCCTCGATCATCAAGATGGTGCTCGCCATGCGGCACGGCGTCCTCCCGCGCACCCTGCACGTGGACGCGCCGACCTCCCAGGTCGACTGGTCGGCCGGTCACGTGTCGCTGCTGACCGAGCCCCGGGCCTGGCCCGACACCGGGCGGCCCCGGCGGGCGGCCGTGTCCTCGTTCGGGATCAGCGGCACCAACGCGCACGTGATCCTCGAACAGGCGGCGCCCGAACCGGGCGACGACGGCCGAGCGGCGAGAGACTGAGACGGGCGGAGCGAGCATGCGCGTACCCACCGAACAGCCCCGCGAGGCCGGCCTGCCGGACCCGGCGCGGCTGCGGCACGTCCTCGGCCATTTCTGCACCGGCATCGCCGTCGTCACCGCACAGGAGGACGGCCGCCCGCCCGTCGGGTTCACCTGCCAGTCGTTCGTCTCGCTGTCCCTGCGCCCCCCGCTGGTCTCGTTCTCGGTGTCCCGCTCCTCGAAGTCCTGGCCCGGGATCCAGCGGGCGGGCCGGTTCTGCGCCAACATCCTCGCCGCCGGCCAAGAGCCGCTGTGCGGGCGGTTCGCGGCCGACGGCGACCGCTTCGCCGGGGCGGAGTGGTGGGAGAGCGCGGCCACCGGATCACCCCGGCTCGCGGGAGCGCTCGCCTGGGTCGACTGCACGCTCGAAGCGGTGTACCCGGGCGGGGACCACCGGATCGCCGTCGGCCGGGTCCAGGACCTCGGCGTGAGCGCCGACGGCCCCGATCCGCTCCTCTTCTACCAGGCACGTTTCCACCGGGCCGCTCCCACCACCCCTAGCGGCTCGGCAACCACCCCCTGATCCGCCCGGCCGACCCCCTCAGTGCCCGGCAGGACGCCCCGCCGGCCCGGCAGCGCGTCCTAGGGTCGGCCATCAGCCCCTTTGTGTGCGGTTACCGTCGTGCGGAGGTACTCATGAGATTCGGCCTGATCTACCACCACCAGCTGCCGCGCCCGTGGGCGGAGGACAGCGAGGAGAGGCTGTACAACGAGGCGCTGGAGCAGATCGAGCTGGCCGACCGGCTCGGCCTCGACTACGCGTGGGCGACCGAGCACCACTTCTTCGAGGAGTACTCCCACTCGTCGGCGCCCGAGGTGTTCCTGGCCGCCGCCGCGGCCCGCACCAAGAACATCCGGCTCGCGCACGGCATCGTCCACATGCCGCCCGCCGTCAACCACCCGGCGCGCATCGCCGAACGGCTCGGTGTGCTCGACCTGATATCCGGCGGACGGCTGGACTTCGGCTCCGGGCAGGGCAGTTCGCAGCTGGAGGTCGGCGCGTTCGGCATCGAGCTGAAGGACAAGTACGAGCAGTGGCACGAGGCGCTCGAAGTCGTCGTGCGGATGATGACCGAGACGCCGTTCACCGGCCACGACGGCACCTGGGTGAAGATGCCGCCGCGCAACGTCGTGCCCAAGCCCAAGCAGAAGCCGCACCCGCCTCTGTGGCGGGCGTGCACGCGCCGCGACAGCATCCAGGACGCGGCCCGCGAGGGCATGGGAGCGCTGGCCTTCTCCTTCGTCAACCCCGAGGAGGCCAAGGAGTGGGTGGACGCCTACTACGGCACGCTCGCCTCGGAGGAGTGCCGGCCGGTCGGCCGCGCCGTCAACGCGAACGTCGCCATGGTGCTGCCCTTCATGTGTCACGAGGACGAGGAAGTCGCCCTGGACCGTGGTCTGGAGGCGGCGCACTTCTTCTCGTACTCGCTGATGCACTACTACATGACGGGTGAGCACCGGCCCGGAGTCACCGACATCTGGGCGGAGTTCCAGGAGGCCAAGGAGGCGCTGGGCTTCACCCGGACGCCGGCCGCGCCCGCCGAGGACGACGGCCAGGGCGGTGTCCAGCAGGCGATGATGGACCAGGTCGGCATGTTGCGCCGCGGCATCGGCACACCGGAGCAGATCCGCGACATCGTCCGGCGCTACGAGGCCGTCGGCGTCGACCAGATCATCTTCTCCGTGCAGATCGGCAAGAACCGGCACGAGCACATCATGGAGTCCCTGGAGCTGTTCGCCCGCGAGGTCATGCCGGAGTTCGTCGAGGGCCGCGACCGCAAGGAGGCCGAGAAGGCCGAGCGGCTGAGCGTGGCCGTCAAGGAGGCACTCGGCCGCGTCGAGCACGGCACGACGGACGTCTCGGACTTCGCCATCGCACCCGAACTCTCCCTGCCCGGCTACCAGGACGACGAGGACGACGACTGACCGGAGGACCGGGCCCGGCTCCCGGCCGGATCCGGCTCCGGTGACCGGCACCGGCGACAGACACCGGGCCGGGCCCGCGCGGCCCGCCCGGTCCGTACGACGAAGGGACAGGCAGTGACCGTCGGCACCGGCGAGTGGATCCGGCGATTCCATCCGGCTCCGCGGGCCGCCGCGCAACTGGTGTGCCTCGCACACGCGGGCGGCGCCGCGTCCTACTTCTTCCCCGTCTCCCGGGCCCTGTCACCCGCCGTGGAGGTGCTGGCCGTGCAGTACCCCGGCCGGCAGGAACGCCGCCGGGAGACGCCGTACGAGGACGTGGGGCTGCTCGCCGACGCCGTCGCCGGGCAGCTCGCGGACGTCACGGACCGGCCGCTGGCCCTGTTCGGGCACAGCCTCGGCGCGACGGTGGCCTTCGAGGTCGCGCGGCGGCTGGAGGCCGCCGGGACCACCCCGCTGGCGCTGTTCGTCTCCGGGCGCACGGCACCGTCCCGGCACCGCGCGCAGTGGGTGCACCTGGGCGACGACGAGCGGCTGCTCGCCGAGATCGTGAAGATGGAGGGGACGGAACCGGCGATGCTCCAGGACCCGGAGCTGGTCCGCATGATCCTGCCCGCGCTGCGCAGCGACTACAAGGCCGCGGAGACCTACCGCTACCGCCCGGGCGCCCCTCTGCGGTGCCCGGTGGTCGCGCTCACCGGGGACGCCGATCCCCAGGTCACCGTGGCGGAGGCCGAGGCGTGGCGGGAGCACACGACCGGGCCGTTCGAGCTGCGGGTGTTCGCCGGCGGCCACTTCTACCTCAACCGGCACGCCACGGACGTGGTGGAGCTGATACGGCAGCGGATCGCGCGTCCCTGACGAGCCGTTGCTCCGGCCGCGTCGCGGCCGGAACGAGGGAGGCGCGCTAAGGGCGGTCGTCACGGACCAGTTGCGCCTCCCGCAGTTCGTCCAGCCATTTCTGCACCGCGTCCAATGTGTCCGACGCGTCCTCCTGCCACATCTCGGCGATTTCGTCGATGGCGAGATGCGGATCCCCGCCCCAGCGCTGCAACGCGATCCAGGCCACCGTGAACGGCGGTGGGTAGAAGAACTCCTGTTCCGTTCTCAGATTGCACAGTACGAGCCAGCCGTCCGGATTCACCGCGACCTCGACACCCTGCTCCCGGTGCAACGGCACGCCTGCCCTCCAAGTCGTCGACCCCTCGCACGCGAAGTCCTCCACGACCGCCGCGAGTTGGGCATCCGCGCAGCTCACAAGGCGGGTGGACATCGGACTGTGTATGGGATACGCTCAATAGCGTACGGTACACGCAGATCGCCTTCAAGATGCTGCGGACATGCTCTCCGGACGGTGAGAGGTGCAACGGCGAATGACCCACGAAATGGCTGTCGAGGCCCGTGGACTACGGAAATCCTACGGAAAAGTACAGGTGCTTCAGGGCGTCGACCTGAGCGTGCGGAAAGGCAGCGTATTCGCCCTGCTCGGGCCGAACGGATCGGGAAAGACGACCACAGTCCGCATTCTGTCGACTCTCACCTCCCTCGACGCCGGAGAGGCGAAAGTCGCCGGTTACGACGTCACCAGGGAGCGGCGCAAGGTCCGCCAGCGGATCACGCTGACGGGGCAGCAGGCGGCGATCGACAAGAACCAGACCGGCGCGGAGAACCTCTACATGATGGCCCGTCTGTCGGGCCTGTCCCGCGCCGAGGCGCACGAGCGCGCGCGGTACCTGCTCGAGCGGTTCGACCTGACGGAGGCGGGCGGGCGCAAGCTCAGCACCTACTCCGGCGGTATGGCCCGCCGCCTCGACCTCGCGGCCAGCCTGGTCAGTTCGCCGTCGGTGGTGTTCCTCGACGAGCCGACCACCGGTCTCGACCCGCGCAGCCGGCAGGCGCTGTGGGGAGTCGTCGCCGCGCTCGCCGAGGGCGGTCTCACCGTGTTCCTCACCACCCAGTACCTGGAGGAGGCGGACCGCCTCGCGGACCGCATCGCCCTCCTCGACGGCGGCAAGGTGGTCGCCGAGGGCACCCCGGACGAGCTCAAGGAACGGGTCTCCGGGCAGCGCCTGGACCTCGAACTCGCCGACCGGGCCGCGTTCGACACCGTGCTGGCGCTGCTGGGGGAGCGGGCGTCCACCAAGGACGCCGGCCTGCTGACCATCGGCGTCGCCACGGACGGTTCCGCGCAGCGGGTCCGGGCCCTGCTCGACGAGGTCGACCCCGACGGCGACCGCGTCGCGAAGTTCAACGTCCACAGCGCCACCCTGGACGACGTGTTCCTGGCGCTGACCGGCCGCACCGCGCAGGCGGAGGCGGACGAAGCGAAGGAGACCGCCGGTGTCTGAGAGCATCGCGCTGACCGCGAAACCGCGTTCCGTGGGCACGGTGTCGAGCCTGCTGACGATGATCGGCCGGTGCACCCGTCTGACGAGACGTGACGTCGACGCGCTGATCATGTCCCTGATGCTGCCGATCATGATGATGGTGCTGTTCGTCTACCTCTTCGGCGGGGCGATCCAGACGGGTGGCGACTACGTCACCTACGTGGCACCCGGCGTGCTCCTGCTGTGCACGGTCTGGGGCGCCGCCCAGACCGGCGTCGGTGTCGCCAACGACATGAGTACCGGCATCGTCGACCGGTTCCGGTCGATGGACGTCGGCGGTGCCGCCATGCTCGGCGGCCACGTCATGGCCAGCATCATCAAGAACATCACCTCCACCTTCGTGGTGATCGGCGTCGCCCTGCTGATCGGGTTCCGTCCCAAGGCGGACGCGCTCCAGTGGCTCGCCGCCGCAGGTGTGCTGGTGGCGTTCATCCTCGCGATGTCCTGGCTGGCGGCGGTCGTCGGCCTGCTCACCAAGTCGACGGACGCGGCCGCGAGTTTCGCCTTCGTGATGATGTTCCTGCCCTACGTCAGCAGTGCCTTCGTGCCGATCAAGACGCTGCCGAGCTGGTTGCAGGGGGTGGCCGAGCACCAGCCGTCCACCGCCATCATCGAGAGCGTGCGCGGCTTCCTGCTCGACCGTCCGGTCGGCGACCACGCCTGGATCGGGCTCGTGTGGTCCGGCGGCATCCTGCTGGTCTCCGTCGTACTGGCCGGCGTCTTCTTCCAGAGGCGGGCCGACTGACCTGCCGGCGGCTCCTCCCCCGGGCCGCACGGCCGGAGGCGGCCTCCACGACCGGTGTCGTGGAGGCCGCCTTTCCGTGTGTCTCCGGGGCGCTCGGCTCAGGACTCCTTGCGCCACCAGACGCCGACGGAGTCGGCCGCCATGATCTCCTCCTTGATGCCGTGCGCGTCGCGGTACTCGTGCACCGCGGCCCGGCACGGCGCCATGTTGTAGTCGTCGATGATGACGAAGCCGCCCGGTGACAGCTTGGGGTAGAGCGCCGACAGCGAGTCCATCGTCGAGACGTACAGGTCCCCGTCCAGCCGCAGCACCGCCAGCGACTCGATGGGCGCGGCCGGCAGGGTCTCGTTGAACCAGCCCTCCAGGAACTCGACCTGGTCGTCCAGCAGGCCGTAGGACGCGAACACCGCCCGGACCGCGTCCGCCGGGACGCTGAGCACCGTGTTGAGGTTGTGCAGGGCCATCTCCTGGTCCAGGGGATGGCTGCCGTCGCCTGCCTCCGGGACGCCCTCGAAGGAGTCGGCGACCCACACCCGGCGGTCCTTCACCCCGTGCGCCTTGAGGATGGCGCGCATCAGCACACAGATGCCGCCGCGCCACACGCCGGTCTCGATGAGGTCGCCGGGCACGCCGTCGGCGAGGGCGGTCTCGACGCAGTACTGCACGTTGTCGAGGCTCTCGGGGCTCACCATGGTGTGCGCGCTGAACGCGGCCGGCCGGGCCTCCTCCCCGTCCGCGCCGGACCCGGCCGGCCAGTCCGCGGGGGTGTCCATCTGAATCCGGTTGGTGAGCACCTTCTTCAGCAGCTCCAGGTAGAGCCCGGTGCCGGTGTCGGTCATGCCGCCTCCTGCGATCAGCGTGTCGGTCCCACCGCCGGCCCGACGCCGTCCGGCGGCCCGGCACGGTGTGCGCGGCGACCGACGCGGCGGGCGGGGGCCGGCGCATCCCGGGCCGACCGTAGCCACCGCGGGGGCGCGGCGGTCCCCCTTCCGCCCCCTAACCGGAACCGGCTGCATGGCCCCGGCAACGGATCCCCGGCGGGGCGCACGCACCGGGCCCCCGGCGCGAGTTCCGCGTCCGGGGGCCCGGTGTGTACGTCGTATGCGGCGTGCGGGTCGGGTCAGGGTGCCACCGTGGCGTCCGCCCGGGGGCGTTCCGCGGCCGAGGCGGGCCCGGGGGTCTCGCCGAGCCCCCGGTACAGCCTGCCCGGCCACCAGCTCGCCCGGCCGACGTCCAGGGACAGCGCCGGCACCAGCAGCGTGCGGACGAGGAAGGCGTCGAGCAGGACGCCGACCGCGACGACCACACCGAGCTGGACCATGTCGATGACCGGCATCGAGGTGAACACCGCGAACGTGGCGGCGAGGACGACCGCCGCCGAGGTGATGACGCTTCCGGTCACCGACAGACCGCGCCGGACGCCCTCGGCGTGCCCGTGGAGCTGGGCCTCCTCGCGGACCCGGGTCATCAGGAAGATGTTGTAGTCGACGCCGAGCGCCGCGAGGAACACGAAGCCGACGAGCGGGAGCTGCCAGGCGACCCCCGCGTGCCCGAAGACGTGCTCGAACAGCATCCCGGACGCCCCGAGCGCGGCGAAGTAGGACGCCACGACGGTCGACAGCAGGATCAGCGGCGCGACGAGCGCCCGGAGGAGGATCACCAGGAACAGCAGGATCACCGCGAGGACGACCGGGATGACGACCCGCAGGTCACGGCCCTGCGCGCGGTCGATGTCGAGGGTCTCCGCCGTGGTGCCGCCGACCAGCGCCCGCGCACCGGGCACCGCGTGGACGGCCGACCGGACGTCCTCGATGGTGTCCATGGCCGCGTCGCTGTCGGGTGCGTCCTCGAGGACGACGTCGATCGTCACCCGCTTCCCGTCGGGGCTCGGCGACCGTTCCCCGACCTGCACCCCGTCGACCTTCTCCACCGCCGCGACGACGGCGTTCTCGGCGCCCGCGTCCGCGACCACCACGGCGGGGTCGGAGGCACCGGACGGGAAGTGGCGGGCCAGCTGCTCCTGGCCGGTGACGGACTCCGGCTTCGTCTGGAACACCTCGGACTTGCTCAGCCCCAGGTTCATGCCGAGCGCGCTGACACCCAGGGCGACGATCACGGCCAGCGAACCCAGCCACACCAGGCGGGGACGGCGCCCGACGACGTCACCGACGCGGGCCCACGCGCCCGTCGCGGACCGCTCGGCCTGACCCAGCCGCGGCACGAACGGCCAGAACACCCAGCGGCCGGTCAGCACGAGCAGCGCCGGCAGGATCGTCACCATGGCGACGTAGGCGCACAGCACACCGGTGGCACCGACCAGCCCGAGGCTGCGGGAGCTCTGCATGTCCGCCAGGGCCAGACAGACCAGACCGACCACCACGGTGCCGGCGGACGCCAGGATCGCGGGGCCCGAACGCCGCAGCGCGACCCCCATGGCCGTGTGCCGGTCCTCGTGGCGCCGCAACTCCTCGCGGTAGCGGGCGATGAGGAGCAGCGCGTAGTCCGTCCCGACTCCGAACAGCAGGATCATCAGCAGGCTGGAACTGGCCGGGTTCACCGGCAGACCCGCGTGCTTGGCCAGGAGGTACGCGACACCCTGCGTGAGGACGGCGGCGAAACCGACCGACAGCAGCGGCAGCAGCCACAGGAACGGGCTGCGGTAGATGAGCAGCAGCAGGACGATGACGACCGAACTGGTCATGATCATCAGGTTGACGTCGAGGTTCTCGAAGGCCTGCGTGTAGTCGTTCAGCAGGCCCGCGGGGCCGGCGACCGCCACACCCAGACCGGCGGGGGCGCCCTCCTCCGCCCTCTCGCGCATCTCCTTGACCGCGAAGTCGATCTCGACGTCGTCGCGGGTCAGCGGGACGACCGTCATCAGCGCCTTGCCGTCCCGGGACGTCACGGGCGCGGCGACGCTCCCACCGCCGTCGGCCAGCTTCGCGAACGTGGCGCGGTCGGCCTCGGCCTTCTTCCGGTCCGCCGCCCGGATGCCGCCCTCGCGGGTGTAGACGACGACCGCGGGGGCCTGCTCCAGCGCCTCGCTGTACTTCTCCAACTCCATCATGACGGCGGTGGATTCGGCGCCGCGGGGGAGGGAGCCCGAGGGGCTGCGGTCCTCGTAGTCCTCCAGGCCGCCGAACAGCGGCGTGAGCAGGCCGGCCAGGAGCAGCCAGCCCACTAAGACAAGCCACTTGGTGCCGCGGCCACTGGGGACCCTCGCGAGAAGGCCGGGGGAATCACTCATGATGACGTACCTTTCGTCCCCGGCGCGCCGGGAGCCACAGCTGTCCAGGGGCCCGCCCACCACCTGGGCGGAGATGACGCACACGCCGGCCGCGGCCGGTCGCTCCGGCCGCCGGCGCATGCCGTGCCTGATGGGCGCCACGCTTCTGCGTACGGCGCACGCGTATAGGCTACGCAGTACCGGAAACGACCGTCAAGAACCCCGTACGGGTGCTGTGGGAGGCATGTGACGGAACGTCAAAAAGCCGCGCACCCGGCGGAGTCGGGCCGACTCCGGGGTGCGCGGCGCAGCAGTGGAGGAGGTGCGGAAGCCGTCAGTCCCGCGTCTGGTCGATCAGGGCGCCGACGCCGTCGAGGATGCGCTCCAGACCGAAGACGAACTCGTCGTCCGGGCCCGCCGGCGCGTCCAGCACACCCGCGGCGATCACCTTGTTCAGCGCCGGGAAACGGTCGGGCCCCACCAGCCGGCGCACCAGCTGCCCGTACGACGCCATCGCCGCAAGCTCGTCCGGCGCCTTCGCCATGAACGTCGCCTCGACGTCCGCGGAGACCGTCGCCTCGCTGCGCGTGTAACCGCTCAGCAGCATGATCACGGACAGCTTGTCGCCCTCGGACAGCGGCGTGTCGCCCAGGCAGCTCAGACCCCGCTCCAGCCAGATGATCTGGTTGGGCGTCACCGGCGGACCGGTGATCGGGATGCGCAGCGCCCACGTGTGCTTGCGCAGGATGGTGTGCTGCTCCCACGCCCACCGCGACAGACCAGCGCGCCACCCCTCGTCCGGCGTCTCGGGAAGCGAGGGAGGGGTCTGATAGATCGCGTCCATCATCAGCACCAGCAGCTCGTCCTTCGAGGCGAGATACCGGTACAGCGCCATCGTCGACGCACCCAGATCCGCCGCGACACGGCTCATCGAGACAGCCGACAGGCCCTCCGAGGCGGCGATGGCCACGGCGGCGTCGACGATGCGCGCGAGGCTCAGACCGCGCTTCGGACCCTTGGTCGGCCTCTCCCGCAGCCCCCACGCCTGGCCGAGGTAGCTCGGCAGGGTCGGTTCCCCGCTTGCGTCCATCGACTCACTTCCTTCAAGAGATCCTGCCGGGGGCAGAACCGGTCGTCCTGCGGATCAGTCTAAGCGGTGCCCCGTCCGCACCGAACGGGGCTACGCCGCCGGACATCCGACGACACCCCTGCTGACCTGCCCGAACGCCGTGCCCCTGGAGCCGTCGTGGGTGCCGGCGCCGGAAGAGACCGGCGGCTGTGCGCGGGCAACGCCCCCGAGGCCGGGCGGGACATCACCCGCCGTACAAGGACCATACGTCACCGCGCGGGACCCGGGGCATGCACGGTCTAGGGGCGACCCCAGCCCGCCGACCGGGCGCCGCTAGGGGTCGCGCGGCGACCTTAGGGGGGTCTCCCGGCTCCCCGGCCCGACGGTGCGCGCTTGGATCGAGCCACGATCGACGAGAGGACTCCAGGCGATGACCGAGAACGCCGAGCGCGGCACTGCCACCGGGTTACTCCCGGTGTTCCCGCTCGACCGCAGGAAGTGCCCGCTCTCGATTCCGCAGGAATACGAGGCGATGCGCGCCGACGAGCCGGTCGCCAAGGTGATCAACCGCATGACCGGCAAGCCCGCCTGGGCACTGACCCGCTACGCCGACGTACGGCAGGTGCTGGGCGACCCGTCGATGAGCTCCGACGCGCGCAACCCCGGCTACCCGCACCAGTTCCAGGTGCCGGAGGAGATGCTGCCCTACATCGCGTTCCCGTTCGCCGCCATGGACCCGCCGGAGCACACCGTGCGCCGCCGCCTGGTGATCCCCGAGTTCACCGCCAAGCGGATCGCCGAGCTCAGGCCGCGCACCCAGGCGATCGTCGACGCCCGCATCGACGACATGCTGGCCAAGGACGGCCCCGTCGACCTGGTCGCCGAACTCGCCGTGCCGGTACCGTCCCTCCAGTTCTGCGAGATGCTCGGCGCCGACCCCGAACACATCGGCTACTTCCGCGACTACGCCGAGACCACCACCGGCCGCGACTCCAGCATGGAGGCCGTCGCCGGCGCGATCGCGCAGATGGACGAGTTCCTCGACGAGCTGATCACCGAGAAGACCCACACCCCCGGCGAGGACCTGCTCAGCCGCATCGCCGCCAAACTGCCCGAGGAACCCACCCTCGAACACGACGACCTGGTGGCCATCGCCCGGCTGCTCGTCATCGCCGGCTCCGACACCACGGCCAACATCATCTCGCTCGGCACCCTCGTGTTCCTCGAACACCCCGAGCAGCTGGCCGAGGTACGCCGCGACCCGTCGCTCCTGCCCGGCGCCATCGAGGAACTCCTGCGCTTCCTCAGCATCCTCGACTCGGCCACCGTCCGCGTCGCCACGAAGGACATCGAACTGGCGGGCGGCGAGATCGTCCGGGAGGGAGAAGGCGTCCTCGCCCTCAACGGCGCCGCCAACTGGGACCCCTCCCGGTACCCCGACCCCCACCGCTTCGACATCCACCGCGACGCCGAAGGCCACATGGCGTTCAGCTACGGCAACCACATGTGCCCCGGCGCCAACCTCGCCCGCATGCAGCTCGAAGTCGTGTTCGGGACGCTCTTCAGCCGGATCCCGGACCTGCGCCTCGCCGCCCCCGCCGACGAACTGCCCTACATGTTCGACGCCCACGCCTACGGGCTGCACGAACTGCCCGTCACCTGGTGACACCCGGTGGGGACGATGCGGATCACGACCGACCGCGAGACCTGCGTGGGATCGGGCGCCTGCGTCTTCCACGCCCAGGGAGTCTTCGACCAGCACCCCGACGGCCGGGTCCTCCTGCTCGTCGAGGAACCGGACGAGGCACTGCGCGCCGCCGCGCTGACCGCCGCCGCGAACTGCCCGGTCAACGCGATTTCCGTCAACGACGTCTGAGCCGCGTGAGCTCCACCGCGAGCTCCGCCGCTCCATGAGACCTACCCGGAACGGGGTTCGGAGCAGAGATGATCAAGCTTCCCGAGGCGGACGGCTCCCTCACCACCTACGAGCCGGACCACACCGCCCCCACACACCCGGCCGACCCCACGCCCTTCCGGACCCGGTCGATGCTGGCGACGGCCCACGTCCTCGCCGACCCGCTCGCGGACAACGAACCGCTCGGCCCGGTCGGCCCCACCCCGCCGCCGCAGAAGCTGGACTGGGACGCCACCCTCGCCTTCCGCCGGCACCTGTGGTCGTACGGCTTCACCCTGTGCGAAGGCATGGACACCGCACACCGCGGCATGGGCGTCGACTGGCCGCTGGCCGCCGAACTGATCCGCCGCTGCGGCGCCGAAGCCAGGGCCGTCGGCGGACGGATGGCCGCCGCCGTCCTCACCGACCAGATCGAGCCCTTCGAACCCTGCACCCTCAAGGACGTACAGGCCGCCTACGAGGAACAGCTGGCCGTCGTCGAGGAGGCGGGCGCCCAGCCCGTCATCATGTGCAGCCCCCACCTCACCGTCGCCGCACGCGGCCACGACGACTTCGCCGAGGTGTACGGCGCCCTCATCCGCCAGTCCAGCCGGCCCGTCATCCTGCACTGGATCACCTCCGAATGGGACCCCCGCAACACCGAGTACTGGGGTCCGGAGGAACCCGAACCCGCCTACGACGCCCTCCTGGACATCGTCCGCGACCACCCCGGCAAGATCGACGGCGTCAAGATCGGCCCAGCCGACCTGGACCGCCAGATCGCCTGGCGCGCCAAACTGCCCGACGGCGTCAAGTTCTACACCAGCGACACCACCGACTACGCGCGCATGTTCGTCGGCGACGACAAGGGCCACAGCCACGGACTCACCCCCGTCTTCGACCCCGTGATCCCGCTCGCCGCCCAGGCGTTCCGCGCACTCGACGACGGTGACGACACCCGGGCCACCGAACTCCTCGAATCCACCCTGCCGTTGAACCGGCACCTGTTCAGCGGCGAAGGACGCAGCATCTACTTCTTCCGCACCGGAGTGACGTTCCTCGCCTGGCTGTCCGGACACGCCCCGCACTTCCGGATGGTGTGGGGAGAACAGTCCGCCCGCTCGGTGCCCCACCTGGCCACCGCCTACCGGCTGGCCGACGAGGCGGGCGCCTTCCCCGACCCCGACCTCGCCGAACGACGGATGAAACTGTTCCTCGCCATCTCGGGGGTCGACCAGTGAGCCGCGCACTCGTCCTCGGCGGCGGACTCGCCGGCATGCTGGCCGCCGCCGCCCTCACCGGCACCGTCGACGAGGTCGTCGTACTAGAACGCGACACCTTCCCCGACACCCCCGAACCCCGCCGCGGCCTCCCGCAGGGCCACCACAGCCACATCCTCATGCGCGGCGGCGTCGAAGCCATCGACGAACTGCTCCCCGGCACTGTCGACGAGCTGTACGCCGCCGGCGCCAAGAAGCGCGGCCTGCCCTCCGGCGCCCTGGCCCGCGGTCCCGAAGGCTGGATGGAACGCCTCGACACCGACGCCTACCTGCTGCTGTGCAGCCGGGACCTGCTCGACCACATCGTCCGACGCCAGGTGCTCGGCCACGACCGGATCGCCGTCCGCGAGGCCACGAAGGTCCTCGGCCTGACCGGCGGCGCCACCCGCGTGACCGGTGTCCTCACCGAGACCCCCGACGGGGAGGAACGACTCGACGCCGACCTCGTCGTCGACGCCACAGGCCGCGGCTCCCACGCCCCCGCCTGGCTCACCGCGCTCGGACTGCCCGAGGTCCGCGAGGACGTCGTCGACGCCGGCGTCACCTACGTGAGCCGGTGGTTCGAGGCACCGCCCGGCACCAAGGACGACTTCCCCGGCGTGATGATCCAGATGACCCCCGGCACCGGTGAACCCGGCCAGGGCGCCGGACTGCTGCCCATGGAGGAAGGCCGCTGGATCCTCAGCCTGTTCGGCAGCCGAGGCGGCGAACCCCCCAACGACGAGGAGGGCTTCGCACGGTTCGCCCGCGAGCGGCACCACCCGATCATCGCCGACCTCATCGCCCAGGCCACCCCGTCCGGCCCGATCCGCACCTACCGCAACATCCCCGACCGCCGGCGCCGCTACGAGAAACTGCCGCTGCCCGACGGCTTCGTCGTCATCGGCGACGCCGCGTCCGCACTCAACCCCGTGCACGGCACCGGCATGTCCGTCGCCGCCCAGTGCGCCCGCCTGCTGCGCGACGAACTCGCCGACGGCGGCCTGCGGCCCAAGCTCACCCGGCGCGTCCAGGCCGGCATCGCCCGCATCAACGGCGGCGCCTGGCGGCTCGCCGTCAACACCGACCAGGGCCTGCCCGGCGTCCGCGCCAACGTGCGCCTCCAGGGCGGCGCCCTCGCCGACCGCATGGCGGCCCGCGTCGCCCGCACCGGCTGCCGCGACCCGCACGTCATCAACGCCGTCTTCAGCGTGGCCTCCCTGGTCAAGCCCATGACCGCGATGATGTCCCCGGCCTTCCTGCTGGCCGTGCTGCGCGGACCCCGCAAGCCCGCGCTCACCTCCGAGGAGGCCATCGCCCAGTTCCCGGAGTTCGGCGACCTGCTCCCGTACGGCGCGTCGGACCGGCCGACCCGCAACACGGCATGAGTGCGGCGCAGGCAGGGCCCGGCCCGGGCCCGACGGTGATCCCCTGGGCACTGTCCGGCCGAGGCCGGGCGGCGCTGCGCGGACAGGCGGAACGCCTCGCCGCCCACGTGACCGACGGCCCCGGCGCCGGCAGCGCCGCCGACATCGGGCACTCCCTGCTCACCACCCGCGCCCTCCTCGGACACCGGGCCGTCGTCCTCGGCACCGATACCCCCGGACTCCTCGCCGGGCTGCGCCTCCTGGCCACGGGCGAACGCCCCGACGACACGACGGCCACCGCCGTCACCGGCACCGCGCTGCCCGACCCGCGGGTGGCGTTCGTCTTCCCCGGACAGGGCTCGCAGTGGCGCGGCATGGCCGTCGAACTCCTCGACACCGCACCGGCCTTCGCCGACCGCATGAACCAGTGCGCGACCACACTCGAGCCGTTCATGGAGCAGGACCTCCTCGACGTGCTCCGCGACACCGGGTCCCCGCTGTGGGACCGCGTCGACGTCGTGCAACCCCTGCTGTGGGCGGTGATGGTGTCGCTGGCCGCGCTCTGGGAGTCGTACGGCGTACGGCCCGCGGCCGTCGTCGGCCACTCGCAGGGCGAGATCGCCGCGGCCTGCGTCGCCGGCGCGCTGTCCCTGGAGGACGGCGCACGCGTCGTGGCCCTGCGCAGCAAACTCATCCGCGCCGAACTCGCCGGCCTCGGCGGCATGCTCTCCGTGCCCCTCTCCCCGAAGGACGTCACCCCACGCCTGACCCCCTGGACGGGCCGTCTCCAGCTCGCCGCGGTCAACGGGCCCTCCTTCGTCGTCGTCAGCGGCGAGATCACCGCCCTGGACGAACTGTTCGCGGAACTGACCTCCGAGGGAGTCCCGGCACGCCGCATCGCGGTGGACTACGCCTCGCACTCCCCGTACGTCGAGACACTGCGGGACGCCCTGCTGGAAGCCCTGGCCCCGGTGAACCCGACCGCGGCGGACGTCGCGTTCTACTCCACCGTCACCGGCGCCCCACTGGACACGACGGAGCTGACCGCCGACTACTGGTACCGGAACCTGCGCGGCACCGTCCGCTTCGCCGAAGCCACCCAGGCCCTGCTGACCGACGGCTTCCGCGTCTTCGTGGAGACGAGCGCCCACCCCGTCCTCACCAGCTCCGTCCAGGACAGCTGCGAAGCCGCCGACACCGACGCGGCCGCCCTCGGCTCCCTGCGCCGCGACGCCGGCGGCCTCGACCGCTTCGCCCTGTCGCTGGCCGAGGCCCACGTACGGGGCGTCCCCGTGGACTGGACGTCCTTCCTGCCGGGCGCGCGGACCGTCGACCTCCCCACCTACGCCTTCCAGCGCAAGCGCTACTGGAAGGACCCGGCCGGTGCCAGAGCCCCGCAGCGGGCCGCCGCCGGACAGCGGACCGTCGACCACCCCCTGCTGTCCGCCGCCGTCGAGCAGGCGTCCACCGGCGGCACCCTGTTCACGGGCCGGATCTCCGTCCAGGACCAGCCCTGGCTCGCCGACCACGAGGTGTACGGCGCGACCGTCGCACCAGGCGCCCTGCTCGTCGAGCTGGCCCTGTGCGCCGGCGAGCAACTGGACTGCCCCACGGTCGCGCAGTTGACGCTGCGGGCCCCGCTCGTGCTGCCGCAGGACGGCGGAGTCGCCGTCCAGGTCGCCGTCGGCGACGCGGACGACTCCGGCGCACGGCCCTTCACCGTGCACTCCGGGGTGTCCGAGGACACCGGGCCCTGGACACTGCACGCCGAAGGCGTGCTCACCGACACCGGTGCCCCGAAGGCCGAGGCCGACCTCGACCAGTGGCCACCGGCCGAGGCCACCCCCATGGACGTCACGGACGGGTACACCGCGCTGGCGGACCGCGGATACGGGTACGGCCCGGCGTTCCAGGGCGTCACCGCGATGTGGCGGCGCGGGGACGAGATCTTCGCGGAAGCGGAACTCCCCGACGGGATACGGGCGGACGCCGACCGCTACCTCCTGCACCCCGCCCTCCTCGACGCCTGCCTGCACCCCGGGGCGCTCGGCGACCCCGACGCACCCGCACTTCTCCCCTTCGAGTGGACCGACCTGCGCCTGCACGCGGTCGGCGCGAGCGCCCTGCGCGTCCGCATCGCCGCAGGCGACCGGGGCGACCGGCTGGACGCCACCGACACCACGGGCCGTCCCGTGCTGTCACTGGCCGGACTGTCGGCGCTGCCGGTGGCTCCCGACCAGCTGGCCGCAGGACAAGCCGCCCCGACGGTGGAGCCGCTGGCGCTGGAGTGGGTGCCGGTCCCGGCGGACGCACCGGACCACGGTCAGACCCTCGCCGACCTCGACGCGGTGCGGGCGACACGGGACGACACGACGACCGCGCCCGACACCGTGCTCTGGACGGTGGACCGAGCCGCACACCAGGACGTGACGCAGGCCGCGCACGAGTCGGCGTACCGGGCGCTGACCGTCCTCCAGGAGTGGCTGACCGACGAGCGCTTCGCCACGTCGAAGCTGGTCGTGCTGACCCGGCGAGCCGTCTTTGCACCCGGCGACGAACATCCCGCCGATGTGGTGGTCGCCCCTGTGTGGGGACTGGTCCGCGCGGCCGTCGCGGAGAACCCGGATCGGTTCGTCCTCGTCGACACCGACGACCACCCCGACTCCGCCCGCGTCCTCGCGGCCGCCGCGTCGACAGGCGAACCGGAACTGGCCCTGCGTGCCGGCACCGCCCTCGCCCCCCGGCTGCGGAAGACACCGCTGACCCCCGCTGCCGTGCCCACCCCCGACCCTGACGGCACGGTGCTGGTGACGGGTGGGACGGGTGGTCTCGGCGGGTTGGTGGCGCGGCATCTGGTGGCGGTGCATGGGGTGCGGCGGCTGGTGTTGGCCGGTCGCCGGGGTGTGGGTGCTGCGGGGGCGGGGGAGTTGGTGGCCGGGCTGGAGGGGTTGGGTGCCGAGGTCTCGGTGGTGGCGTGTGACGTGTCGGACCGGGCTGCGCTGTCTGGGGTGCTGGCGGGGATTCCGGCCGATCATCCGTTGACGGGTGTGGTGCATGCGGCGGGTGTGCTGGACGACGGTGTGGTGGCGTCGTTGAGCGCGGAGCGGCTGGACCGTGTGTTGCGGGCGAAGGCCGACGCCGCCTGGCACCTGCACGAACTCACCCGCGACCACGACCTGGCCTTCTTCTGCGTGTTCTCCTCGGCGGCCGGCACGGTCGCCCCGGGAGGGCAGGGCACGTACGCGGCCGCCAACACGTTCCTCGACGCCCTTGCGGACCACCGCCGGGCGGCTGGACTGCCGGGTCAGTCGCTGGTGTGGGGCATGTGGTCCCTGGACACCGGGATGACCGGCCACCTCGACGAGACGGCCCGGCGCCGCCTGCGACGGCAGGGCTTCGGCGTGCTGCCCGAGGCGGACGGGCTCGCGCTGTTCGACGCGGCCCTCGCCTCCGGCGCGCGGGTGCCGGTCCTGATGAAGCTGGAGCCCGCCGGACTGAGGGCGCGGGCCGAGTCCGGCACGCTGCCCGCCGTGCTGAGCTCCCTGGTGAGAGTGGCGCGCCGGCAGGCCGCGAGCGCCGCGACCGGTGCCACGCTCGCCGACCGGCTCGCCCGGCTGCCCGACGAACAGCGCCGCCCGATGCTGCTGGAAGTGGTGCGCCGGGAGGTCGCGGACGTCCTCGGCCACACGAGCACCGAGGGCATCGCACCCGACCGCGCGTTCAAGGAACTCGGCTTCGACTCGCTGACGGCCGTCGAACTGCGGAACCGGCTCAACACCGCCACCGGCCTACGGCTCCCCGCGACCCTGGTGTTCGACCACCCGACCGCCACCGCGGTCGCCGACCACCTGCGCAGCCAGATGCTGGGCACCACGAACCGCCGTACGGCGGCCGCCGCGTCGGCGCGGGTGGATGACGAGCCGGTGGCGATCGTGGGGATGGCGTGCCGTTTCCCGGGCGGGGTGTCGTCGCCGGAGGAGTTGTGGCGGCTGGTCGAGTCCGGGGTGGACGCGGTGACGGACTTCCCGTCCGGCCGGGGCTGGGACGTGGACGCCCTCTACCATCCCGAACCGGGCGTCGCCGGACGCAGCTATGCGCGGTCGGGCGGATTCCTGCACGACGCCGCCGAGTTCGACGCGGACTTCTTCGGGATCAGCCCCAACGAGGCGCTGGCCATGGACCCGCAGCAGCGGTTGCTGTTGGAGACGTCGTGGGAGGCGCTGGAGCGGGCCGGCATCGACCCGCGCACGCTGCGCGGCACCGCCACCGGCGTCTTCGCGGGCCTGATGTATCACGACTACCCCCACAGCTCGGCGGCCGGCGCGATCGCCTCGGGCCGGGTGGCGTACACGTTCGGCCTGGAGGGCCCCGCGGTCACGGTCGACACGGCCTGCTCCTCCTCGCTCGTGGCCGTACACCTGGCGGCGCAGGCGCTGCGCAACGGCGAGTGTTCGCTGGCCCTGGCCGGCGGCGCGACCGTGATGGCCACACCCGAGGTGCTGCTGGAGTTCAGCAGGCAGCGCGGTCTTTCGCCGGACGGCCGTTGCCGCTCGTTCGCCGCGACGGCGGACGGGACCGGGTTCTCCGAGGGCGCGGGCGTGGTGCTGCTGGAGCGGCTGTCGGATGCGCGGCGCAACGGGCATCCGGTGCTGGCGGTGGTGCGGGGTTCGGCGGTGAATCAGGACGGTGCGTCGAACGGGCTGACGGCGCCGAACGGGCCGTCGCAGGAGCGGGTGATCCGTCAGGCGCTGGCGTCGGCGGGGTTGTCGGCCGCTGATGTGGACGTGGTCGAGGGGCACGGGACCGGCACGACGCTGGGCGACCCGATCGAGGCGCAGGCGTTGCTGGCGACGTACGGGCAGGACCGCCCCGAGGGGCACCCCCTGTGGTTGGGCTCCGTCAAGTCGAACATCGGGCATACGCAGGCTGCTGCGGGTGTCGCCGGGATCATGAAGATGGTGCTGGCGATGCGGCACGGGGTGGTGCCGCGGACGTTGCATGTGGATGAGCCGTCTTCGCAGGTGGACTGGTCCGCGGGCGCGGTCGAACTGCTCACGGAGGCCAGGGAGTGGGCTGGTGAGGGCCGTCCGCGTCGGGCCGGTGTGTCGTCGTTCGGAATCAGTGGGACGAACGCGCACGTGATCGTGGAGGAGCCGCCCGCGGTCGAGGCGCCGGCTTCCGGAGATGACGTGGCGCCCGTGGCGTGGGTCGTGTCCGGTAAGACCTCCGAGGCGCTGACCGCCTACGCCGATCAGCTCCGGTCCTACGTGGCGGAACACGAGGAGCTGCGGCCTGTGGACGTTGCCTGGTCGCTGGCCGCACGGACGCAGTTCGAGCACCGGACCGTGGTCGTGGGGGCTGACCGCGAGGAACTGCTGCGCGGTTTGGGTGACGCCGGGGGAGTACCTGCGGCGACCGGCCGGCTCGCCTTCCTGTTCACCGGGCAGGGAGCCCAACGGCTGGGCATGGGGCGCGAACTGGCGGCCCGTTTCCCGGTGTTCGCCGCCGCCTTCGACGAGGTCGCCGCCGCGCTGGACGCGTATCTGGAGCGGCCCCTGCGTGAGGTCGTCTGGGGCGAGGATCCCGAGCTCGTCGACGGGACGGGGTGGGCGCAGCCCGCGCTGTTCGCGTTCGAGGTCGCGCTGTTCCGGCTGCTGGAGTCGGCCGGGCTGAAGCCCGACTTCGTCGCCGGGCATTCGATCGGCGAGCTGGCCGCCGCCCATGTGGCCGGCGTGCTGAACCTGAAGGACGTGGCCCGGCTCGTGGCGGCGCGAGGCCGGCTGATGCAGGCGCTGCCTGTCGGTGGTGCGATGGCATCCGTCCGTGCCGGTGAGGACGACGTGCGAGCGGCGCTCCTGGACGGTGTGGAGATCGCCGCGGTCAACGGCCCCGCCTCGGTCGTGATCTCGGGAGCCGCTGTCGCTCTCGCGGAGACGGCCGAGAAGCTGAAGGGTCAGTACAAGGTGACCCGTCTGCGGGTCAGTCACGCGTTCCACTCGGCTCTGATGGAGCCGATGCTGGACGACTTCGCCGAGGTCGCCTCCCAGTTGCACTACTCCGTTCCACGTATCCCGGTGGTCTCGACCTTGACCGGTCAGCGGGTGACCGACGAGCTGTGCGACCCGCACTACTGGGTCCGACAGGTCCGCCGGCCCGTCCGCTTCGCCGACGCCCTCGCCACCCTCACCGAAGGCGGCGTGGACACGTTCCTGGAGGTCGGTCCCGACGCCGTCCTGGCCGCCATGGTGGAAGGCCCCGCTCACGCGGCCGCCGCCACTCAACGCCGCGAACGCGACGAAGCGCACACCCTCCTCACGGCCCTCGGCGCCCTCCACACACGCGGCGTCGACGTCGACTTCACCACCCTCCATCCCGGCCGGCACCTGGAAGACCTGCCCACCTACCCGTTCCAGCGCGCCCACTACTGGCTGCCCCCGTCACTCGGCACGGACCCCGCCCGGAGCGGGCAGGGGACGACCGGGCACCCCGTCCTCGCGGCCGAGGTGTCCGTCCCCGGCACCGATCTGCTCCTGCTCACCGGACGCTTGGCGCAGGCCGAGCAGGACTGGCTGGGTGAACACGACCTGCACGGGCGGCTCCTGTTCCCGGCGGCGGGGTTCGTCGAGTTCGCGCTCACCGCCGGACGCCGGGTGGACTGCGGGCTGCTCGCCGAGCTGACCGTGGAGTCGGGCCTTTGCCTCGACGAGGGACCGGTCACCGTCCACGTCGTCGTCGGTGCGCCGGATTCCGAGTCCGGGGCGCGGCCGGTGACCGTCCACAGCCGCCGCGACAAGGACACGCCCTGGACCCGGCACGCGTACGGCACGCTCGAACCCCTCGCTCTCCCGCCGGCGGACGTGTCCGGGCCCTGGCCGCCCGTCGGCGCGACTCCGGTCGACGTGCGGGAGGTCTACGAGGCGCTGCTCTCCGCCGGGTACGGCTACAGCGCACTCTTCCAGGCGGTCACGGCTGCCTGGCGGCACGGCGAGGAGACGTACGCGGAGGTCGCCCTGCCAGAGGAGGACGACGGCGGCGCCGACTTCGCGCTCCATCCGGCGCTCCTCGATGCCGCCCTGCACCTGGACCGTCCGGTGGACGAGGTGACCCAGCCGGTGGTGTGGAGGGAGGTGGCCGTCGGGACCGTCGGCGCGCGCACTGCGCGGGTACGGATCTCACCCGTCGACGGCGGTGTCGCGCTGACGATCTCCGACGGCGACGGACGGCCCGTACTGACCGCCGCACGCGTCGAGAGCCGGGCGTTGCCCGCGCCCGGACCGGTGGACCCGGCCGCCCCCACCCGGAAACGGCCGTCCGTCAGGATGCCGGCACCCGGGGACGGCCTGCGCGAGCGACTGGCCGGCCTGCCGGAAGGCCCCCGCGCGGACGCACTGCTCGAACTGGTCCGAACGCACGTGGCCGCGGTCCTCGGGCACGGGGCGTGGCAGGACGTGGCGCCCGACCGGCCGTTCCAGGACCTCGGGTTCGACTCGCTGGCCGCCGTCGAGCTGCGCAAGGCGCTGAGTGCGGCCTGCGGACGCTGGCTGCCGCCCACGCTGGTCTTCGACCACCCCACCGCGCGGGAGCTGGCGCACCACCTCGGTGAGCAGCTCACCGCCGCCACCGACCCGGCGGACCCCGTGCTGTCCGAGGTGGACCGGCTCGCGGCCCTGCTCAGTGGTGCCGAGCTGGAGCAGGCCGCGGCCCGCAAGGTCACCGGGCGCCTCGAGGCGCTGCTCCGGGAGTGGCGGGACGCCACCGCGGAGTCCGGCGGAACGGCTGCCGGGGAGCCCGACGGCACGGCGGCCGAGGGCGACCGTCTGACCTCCGCGTCCGACGACGAACTGTTCGCGATGATCGACGACCTGCGGAGCTGAGGACCATGGGCAACGACGACAAGCTCCGCGAGTACCTCAGACGCGCCACCGCCGAACTCCGGCAGACCACTCGCAGACTCCGCGACGCCGAGCAGCGGTGGCACGAACCCATCGCCGTCGTCGCGACGGGCTGCCGGTTCCCCGGCGGCGTGCGCGGCCCCGAGGACCTGTGGGACCTGGTCGACTCCGGTACGGACGCCGTCTCCGGGTTCCCCCGCAACCGGGGCTGGGACGTGGACGGCCTGTACGACCCGGAGCCGGCCACGCCCGGCAGGACGTACTGCGCGCAGGGCGGCTTCCTGCACGACGCGGGCGAGTTCGACGCGGACTTCTTCCGGATCAGTCCGCGCGAGGCGAGGGAGACCGACCCGCAACAGAGGCTGCTGCTGGAGCTGTCGTGGGAACTGCTGGAACGGGCCCGTATCGCCCCCACCTCCCTCAAGGGCAGTTCCACCGGCGTGTTCACGGGCCTCGTCTACCACGACTACACGGCCCAGGGCATCGGCAGCCTGGCCAGTGTCGCCTCCGGGCGGATCGCCTACACCCTGGGCCTGGAAGGGCCCGCCGTGACCGTGGACACCGCCTGCTCGTCCTCGCTGGTGGCCGTGCACCTGGCCGCCCACGCGCTGCGGGCCGGCGAGTGCGACCTGGCCATCGCCGGCGGCGTCACGGTGATGGCCACACCCGACTCCTTCGTCGGCTTCAGCCAGGACCGCGGGCTCGCCCCCGACGGACGCTGCAAGTCGTTCTCCGCCGACGCCGACGGCACCACCTGGTCCGAGGGCGCCGGACTGCTGCTGCTGGAACGCCTGCCCCGGGCACGCCGCCTCGGCCATCCGGTCCTTGCGGTGCTCCGCGGCAGCGCCGTCAACCAGGACGGCGCCAGCAACGGCCTCTCCGCCCCCAACGGCCCCGCCCAGCAGCGTGTGATCGAACAGGCGTTGCGCAGCGCCCAGTTGTCGGCCGACCAGGTCGACGCCGTCGAGGCGCACGGCACCGGAACCTCCCTCGGCGACCCCATCGAGGCACAGGCGCTGCTCGCCACCTACGGGCAGGGCCGCACCCCCGACCGGCCGCTGTGGCTCGGCTCCGTCAAGTCCAACATCGGGCACGCACAGGCCGCCGCCGGGGTCGGGGGCGTGATCAAGATGATCGAGGCGCTGCGCCACGAGACGCTGCCGCCGACTCTGCACGTCACGGAACCCACGTCCGGCGTGGACTGGTCGGCCGGACACGCCCGGCTCCTGACCCGGGCGCGGCCGTGGCCGCGCACCGGCCGTCCCCGGCGGGCCGGGGTCTCCGCGTTCGGCCTCAGCGGGACCAACGCGCACGTCATCATCGAGGAGGCCCCTCCCGCCGACGTACCTCCGGCTGAGGCTCCTCCCGCCGACGGCCATCCGGCTGAGGCTCCAGCCGCAGCCGCACCCACGGAAACCGAGTCCGCTCGGCGCACAGCCACGCCCGGCCGCCGTCCCTCGCCGCTCCTCGTGTCCGGCCGCGGCGAACCGGCCCTGCGCGCCCAGGCCGCAGCCCTCCTCGACCATGTCCGTGCCCACCCCGGCCAGTCCATGCTCGACCTGGCCCACTCGCTGGCGGTGTCGCGAGCCCACCTTGAGGAACGCGCCGCAGTGATCGCCGCCGACGAGGAATCGGCCTACGCCGCGCTCGCCTCGCTGGCCGACGGCGGTACCGCGCCCGGCCTGGTGCGCGGCGCGGCGCCAGCCGACGCGAGGACGGCGTTCCTGTTCACCGGGCAGGGCGCCCAGCACCTCGGCATGGGCCGCGAACTGCACGCCGCCCACCCCGTGTTCGCCGCCGCCCTCGATGCCGCCACAGCCGCACTCGACCCCCACCTGGACCGTCCGCTGCGCGACGTGATGTGGGGTTCCGACGCCGCGCTGCTCGACCGGACCGGCTACGCCCAGCCCGCCCTGTTCGCCGTGGAGGTGGCACTGTTCAGGCTGCTGGAATCCTGGGGCGTACGGCCCGACCACCTGCTCGGCCACTCCGTCGGCGAACTCGCCGCCGCCCACGTGGCCGGAGTCTTCACCCTGACCGACGCCGCCCTGCTGGTGGCCGCGCGCGGCCGGCTGATGCAGGCGCTCCCGGCGGGCGGTGCCATGGTGGCCGTACAGGCGCCGCCGGACGAGGTGACGCCCTTCCTGGACGACCGGGTCGCGGTGGCCGCCGTCAACAGCCCCTCCTCGCTCGTGCTGTCCGGCACCGAGGACGCCGTCATGGCCGTGGCGGACAAGCTCCGCGGCGCGGGCCGGCGCACCAGGAGGCTCGCCGTGTCGCACGCGTTCCACTCGGCGCTCATGGAACCGATGCTCGACACGTTCGCCGAGGTCGCCGCCGGGATCCGCTACGAGGAGCCCCGGCTCGCGGTCGTCTCCACGCTGACCGGCCGACCCGTCACGGGCGAACTGACCGACCCCGGTCACTGGGTGCGGCAGGTCCGCACCACCGTACGGTTCGGCGACGGCGTGCAATGGCTCATCGACCGGGGTGTGACCACCTTCCTCGAACTGGGCCCCGACGCGGCACTGAGCGCCGTAGGACCCGAGAACGTGCCGTCCGGCGCCGACGTGGCGTTCGTGCCCGTGCTGCGCCGCGACCGCCCGGAGGAGCAGGACCTGGTCACGGCAGTGGCGCGCGCCCACACCCGGGGCACCCCCGTGGACTGGTCCGCCTTCCACGCGGACAGCGGCGCCCGTCTGATCGACCTGCCGACCTACCGCTTCCAGCGCACCTGGTACTGGTCCGAGCCCGCCCCGCCCGCCACGGCGGCGGCCCCCGACCCGGCCGACGAGGACTTCTGGAACGGACTGGAGCGAGCCGACCTGCCCGCGCTGGCGACGGACCTGGGCGTCCGCTCCGAAGCGCTGGCCGAGGTGCTGCCCGCCCTGGCCGCGGCCCGCGGCACCCGGCGCGCCGAGGCCCACGTCGCCGACTGGCGCTACGGCGTGGTCTGGCAGCCGGCCGCAGAGCCCACACCCCGCCGCACCGACGCCGGTTGGCTGCTCGTGCTGCCCGAGTCCCACACCGGTGATCCCCTCGTGACGGCGGTCACCGCCGCGCTGACCGAGCACGTCGGCGACGTCGTCACCTTCCCGGTCGGCCCGGACGAGGACCGTACGGCCCTGACCGCCCGGCTGCGCGAACACACCGCCGGGCGCGACCGTGCAGCGCCGCGAGGCGTCCTGTCCCTGCTCGCCCTCGCCACCGGGCCGCACCACCGGCACCCCGCCCTGCCCGGCGGACTCGCCGCCACGGTCACCCTCGCGCAGGCACTCACCGACGCCGCCGTGACCGCCCCGCTGTGGTGCGCGACCGTCGGCGCCGTCGCCGTCGACGCCACGGAACAGCCGGACCCCGCCCAGGCCATGCTGCACGGCCTCGGCACCGGACTCGCCCTGGACCTGCCGGACACCTGGGGCGGCCTCGTCGACCTGCCCGCCGACTCCGACGCGGGGGCACTGCGCAGGATGTGCGGCGTGCTGACGGCGGCGGCCGGTGACACCACACCGCAGACCGCACCCGAGGACCACGTCGCCGTCCGCCCGGCGGGGGTGTTCGCCCGCCGCATGGTGCGCGCACCCCTCGACGGGCCCCCGGCAGCGCCCTGGCGCACCTCGGGCACCGTCCTGATCACCGGCGGAACCGGCGGGCTCGGCGCCCATGTCGCCCGCCTCATGGCCGAAGCCGGTGCCGGACACCTCCTGCTCGTGGGCCGGCGCGGCGCGCGGGCACCGGGCGTCGAGGAGTTGCGCGCCGAGCTGGCCGAGCTGGGCGCGGACGTCACCGTGGCGGCCTGCGACGTGTCCGACCGTGCCGCGCTGCGGGCCCTGCTGGACGGCATCCCCGCCCGCCGTCCGCTCACCGCCGTCGTCCACGCGGCCGGCGCCCGGCAGCGGATCGCACCGCTGGGAGACCTCGCCCTCGGCGAACTCGCGGACGTGGCGCGCGCCAAGGTGACCGGCGCCGAGAACCTGCACGAACTCCTCGCCGGCACACCGCTCGACGCGTTCGTGCTGTTCTCGTCGGGCGCAGCCGTATGGGGCAGCGCGGGCCAGGCCGGCTACGCCGCCGCGAACGCCCACCTGGACGCGCTCGCCGCCGCACGCAGAGCCCGGGGCCTGCCCGCCACCGCCATCGCCTGGGGCTCCTGGGACGGCGGGATGGTCGACGCCGAACTGGCCACGGGCATGCGGCGACTGGGCGCCCCTCCCATGCGGCCCGACCTGGCCGTCACCGCGCTGCGGCAGATCCTCGACCACCGCGAGCACCATGTCGTGGTCGCCGACATCGACTGGGCCCGCTTCGCCCCCGTCTACACGATGGCCCGCCGGCGCCCCCTCCTCGACGCGCTGCCCGACGCAGCCACGCACGGGAATGCCCCACCGTCCGGCGACGGCGACGCACTGTCCGGCCGGCTCGCCGGACTGCCGCCCGCGCAGCAGGACCGCGAGGTGCTCGACCTCGTCCGCACCCACGTGGCCGCCCTGCTCGGCTACGACGACCCGCAGACGCTGGAGCCCGCCAAGGCGTTCACGGACCTGGGCTTCGACTCCGTCGCCGCCACCGACCTGAAGATCCGGCTGTCCGCGGCGACCGGCCTCGACCTGCCCGCCACCCTGGTGTTCGACCACGCCACCCCCGCCGCGGTCGCCGCCCACCTGCGTACCCTCCTCGCCCCACCCACCGACGCGGAACGGCTCCTCGGCGACCTGGACCGCCTCGAGACCGCCCTCGCGGCGCTGCCCGCCGAGGACATCGAGCGGCACCACATCACCGGCCGGCTCCGCGCCCTCCTCACAGCGGCCGAGACGACCACCACGGACGGCGGCCCGATCGGCGAGGACGCCACCGCCGACGAGATCTTCGACTTCATCGACAACCAGCTCGGACTGAACGGATGAGCCCGCGCACCCGACCCTTGCGGATGAGGACAGTGTGATGGCCGAGGACAAGAAGCTTCTCGACTACCTGCGACGGGTGACGGCCGACCTCGCGCAGACCAGACAGCAGCTCCAGGACGCGCGGAACGCGGCGCACGACCCCATCGCCATCGTCTCCATGGCCTGCCGCTTTCCAGGCGGCGTACGCACCCCGGAGGCGCTGTGGGAGCTCGTCGCGGGCGGCGTCGACGCCGTCGGGCCCCTGCCGGACGACCGTGGCTGGCCCCTGGACCGCCTGCTCTCCGACGAGCCTGGCCGGCAGGGCACCAGCTACGTCGCCGAAGGCGGCTTCCTCTATGACGCCCCCGGCTTCGACGCCGGCCTCTTCGGCATCGCCCCGAGGGAAGCCGTCGTCATGGACCCGCAGCAGCGGCTGATGCTGGAGGTGTCCTGGGAGGTGCTCGAGCGCGCCGGCATCGCCCCCGACGCCGTACGCGGCGAACGCGTCGGCGTGTTCACTGGCTCCGGCTACCAGGACTACGGCGACCTGCTCAACGCCGCACCCGAGGCCGCGGAGGCGTATCTCGGCACCGCCGCCTCGTCCGCCGTGATCTCCGGGCGCGTCGCCTACACGCTCGGCCTGGAGGGCCCCACCCTCACCGTCGACACCGCCTGCTCGTCCTCACTGGTCGCACTTCACCTCGCCGTGCAGGCGCTGCGCCGCGGCGAGTGCGCCATGGCCCTGGCCGGCGGCGTGATGGTGATGTGCACGCCCGCGCCGTTCGTGGCGTTCAGCCGCCAGCGCGGACTGGCACCCGACGGCCGCTGCAAGGCCTACTCCGCCACCGCGGACGGCACGGGCTGGGCGGAAGGCGCCGGCGTCCTGCTCCTGGAACGGCTCTCCGACGCCCAGCGCAACGGGCACCCCGTGCTCGCCGTCGTCCGAGGCAGCGCCGTCAACCAGGACGGCGCGAGCAACGGCCTCACCGCGCCCAGCGGACCGGCCCAGCAACGTGTGATCCGGCAGGCCCTCGACGACGCGCGACTGCCCGCGGGCCAGGTCGACGCCGTCGAGGGACACGGCACCGGCACCACCCTCGGCGACCCCATCGAGGCACAGGCCCTGCTCGCCACCTACGGCCAGGGGCGCGCACCCGGAGAACCGCTCTGGCTCGGCTCGCTGAAGTCCAACTTCGGCCACGCCCAGGCCGCCGCGGGCGTCGGCGGCGTCATCAAGATGGTCATGGCCCTGCGCCACGGACTCCTGCCCCGCACCCTGCACGTGACGGAACCGTCCACCAACGTGGACTGGACGTCCGGAGCGGTCCGGTTGCTCACCGAGAACCAGCCCTGGCCGAACCGCCCGCACCCCCGGCGCGCGGCCGTGTCCTCCTTCGGTGTGAGCGGCACCAACGCCCACGTCATCCTGGAGGCCGCGCCCGACGACCCGCCACCGGCCCCGCCGCACGACGGGACCGGAACACCGGCGGCGGCCCACGCGTGGGTGCTGTCCGCGCACGACGACGACGCGCTCACCGACACGGCACGCCACCTGGCCGACTTCGTGACCGGCCAGGACCCGGACCCCGCCGACGTCGCCCACTCCCTGGCGACCACCCGCGCCGCACTCGGCCACCGCGCCGTCGTGATCGGCGCGGACACCGCCGAACTCGTCGCCGGACTCACGGCACTGGCCACACAGGGCGACGCCGCCGGCGTCGTCCGAGGAACCGCCCGCACCGACCCCCAGGTCGCCTTCGTCTTTCCCGGCCAGGGCTCCCAGTGGACGGGCATGGCCGTCGAACTGCTCGACACGTCCGACGCGTTCACCCGGCACATGGCCGAATGCGCCGACGCGCTGAGCGAGTTCGTCGACTGGGACCTGTTCTCCGTCCTGCGCGGCGAGCCCGACGCACCCTCCCTGGACGCCGTCGACGTGGTGCAGCCGGCGCTCTGGGCGGTCATGGTGTCCCTCGCCCGGCTGTGGCGCGCCCACGGCGTCGAGCCGTCGGCCGTGATCGGGCACTCGCAGGGCGAGATCGCCGCGGCCTGCGTGGCGGGCGGGCTCACCCTGCGGGACGGCGCCCGCGTGGTCGCGCTGCGCAGCCGCGTCATCGCCGAGGAACTGGCCGGACTCGGCGGCATGATGTCCGTCGCGCTGTCCGCCGAAGTCGCCGAGGCACACATACGGGACGTCGACGGACTGTCCCTCGCCGCCGTCAACGGCCCCGGCTCGGTCGTCGTCTGCGGCGAACCCGACGCCCTCGAACGCCTCCGCGCCGACCTCACCGGCTCCGGCGTCCGCGCCCGCATGATCCCCGTCGACTACGCCTCCCACTCCCACCACGTCGAAGGCATCCGCGACCGCCTCCTGGAACTCCTCGCACCGATCCGGCCGCGCAGCGGCGACATTCCCTTCCACTCCACGGTCACCGGCGGCCTCCTCGACACCTCCGCCCTCGACGCCGACTACTGGTACCGCAACCTCCGCCGGACCGTCTGCTTCGCCGACACCGCGCGTGCCCTGCACGAGGCCGGATTCGACGTCTTCGTCGAGACGAGCGCCCACCCCGTGCTCAAGCCAGCCATGGAGGAGATCCTCGCCGAGGCCGACGCGCCCGCCGGCGCCACCGTCACCGGCACCCTGCGCCGGGACGACGGCGGACTCGACCGCTTCCTCTCCTCCCTCGCCGAGGTCCACGTCCACGGCGTCCCGGTCGACTGGACCCGCACCTGCCCCGGCGGACGCCGCGTCCCGCTGCCCACCTACCCCTTCCAGCACGCCCGGTACTGGCTCGACACCGGCACCGGCACCAGCGGCGACGTCACCGGCGCGGGCCTGCGGGCGGCCGGTCACCCGCTGCTCGGCGCCGTCGTCACCACCCCGGCGACCGACGGCGTCATCCTGACCGGCCGGCTCTCCACGACCGCCCAGCCCTGGCTCGCCGACCACACGGTCCTCGGCACCGCCGTGTTCCCCGGCACCGGCTTCGTCGAACTGGCCGTCCGGGCCGGCGACGAGACGGGCTGCCCGGCCCTGGCCGAACTCACCGTCGAAGCACCTCTCCTCCTGGACGACACGACCGGCACACAGCTCCAGGTCGTCGTGGAGGGCCCCGACCACGACGGGGCCCGCCCCGTGCACGTGTACGCACGCCGCGAGGACGCCGCCGAACACGAACCCTGGACCCGCCACGCCACGGGCCTCCTCACCCCGGAACCGGCCCCCACCCCCGGCGCCGCCCTCACCACGTGGCCACCCACGGGCGCCACGGAGGTCAGCCTCGACGGCTTCTACCCCGCGCTGGCCGAGGCCGGACTCGGCTACGGCCCCGTCTTCCAGGGACTGCGCGCGGTCTGGCGCTCCGGGGACGACGTGTACGCCGACGTCCGCCTCCCCGACGGCACACCGGACGCGGCGCCGGACGCGGCGGCGGAAGAGGAGAGGACGTTCGGCCTGCATCCTGCCCTGCTGGACGCCGCCCTGCACGCCTGCGCCCTCACCGGCGCCGTGGGCGACCGCGCCCTGCTGCCGTTCACCTTCTCCGGCGTCACCCTGCACGCCTCCGGAGCCACGCGGCTCCGGGTCCGGCTCACCGTCCTGCGCGACGGCGAGGTCGCGCTGGAGGCCGCCGACCCGACCGGCGCCCCCGTCGCCTCGCTGACCTCGGTGGTCCTGCGCCCCACGTCGGACGCGTGGAGCCCCGACACCCCGCGCCGCGTCGACGACGCCCTCTACCGGCCGACCTGGACGGAGGTGACGGGCGGGACGGCCACGGCCGTCACGTCGGCGCCCTGGGACGCACTGCCCGACGCGGCGACACCGGACATCATCACCCTGGCCGTCCAAGCCGGCACCGACCGCACGGCCGTCCACGCCGCCACACAGCACGTCCTCACCGTCCTCCAGACCTGGCTGACCGAGGACCGCTTCACCGACTCGACCCTGCTGGTGCACACCCGGGGCGCGGTCACCCTGGACGGCGAGGACGTCACCGACCTGGCCGGGGCGGCCGTGTGGGGCCTGGTGCGGTCCGCCCAGGCCGAGCACCCCGGCCGGATCCTCCTGGCCGACACGGACGGCCCCCTCACCGAGTCACTGCCCGCCATCGTCGCCTCGGGCGAACCCCAACTCGTGTGCCGCGGGGCACGACTGCACGCCGCACGACTCAGCCGCGTCCGCACCACCGCCCCCGGGACGACCGACGCCCCTGAGAACACCACGGCCTTCGACCCGCACGCCACAGTCGTCATCACCGGAGGCGCCGGCACCCTCGGCGGACTCCTCGCCCAGCACCTGGTCACCCGGTACGGCGCGCGCCACCTGCTGCTCCTCGGCCGCCGCGGTCCTGACACACCGGGCGCCGGCGAACTGCGCGACCGCCTCACCGAACTGGGCGCCACAACCGTCACGTTCACCGCCTGCGACGCCGCCGACCGCGACGCCCTGGCCGAGGCGCTGGCCGCCGTACCCGCCGACCGGCCGGTCCGCGGAGTCGTGCACGCGGCCGGAGTCCTGGCCGACGGCACCGTCACCACGCTCACCCCGCAGCACCTGGACACCGTGCTGCGCCCCAAGACCGACGCGGCGCTGCACCTGCACGAACTGCTCGCCGACGTCGAGATGTTCGTCCTCTTCTCCGGGGCGGCCGGCATCCTCGGCGCCCCCGGACAGGCCAACTACGCGGCCGCCAACGCCTTCCTCGACGGGCTCGCCGCGCACCGCCGGGCCCAGGGCCGTGCCGCGCAGTCCCTGGCGTGGGGTTTCTGGGCCCAGGGCACCGGCATGACCGGCGGCCTCGGCGCAGGCGACCGCGCCCGCATCAGCCGCAGCGGCATGATCGGCCTGTCCGACGAGGAAGGTCTGGCACTGTTCGACGCGGCCCACGGCCGGCCCGAACCCCTCCTGCTGCCCGCCCGGTTCGACCTGGCCGCCCTGCGCGGCCAGCCGGAGACACCCGCCCTCTTCCGCGGCCTGCTGCCCGCCGCCCGCCCGACCGCCTCGCCCCAGGGGACCGAGGACTCCGCCACCGACTTCCTCTCCGGCCTGTCCGGGACGGAGCGGGAACAGGCGATGCTCGACCTCGTCCTGGAACGCGTGGCCGTCGTCCTCGGATTCACCTCGTCCGCCGACGTCGACCCGGACCGGGCCTTCCGCGAGCTGGGCTTCGACTCTCTCACCGCCGTGGAGTTCCGCAACCGCCTCGGACGGGCCCTCGGCCTGCGCCTGCCGGTGACCCTCGCCTTCGACCATCCGTCCCCCACCGCCCTCGCACGCCACCTCGTCGACCGCCTCACCGGAACGACCGGAAGCATGCGGGCGCCAGGGACATCCCCGGTCGCCTCCGACGACGAGCCCATCGCGATCGTGGCCATGAGCTGCCGCTTCCCCGGCGGCGTGAAATCCCCCGAGGACCTGTGGCAGCTGGTCGTGACCGGGACGGACGCCGTCTCCACTTTCCCCACCGACCGAGGCTGGAACGGCGACGAACTCCACGACCCCACCGCCGGACGCTCCGGCACCAGCTACACCAGGCACGGCGGATTCCTCCACGACGCCGCCGACTTCGACCCCGCGTTCTTCGGCATCAGCCCCAACGACTCCCTCGCCATGGACCCGCAGCAGCGGCTCCTCCTGGAGTGCGCCTGGGAGGCGTTCGAGCGCGCGGGCATCGCCCCCGCGTCCGTGCGGGGCAGCCGGACCGGGGTCTACGCCGGTCTCATGTACCACGACTACGCCGGCAACAGCGGCACGGGAGCCAACGCGTCCGGCCGGGTCGCGTACACGTTCGGCCTGGAGGGCCCCGCGGTCACGGTCGACACGGCCTGCTCCTCATCCCTGGTGGCGCTGCATCTGGCCGCCCAGGCGCTGCGCTCCGGCGAATGCACGCTGGCGCTCGTCGGCGGGGCCAGCGTGATGGCCACCCCGGAGATCTACGTCGAGTTCAGCCGACAGCGCGCCCTCTCCGAGGACGGCCGCTGCAAGTCGTACGCCGACGGAGCCGACGGGACCGGTATCTCCGAGGGCGCGGGCGTGCTGCTGGTGGAGCGGCTGTCGGACGCCCGGCGCAACGGACATCCGGTGCTGGCGGTGGTGCGGGGTTCGGCGGTGAATCAGGACGGTGCGTCGAACGGGTTCACGGCGCCCAATGGGCCGTCGCAGGAGCGGGTGATCCGTCAGGCGCTGGCGTCGGCGGGGCTGTCGGCCGCTGACGTGGACGTGGTCGAGGGGCATGGGACGGGGACTGTTCTGGGTGATCCGATCGAGGCGCAGGCCCTGCTGGCCACGTACGGGCAGGACCGCCCCGAGGGGCACCCCCTGTGGTTGGGCTCCGTCAAGTCGAACATCGGGCATACGCAGGCTGCTGCGGGTGTCGCCGGGATCATGAAGATGGTGCTGGCGATGCGGCACGGGGTGGTGCCGCGGACCTTGCATGTGGATGAGCCGTCCTCGCAGGTGGACTGGTCCGCGGGCGCGGTCGAACTGCTCACGGAGGCCAGGGAGTGGGCTGGTGAGGGCCGTCCGCGTCGGGCCGGTGTGTCGTCGTTCGGCATCAGCGGCACGAACGCGCACGTGATCGTGGAGGAGCCGCCCGCGGCCGAGGTGACCGTTTCCGAGGGCGATGTGGCCCCGGTTGCCTGGGTGGTGTCGGGGAAGACGCCCGAGGCGCTGACCGCCTACGCCGATCAGCTCCGGGCCTACGTCGCGGAGCGTGAAGATGTGCGCCTGGTGGACGTGGCGTCCACGCTGGCCCGACGAGCGCGTTTCGAGCACCGGACCGTCGTCGTCGGGGCCGATCGCGACGAACTGGTGCGCGGGCTGGGTCAGGTAGGTGTGGCGCCCCGGGTGAGGGGCGGGCCGGCCTTCCTGTTCACGGGGCAGGGCGCGCAGCGGCTGGGGATGGGGCGTGAACTGGCGGCGCGTTTCCCGGTGTTCGCCGCCGCCTTCGATGAGGTCGCCGCCGCGCTCGACGCGTACGTGGAGCGTCCGCTGAGGGATGCCGTGTGGGGCGAGGACCCGGCCGTTCTGGAGCAGACCGGGTGGGCGCAGCCCGCGCTGTTCGTGTTCGAGGTCGCGCTGTTCCGGCTGTTGGAGTCGTCCGGGCTGAAGCCGGACTTCGTGGCGGGGCATTCGATCGGCGAGCTGGCCGCCGCGCACGTCGCCGGAGTACTCACGCTGGAGGAGGCAGCCCGGCTCGTGGCCGCACGAGGCCGCCTCATGCAGGCGCTGCCCGCCGGTGGCGCGATGGCCTCCGTGCGGGCCGACGAGGCCGTGGTGCGCGCTGTGCTCGTGGACGGGGCGGAGATCGCCGCGGTCAACGGCCGCGCGTCGGTGGTCGTCTCGGGCTCGGACAAGGCCGTCGCCCAGACGATCGAAAGGCTGCGGGGCGAGTACAAGGTCACGCGTCTGCGGGTGAGTCACGCGTTCCATTCGGCGCTGATGGAGCCGATGCTGGACGACTTCGCCGAGGTCGCCTCCCAGCTGTGCTACTCGGCGCCGCGCATCCCCCTCGTCTCGACCTTGACCGGTCAGCGGGTGACCGACGAGCTGTGCGACCCGCACTACTGGGTCCGACAGGTCCGCGAGCCCGTCCGCTTCGCCGACGCGGTCACCGCGTTGGCGGGCGACGGCGTCGGTACGTTCCTGGAGGTCGGCCCCGACACCGTCCTGGCAGCCATGGTCGACGACACGGCCGTACACGCGGTCGCCACTCAACGCCGCGACCGCGACGAAGCGCGCACCTTCCTCACCGCCCTCGGCACCCTCCACTCCCGAGGCACCGACGTCGACTTCGCCGCTCTCCACCCCGGACGGCACCTCGACGACCTTCCTACCTACCCGTTCCAGCGTGAGCGCTACTGGGCCGACACCCAGGAGTACTGGTCCGGTGCATGGGCGGGCGCCGGCGGGGGAGACGTCCTCTCCGCGGGGCTCCGTCCGGTCGGGCACCCCCTGCTGGGCGCGGCCGTGGCGCTGCCAGATTCGGAGGGACTGGTCCTCACCGGCAGGATCTCGCAGGCCACACACCCCTGGACAGCCGATCACGCCGTGACGGGCGTCGTGCTGCTTCCGGGAGCCGCCCTCGTGGAGATGGCGCTGCACGCGGGCCAGCAGGCGGGCTTCCCACGGCTCGCGGAACTGACACTTCACGCACCCCTCGTCCTGCCCGACGAGGACGCGCTGGTGCTCCGCGTGGTCGTCGGCGGGGCGGACGACTCCACCGTCCGCACGGTCGGCGTGTACTCCGCGATCGCCGATGACGCTCCCTGGACCCTGCACGCCGAGGGCACGCTGACCGCCGCTGCTCCCGAGCCCCCTGACACGTCGGACGTGCGGCCGCCGGCCGATGCCGAGGAAGTGACCACGGACGGCTTCTACCGACGGCTGCTGGAGGACGGCTACGCGTACGGCGACACGTTCCGAGGGCTCCGCAAGGTATGGCGGCGCGGCGACGAGCTGTACGCCGAGGTCGTCCTGCCGGAGCCCGCGAGCGCCGAGGCGGACCGCTACGGCCTGCATCCGGCTCTTCTCGACTCCTGCCTGCACGCCTCTCTGCTGGCCACGCCCGGCACTGACGACGAGGTGAGGCTGCCGTTCGCGTGGACCGGCGTTGCCTGCCACGCCGTCGGCGCCGACGCACTCCTGGTCCGGATCACCCCGGCCGGGGGTGACGGCCTGGCCATCACCGCGACGGACCCCCTGGGCAACCCGGTCCTGACGGTGGACTCCCTGGTGTCCCGTTCCGTGACGGCCGACCGTCTCCACGAGCGGGCGGCGGGTCAGGACGCGGGTCACCGCGTGGAGTGGGTGCCCGTGCCGAAGCCGTCCGCCGTGGTCACCTCGGTGATCCTCGGCGAGGCACTCGACGGCCTCGACGACGGCACTGCCTTCGCGGACCTGCCCGCGCTCGCCACGGCCGTCGCGGAGGGGACGCCGGTGCCCGAGCGGGTCGTGGTCCGCTGCGCGCCGATCGAGGGCGCCGGCGACGACGTCCCCGCGCACGTCCGTACGGCCACCGCGCGGGTTCTGCGCGTGGTCCAGGAGTGGCTGACGCTGGAAGGGTTCGGCGACGCCCGGCTCGTGGTCGTGACGTCGAACGCCGTGCCCGACGGCAGCGGTCCCGTCGATCTGGCGGCGGCGCCGCTGTACGGCCTGCTGCGGTCGGCGCAGGCCGAACACCCTGGCCGGTTCGCCCTTGTCGACACCGACGACACCCAGGCGTCGTCCGCGGCACTGGCGTCCGCGCTGGCCTCCGGCGAACCCGAGATCATCCTGCGCGACGGCGGACTGCGCGCCCCCCGGCTGACCCGCGCGACACCCGGTCCTGCCGACGCACCCGCTCTGAGCGCCGGCACGGTGCTGGTGACGGGTGGGACGGGTGGTCTCGGCGGGTTGGTGGCGCGGCATCTGGTGGCGGTGCATGGGGTGCGGCGGCTGGTGTTGGCCGGTCGCCGGGGTGCGGGTGCTGCGGGGGCGGGGGAGTTGGTGGCCGGGCTGGAGGGGCTGGGTGCCGAGGTCTCGGTGGTGGCGTGTGATGTGTCGGACCGGGCTGCGCTGTCTGGGGTGCTGGCGGGGATTCCGGCCGATCATCCGTTGACGGGTGTGGTGCATGCGGCGGGTGTGCTGGACGACGGTGTGGTGGCGTCGTTGAGCGCGGAGCGGCTGGACCGTGTGTTGCGGGCGAAGGCCGACGCCGCCTGGCACCTGCACGAACTCACCCGCGACCAGCCGCTCGCCGCCTTCGTCCTCTTCTCCTCCTCGGCCGGGGTGCTCGGCGCACCCGGCCAGGGCAACTACGCGGCCGCCAACACCTTCCTCGACGCCCTCGCCGCTCATCGTCGCGCCCAGGGCCTGCCCGCCGTGTCGCTGGCCTGGGGCCTCTGGGATGCCGACGGCATGGGTGAGCGCATCGGCGAGGCGGAACGACGCCGCCTGGGCCGCAACGGCTTCCCGCCGATGACCGTCGGACAGGGCCTCGCGCTGTTCGATTCCGCGCTGACCGGTGACGACGCGGTCAGGGTGCTCGTCCGGCTCGACCTGCCCGCGCTGCGGAACGCCGACTCCGCGGCCGGCCCGCTCCCTTCGATGCTCCGCGGACTGGTCCCCCAGGCTCGCCGTCCGGCCGGAAGCACGCCGGCCGCTTCGTCCCTCCACGCGCTGCTCGCCGACCGTCCCGCTGAGGAACGCGTCGACGAACTGCTGCTCCTCGTGCGGACCGAGGTGGCGCGGGTGCTCGGCCACCCCTCGGCGGACTCGGTGACGTCCGACCAGGCCTTCAAGGACCTGGGCTTCGACTCGCTGTCCGCCGTGGAGCTGCGGAACCGGCTCAACACCGCGACCGGCCTACGGCTCTCCGCGACGCTCGTCTTCGACCACCCGACCGCCACCGCCGTCGCCGGGCACCTGGACAGGCTCCTGTTCGACGCCCACGAGCCCCGGCCGGCGGCGGCCGCCGCCTCGGCGCGGGTGGATGACGAGCCGGTGGCGATCGTGGGGATGGCGTGCCGTTTCCCGGGCGGGGTGTCGTCGCCGGAGGAGTTGTGGCGGCTGGTCGAGTCCGGGGTGGACGCGGTGACGGACTTCCCGTCCGGCCGGGGCTGGGACGTGGACGCCCTCTACGACCCCGAGCCCGGGACGGACGGCAGGACGTACGCGCGGTCCGGGGGTTTTGTCCACGACGCCGGTGAGTTCGACGCCGGGTTCTTCGGGATCAGCCCCAACGAGGCGCTGGCGATGGATCCTCAGCAGCGGCTGTTGCTGGAGACGTCGTGGGAGGCGCTGGAGCGGGCCGGGATCGACCCGCGCACGCTGCGTGGAAGCGCCACCGGCGTCTTCGCGGGTGTGATGTACCACGACTACCAGGACAACACCAACACCGGATCCATCGCCTCCGGCCGGGTGGCGTACACGTTCGGCTTCGAGGGCCCTGCGGTCACCGTCGACACGGCCTGCTCCTCCTCGCTCGTGGCGCTGCACCTGGCGGCGCAGTCCCTCCGCAACGGCGAATGCTCACTCGCGCTCGCCGGGGGTGTGACGGTCATGGCCACCCCCGAGGTGTTCGTCGAGTTCAGCAGGCAGCGGGGTCTTTCGCCGGACGGCCGTTGCCGCTCGTTCGCCGCGACGGCGGACGGGACCGGGTTCTCCGAGGGCGCGGGCGTGGTGCTGCTGGAGCGGCTGTCGGATGCGCGGCGCAACGGGCATCCGGTGCTGGCGGTGGTGCGGGGTTCGGCGGTGAATCAGGACGGTGCGTCGAACGGGCTGACGGCACCCAATGGGCCGTCGCAGGAGCGGGTGATCCGTCAGGCGCTGGCGTCGGCGGGGTTGTCGGCCGCTGACGTGGACGTGGTCGAGGGGCACGGGACGGGGACTGTTCTGGGTGATCCGATCGAGGCGCAGGCCCTGCTGGCCACGTACGGGCAGGACCGCCCCGAGGGCCGTCCGCTGTGGCTGGGTTCCATCAAGTCGAACATCGGGCACACGCAGGCCGCTGCCGGGGCAGCGGGGATCATGAAGATGGTCCTGGCGATGCGCAACGGTGTGCTGCCGCGGACCCTGCACGCCGAAGAGCCGTCCCCCCAGGTGGACTGGTCGTCCGGTGCGGTCGAACTGCTCACGCGGCCCCAGGAATGGACCGGTCGTGAGGGGCGTCCGCGTCGGGCCGCCGTCTCCTCGTTCGGACTGAGCGGAACCAACGCGCATGTGATCGTGGAAGAGCCGCCGGCAGTCGAGGCGGCGCCGTCCGAAGACGATGTCACGCCCGTGGCGTGGGTCGTGTCGGGGAAGACTCCCGAGGCGCTGACCGCGTACGCCGACCAGCTCAGGAGCAATCTCTCCGGGCATCGCGAGGAACTGCGCCTGGTGGACGTGGCGTCGACGCTGGCAGGCCGGGCGCAGTTCGCCCACCGGTCCGTGGTCGTCGGTGCGAACCGCGAGGAGCTGTTGCGCGGCCTGGGGAACGCCGGGGAAGTCTCCTCGGCCACCGGCGGGCTGGCCTTCCTGTTCACGGGGCAGGGCGCGCAGCGGCTGGCCATGGGGCGCGAACTGGCTTCCCGTTTCCCGGTGTTCGCCGCCGCTTTCGAAGAAGTGACCGCCGCGCTCGACGCACACGTGGAGCGTCCGTTGCGCGAGGTCGTGTGGGGCGAGGACCCTGCCGTTCTTGAGCAGACCGGCTGGGCGCAGCCCGCGCTGTTCGTGTTCGAGGTCGCGCTGTTCCGGCTGTTGGAGTCGTCCGGGCTGAAGCCGGACTTCGTGGCGGGGCATTCGATCGGCGAGCTGGCCGCCGCGCACGTCGCCGGGGTGCTCTCTCTGGCAGAGGCAGCGCGCCTCGTCGCCGCTCGGGGACGGCTGATGCAGGCGCTGCCCACGGGTGGCGCGATGGCGTCCGTACGGGCGAACGAGACCGCGGTGCGCCCTGCCCTGGCCGAGGGGGTGGAGATCGCCGCCGTCAACGCCCGCACCTCCGTGGTGATCTCGGGCTCTGAGGAGGCGATCGCGGAGACGATCGAGAGTCTGCAAGGCGAGTACAAGGTCACGCGTCTGCGGGTGAGTCACGCGTTCCATTCGGCGCTGATGGAGCCGATGCTGGACGACTTCGCCGAGGTCGCCTCCCAGTTGCACTACTCCGCTCCACGTATCCCGGTGGTCTCGACCTTGACCGGTCAGCGGGTGACCGACGAGCTGTGCGACCCGCACTACTGGGTCCGACAGGTCCGCGAGCCCGTCCGCTTCGCCGACGCCCTCGCCACCCTCGGCGAACACGGTGTAGGCACGTTCCTGGAGGTCGGCCCCGATACCGCCCTGACCGCCATGGTGGAGGACACGGCCCTACACGCAGTCGCCACGCAACGCCGTGACCGCGACGAAGCGCACACCCTCCTCACGGCCCTCGGCGCCCTCCACACACGTGGCATCGACGTCGACTTCGCCGCCCTCCACCCCGGACGCCACCTCGACGACCTGCCCACCTACCCCTTCCAACGCCGGCTGTACTGGAACAGCGGCGGCACCGCGGGCGGAGACCCCGAGTCCATCGGGTTGACCCGGGCCGCGCACCCCCTGCTCGGCGCCGCCGTGTCGGTGGCCGACTCGGAGACGGTCGTGTTCACCGGCCGGCTGTCGACGCGGACCCAGCCCTGGCTGGCCGACCACGTCGTCGGCGACTCGATCCTCTTCCCGGGCACCGGGTTCGTCGAGCTGGCGATCGCGGCGGCCGAGGAATGCGCGTGCGGCCACCTGGACGAGCTGGTGCTGGAGTCACCCCTGGTGATTCCGGAACACGGCGGTGTCGCGGTCCAGGTCGTCGTCGGAGCCCCGGACGACACGGGCGCCCGCGCCGTCGGCGTGCACGCACGCGGCGACGTCCCCGGCCTGCCATGGATACGGCACGCCGTCGGCACCGTACGGGCGTCCGCCGCCGTACTCGCCCCGCCAGAGGTCCGCGGCGCATGGCCGCCGCCCGGCGCCGCTCCGCTCGACCTGACCGGTCGCTACGACCGAATGGCCGGCGACGGGCTCTCCTACGGTCCCGCCTTCCGAGGACTGACGGCCGCATGGACGGTCGGCGACGAGGTCTTCGCCGAGGTGGAGCTGCCCACGGCCGGGGTGTCGCCGGAGGGCTTCCGTCTGCACCCGGCGCTCCTGGATGCGTGTGTCCAAGCCGTCGGTCTGCGCGCCGGTGGACCGGCCGCCATCCGGCTTCCCTTCGCCTGGACCGGAGTCACGGTGTCCGGAGCGGGTGCCACACGGCTGCGGGTACGGATATCTCCGGCACCCGACGGCGGCGTCGCACTGGGCATCGACGACAGGGAAGGCAGGCGGATCGCCTCGATCGACTCGCTGGTGCTGCGCGAGATCGACACCGCCGAGATCGCGGCCGCCCGCCCCGCGGAGCGGGACGCGCTGTTCGAGCTCGCGTGGACGCCGGCCCCCTTCCCGGCGGCGCAGGAGCCCACCTGGACATACTGGGACCAGCTCGACAGCGAAGACGCCGTGCCGGAGACGGTCGTCCTGGTCACGGACACGTTCACCGCACCGGGCCGGACCACGGACGCCGTGCGCCGGGAGGTCCGGCACGTCCTCGGCGTCCTGCAAACCTGGCTGGAGGACGACCGGTACGCGCGTTCCACCTTGGCCGTCGTCACCCGGAACGCGGTCGCCCTCGACGGTATCGAAGCGACCGATGGATCTGACGGGATAGCCAGGGGGACCGGCATCGACCTGGCCGGTGCCGCGGTGTGGGGTCTGGTGCGCTCGGCACAGTCCGAGAACCCCGGGCGCATCGTGCTGGCCGACCTCGACGACCTCACGGCACTGGGGACGGCCCTGGCGACCGACGAGCCTCAAGTGGCCGTACGAAAAGGGGCAGTCCGGGTGGCACGGCTGACTCGGCACACCGCACCCACCCCCGCCACCGACCGCGGGCCGACGTTCGACCCGGGCGGGACGGTCGTGCTCACCGGCGCCACCAGCATGCTCGGCAGGTCGATCGCCCGCCATCTGGTGACGGCGCATGGCGTACGACACCTGCTGCTCCTCAGCAGGCGGGGACCGGCCGCCGAGGGCGCCAGGGCACTGGTCGCCGAACTGGCGGAGTCGGGCGCGCATGCCGAGCTGATCGCGTGCGACGTCGCCGACCGGGACGCGCTCGCCGACGCCTTGGCCCAGGTACCCGCCGACCACCCGCTGACCGGCGTCGTGCACGCCGCCGGTGTGCTGGACGACGGTGTGATCGGCTCGCTCACCGCCGAACGCGCCGACGCCGTGCTCCGGCCCAAGGCCGATGCCGCGCTGCACCTCCACGAGCTGACCCGCACGGCGAAGCCGTCCGCGTTCGTCCTGTTCTCGTCGGCCGCGGGCGTCTTCGGGAACCCCGGTCAGGCCACCTACGCCGCCGCCAACGCCCTCCTGGACGCGCTCGCCGCGCACCGCAGAGCCCTCGGACTGACGGCGCACTCGCTGGCCTGGGGGCTGTGGGACGGCGCCGACGGCATGGCGGCCGACCTGGCGGACGGCGACCGCCGCCGCATGGCCGGCACGGGCGTACGGCCCTTGTCGGAGGCGGACGGTCTGGCGCTCCTCGACGCGGCGCTCGCCACCGACACACCGTCCCTCGTCCCGGTCCGGCTGGACCTCGCGACCCTGGCGCGCCGAGCCGACCTGCCGCCTCTCTTCGGCACCCTCGTCCGGCGCACCGGAGCACGACCGGCCGCGGCGGACACGGCCGACGCGCTGCGGCGCCGCCTCGCGGACACCCCTGCGGACCAGCGGGAAGCCGCACTGCTCGACGTCGTCAGGGAGCATGCGGCGGCGATCCTCGGTCACTCCGGACCCCAGGACGTCCCGGCCACCCGGCCGTTCAAGGAGCTCGGCTTCGACTCGCTGAGCGCGGTCGAGTTCCGCAACCTCCTCAACGCCGCCACCGGCCTGCACCTGCCGCCCACCCTCGTCTTCGACCATCCGAACGCCACCGCTCTGGCCGCCGAACTCGCCGCACAACTGGCCATCGGCGGTGACGACGGCGAGCCCGACGCGGAGCGGCGCATACGGGACCTCCTGCACGTCATCCCGATCAGCCGGTTGCGTGACGCGGGCCTCCTGGAACGTCTCCTGGAACTCGGCGGAGGAGCAGCGGCGCCCCTCGACCCCGCCGACGCCGAGGCCCCCTCCATCGACGACATGGACACCGACGCCCTGATCAACATGGCCCTGGGCGGACGTGACGACTTCGACGCGACCGGAATGAGTGGAGATCAACGATGACCGGCTCCGACAACAAGCTCGTCGCCGCGTTGCGCAGCTCACTCAAGGAGACCGAGTTCCTGCGTGCGCAGAACGCGAAGCTGAACGCGGCCCTCTCGGAGCCGATCGCGATCATCGGCATGGCCTGCCGCTACCCGGGCGGCGTCAGCTCTCCCGAGGACCTGTGGCGACTGGTCGCCGACGGCGTCGACGCGATCTCCGACTTCCCGTCCAACCGCGGCTGGGACACCGACCGGCTGTACGACCCGACAGGAGAGCGACCGCAGACGACGTACGTCCGCCGAGGCGGGTTCCTGCACCACGCTGACCAGTTCGACCCCGCCTTCTTCGGGATCAGCCCCAACGAGGCACTGCTCATGGACCCGCAGCAGCGGCTGCTCCTGGAGTGCTCCTGGGAGGCGATCGAGCGTGCGGGCATCGACCCCGCCTCCTTGCACGGCAGCCGCACCGGCGTCTTCGCCGGCGTGATGTACCACGACTACCCGGCCAACGCGAACACCGGCGCCGTCGCCTCGGGCCGCGTCTCCTACACCCTCGGCCTCGAAGGACCGACGGTCACGGTGGACACCGCCTGCTCCTCCTCCCTGCTCGCCCTGCACTCGGCCACCCAGGTGCTCAGGGCGGGGGAGTGCACGCTGGCGCTGGTCGGCGGAGTCGCGGTGATGGCGACACCGGAGGCGTTCGTCGAGTTCAGCCGTCAGAAGGGACTGTCGCCCGACGGGCGCTGCCGCTCGTACGCGGCCTCCGCCGACGGCGCCGCCTGGGCCGAGGGCGCCGGCGTCCTCCTGGTGGAACGCCTCTCCGACGCCCGGCGCAACGGACACCCGGTCCTGGCCGTCGTGCGCGGCTCGGCCGTCAACTCCGACGGGGCGAGCAACGGCCTGTTCGCTCCCAACGGCCCCTCGCAGCAACGGGTGATCCGGCAGGCGCTGGCGTCGGCCGGACTGTCGGCCGCTGACGTGGACGTCGTCGAGGGGCATGGGACGGGGACTGTCCTGGGC
Source organism: Streptomyces sp. SS1-1 (assembly GCF_008973465.1). NCBI lineage: Bacteria > Bacillati > Actinomycetota > Actinomycetes > Kitasatosporales > Streptomycetaceae > Streptomyces > Streptomyces sp. SS1-1. Next base: position 166,024 of record NZ_WBXN01000004.1, on the reverse strand, counting down.
GATCCGATCGAGGCGCAGGCGTTGCTGGCCACGTACGGGCAGGACCGCCCCGACGGCCGTCCGCTGTGGCTCGGCTCGATCAAGTCGAACATCGGGCATACGCAGGCTGCTGCGGGCGTCGCCGGGATCATCAAGATGGTGCTGGCGATGCGCCATGGCGTGGTGCCCCGGACGTTGCATGTGGATGAGCCGTCTTCGCAGGTGGACTGGTCCGCGGGCGCGGTCGAACTGGTCACGGAGGCTCGGGAGTGGGCCGGTGAGGACGGCCGTCCCCGTCGGGCGGGGGTGTCGTCGTTCGGGATCAGCGGCACGAACGCACATGTGATCGTGGAGGAGCCACCGGCCGTCGAAGTGCCGCCCTCTGAAAGCGATGCCGCGCCGGTGGCGTGGGTGGTGTCGGGGAAGACGCCGGAGGCACTGACCGCGTACGCCGCTCGGATCCGCTCCTATGTGGCGCAGCGTGACGGCGTACGTCTCGTGGACGTGGCGTCGACGCTGGCCGGCCGTGCGCGATGCGAGCACCGCGCTGTGGTGGTGGGCGCGCATCGCGACGAACTGCTGCGTGGGCTGGACCAGGTCGGGCCGATGTCCCCGGTGGACGGCGGGCTGGCCTTCCTGTTCACGGGGCAGGGCGCGCAGCGGTTGGCCATGGGGCGCGAACTGGCATCCCGGTTCCCGGTGTTCGCCGCCGCTTTCGAAGAAGTGACCGCCGCCCTGGACGAGTATCTGGAGCGTCCGCTGCGCGAGGTCGTGTGGGGCGAGGACCCTGCCGTTCTTGAGCAGACCGGCTGGGCGCAGCCCGCGCTGTTCGTGTTCGAGGTCGCGCTGTTCCGGCTGCTGGAGTCGGCCGGGCTGAAGCCGGACTTCGTGGCGGGGCATTCGATCGGCGAGCTGGCGGCCGCCCACGTCGCGGGGGTGCTCTCTCTGGCAGAGGCAGCGCGCCTCGTCGCCGCTCGGGGGCGGCTGATGCAGGCGCTGCCCACGGGTGGCGCGATGGCGTCCGTGCGGGCGGAAGAGGCCGTGGTGCGGCCCGTGCTGGCCGAGGGTGTGGAGATTGCCGCGATCAACGGCCCCAAGGCGGTGGTGATATCGGGCTCGGACGACGCCGTCACGCGCACGATCGAGAGTCTGCAAGGTGAGTACAAGGTCACGCGTCTGCGGGTGAGTCACGCGTTCCATTCGGCGCTGATGGAGCCGATGCTGGACGACTTCGCCGATGTCGCCTCCCAGTTGCACTACTCCGTTCCACGTATCCCGGTGGTCTCGACCTTGACCGGTCAGCGGGTGACCGACGAGCTGTGCGACCCGCACTACTGGGTCCGACAGGTCCGCGAGCCCGTCCGCTTCGCCGACGCCCTCGCCACCCTCGGCGAACACGGCGTAGGCACGTTCCTGGAGGTCGGCCCCGATACCGCCCTGACCGCCATGGTGGAGGACACGGCCCTACACGCGGTCGCCACGCAACGCCGCGACCGCGACGAAGCGCACACCCTCCTCACGGCCCTCGGCGCCCTCCACACACGTGGCACCGACGTCGACTTCGCCGCCCTCCACCCCGGACGGCACCTCGACGACCTGCCCACCTACCCCTTCCAACGCCGGCGCTATTGGCTGGACATGAAGGACTACCTGGCCGAGTCGTGGCTCGGCGATGTCCTGGGGAGCGACCCCACGAGTCTCGGGGTGAAGGCGCTGGATCATCCGCTGCTCGGTGCCGCCGTCACCCTGCCGGACAGTGGCACCGTCGTGGCGACCGGCCGGCTGTCGGTCCGGGACCAGCCGTGGCTCACCGACCACGACGTCCTCGGCAGCGTGCTGCTCCCCGGCACCGGTCTGGTCGAGCTGGTGCTGCGCGCCGGCCAGGAGGCGGACTGCGACCGGATCGACGAACTGACGCTCACCAGCCCGCTCGTCCTCCCGGATGACGGTGCCCGAGTCCTCCGGGTGCTCGTGGGAGCGCCGGACGGGTCCGGCCGCCGTACCGTGGCGGTCTACTCGGCCGAAGAGCAGCAGCTCGCCGGCACCTCGACCGACGACGCCTGGACACTGCATGCCGAGGGCGTCCTGACATCCGGCTCAGCGCTCACGACCGGCCTGTTCGGCACGTGGCCCCCGCCCGGTGCCACTGCCCGTCCGACGCAGGACGCGTACGACCGACTGGTCGAGCGAGGGTACGTATACGGCCCCGTGTTCCAGGGCCTGCGCGGGGCATGGGAGCGCGGCGACGAACTCTTCGCCGAAGTCACCCTCCCCGAGGACGCGCACCGGGACGCCCGGCGATGCGCGGTGCACCCCGCCCTCCTCGACGCGGCGTTGCACGCTTCGCTGCTGGAGGACGTGGACGACGAAGACGGCGCCGCGGCCACCCTGATTCCGTTCGCCTGGAACGGCGTCTCCCTCCACGCCCCGGGCGCCACGAGCCTGCGCGTCCGTATGCGACCGGCAGGGAACGACAGCATGACCCTCGACATCGCGGACGAGGCGGGGCGCCCGGTGCTCTCCGTGACGTCGCTGGTGTCCCGTGCGGTGTCGGCGCAGCAGCTCGACCGGGCGCGCGGGGCCGGTGACGCGACGCTCTACCGCGTCGGCTGGCAGCCCACCGACCTCACCTCCGCCGTCCCCTCCCGTCGCGTCCGCTCGGTCGTCATAGGTGCGCCGGACCTCGGACAGCCGGCGTTCCCCAGCCTCACCGCCCTGGCCGAGGCCGTCGAAGCCGGGGACACCGAAGCGCCGGACGTCGTCCTGCTCCCGTCGGAGCCGGCTGCCGGTGACGTGCCCACGGCGGTGCGGGCCACGACGTCGGCCGCTCTGCACGCCGTTCAGACCTGGCTCGCGGACGAACGCTTCGCCGCTTCGCGGCTGGTGTTCGTGACGCGGCAGGCCGTGACCGCGCGTGAGGGTGAGCACGTCGACCTCGCCGCGGCCCCGGTCTGGGGTCTCGTCCGCGCGGCCCAGGCGGAGAACCCCGGCCGCTTCGCCCTGGCCGACGTCGACGCGTCCGCCGAGACCCGCGCCGTCTGGCCCGAGGTGCTGCCGCACAACGACGAACCGGAAGTCGCCCTGCGCCAGGGCCAGTTGTATGTGCCCCGGCTCGTCACCGCGGACGCGGGCCCGCGACCGGAACCCCTGGACGGTACGGTCCTGGTCACCGGCGGCACGGGTGGGCTCGGCGCCTTGATCGCCCGCCACCTGGTCACCGGGCTCGGCGTCCGCAGCCTCGTGCTGACCGGTCGACGCGGCCCCGAGACCCCCGGCGCCGCGGCACTGGCGACCGAACTGACCGGCCTCGGTGCCCAGGTCACGATCGCCGCCTGCGACGCGGCCGACCGGGAGTCGCTGGCCGCCGTACTGGCCGCGATCCCCGCCGACCGGCCGCTCACCGCCGTGGTGCACGCGGCCGGCGTCGTCGACAACGGCCTGGTCACCACACTGGACCCCGGCCGCCTCGAGTCCGTCCTCCGCCCCAAGGTCGACGGCGCCTGGCATCTCCACGAACTGACACGGCACCTGCCCCTCCGCGCCTTCGTGCTGTTCTCGTCCGCCGGTGGACTGGTCCTCGGGGCGGGCCAGGGTGGCTACGCGGCAGCGAACGTGTTCCTCGACGCGCTCGCCGAGCACCGCGCGGCCACGGGACTGCCCGCCACATCCCTGGCGTACGGCCTCTGGGGCCTCGACACGGGCTTCGGCGCCGCCCTCACCGAGGACGACCTGGACCGTATGGCGCAGCAGGGGTTCCCGGCCCTCACGGCGGAAGAGGGCCTCGCCGCCCTCGACGCCGCCCTGCCCGGCCCGCCCACCCTGGTGCCCCTCAAGATCCGTGCCGCCGGGATCCGGGCGAACGGTGACGTGCCCGCCCTGCTCCGCGGTGTCGTCCGCGTGCCCCGCCGTTCACCGGCCGCCCCCGGCTCCGTGCGGTCGGATCGCCTGGCCGGCCTCACCGGCGACGAGCGCGCGAGTGTCCTGCTCGCCATGGTGCGCGCGGAGGTCGCCGCCGTACTGGGGCATGATTCGGCCGAGGCGATCGAGCCGGACCGCGCCTTCTCCGAACTCGGGTTCGACTCACTGTCCGCCGTCGAGCTCCGCAACCGGCTGGCCTACGCGACCGGCCTGCACCTGCCGGCCACCCTGGTCTTCGACCACCCGACCGCCGACGCGGTCACCGCGCACCTCGACGCCACCCTCGGCGGCACCTCGCCCGACAAGTCCACCCCGGCCGGAGCGAGCCACCGCGCCGACGACGAACCGATCGCCGTCGTCGGCATGGCCTGCCGCTTCCCCGGTGGTGTGCGCTCACCCGAGGACCTGTGGCGCATGCTCGCGGCCGGAGACGAAGCCCTCACGCCGCTGCCCACGGACCGGGGCTGGGACGAATCCCTCTACGACCCCGAACCGGGCAGGGCCGGCAAGTGCTACGCCCGGGGCGGTGGATTCCTGCACGACGCGGGGGACTTCGACGCCGGCTTCTTCGGCATCGGCCCGAACGAGGCGCTGGCGATGGACCCGCAGCAGCGCTTGTTGCTGGAGACGTCCTGGGAGGCGCTGGAACGGGCGGGCATCGACCCTGGCGCCCTGCGCGGCAGCGCCACCGGTGTCTTCGCGGGCGTCATGTACCACGACTACGGCTACGGCAGCTCCAGCGGAGGCAGCGCCGTGGCCGGGCGGGTGTCGTACGCACTGGGCCTGGAAGGCCCGGCCGTCGCCGTCGACACGGCGTGCTCCTCGTCGCTCGTGGCACTCCATTCCGCCGTGCAGGCGCTGAGGCAGGGGGAGTGCTCGCTCGCCCTGGCCGGTGGCGTGGCGGTGATGGCCTCCCCCGAGATCCTCGTCGAGTTCAGTCGCCAACGGGGACTGTCCGCCGACGGCAGGTGCCGTTCGTACGCGTCCGGCGCCGACGGCACCGGCTGGGCCGAGGGCGCCGGCATGCTCCTGGTGGAGCGACTGTCGGACGCCCGGCGCAACGGCCGTACGGTCCTCGCCGTGATCCGGGGCACTGCGGTGAACCAGGACGGCGCGTCCAACGGGTTCTTCGCACCGAACGGCCCCTCGCAGCAACGGGTGATCCGGCAGGCGCTGGCGTCCGCCGGGCTGTCGGGCGCGGACGTGGACGTGGTCGAGGGACACGGGACCGGCACGACGCTGGGCGACCCGATCGAGGCGCAGGCGCTGCTCGCCACGTACGGGCAGGACCGTCCCGGGGGCCGTCCGCTGTGGCTGGGGTCCATCAAGTCGAACATCGGCCACACGCAGGCCGCGGCCGGTGTCGCCGGGATCATGAAGATGGTGCTGGCGATGCGGCACCGCCTGGTCCCGCGCACCTTGCACGTCGACGAGCCGTCGCACCAGGTGGACTGGTCCTCCGGCGCGGTCGAACTGGTCACGGAACCCCGGCCCTGGCAGGCCCGGGACGGCCGCCCGCGCCGCGCCGGGGTCTCCTCGTTCGGTCTCACGGGCACGAACGCGCATGTGATCGTGGAGGAGCCGCCGGCGGTCGAGGTGGCGCCGTCCGAAGGGGATGTCGTGCCGGTGGCGTGGGTGGTCTCGGGGAAGACGCCCGAGGCGCTCACCGCGTACGCCGGTCAGCTCAAGTCCTATGCGGCCGGGCACGAGGGTCCGCGCCTGGTGGATGTGGCGTCGACACTGGCCCGGCGGGCGCGGTTCGCACACCGGGCCGTCGTCGTGGGCGCGGACCGCGAGGAGCTGCTGCGAGGGCTCGACCACGTCACCGGGGCGCCACCGGCGCAGGGCGGCACGGCGTTCCTGTTCACCGGGCAGGGCGCGCAACGACTGGGGATGGGGCGGGAACTCGCGGCTCGCTTCCCGGCGTTCGCGGATGCCCTGGACGAGGTCGTCACCGCCCTCGACGAGCACTCGGAGCGCCCGCTCCGAGACATCGTGTGGGGCGAGGACGCGGGTCTGCTGGAGCAGACCTGCTGGGCGCAGCCCGCACTCTTCGCGTTCGAGGTCGCGCTGTTCCGGCTGCTGGACTCGGCCGGTCTCAAGCCGGAGTTCGTGGCCGGGCATTCGATCGGCGAACTGGCGGCAGCGCACGTCGCCGGGGTGCTGTCACTGCCGGACGCCACCAGACTCGTGGCCGCACGAGGACGCCTGATGCAGGCCTTGCCCGCCGGCGGGGCGATGGCCTCCGTCCGGGCCGAAGAGCCCGACGTACGAGCGGTGCTCGTGGACGGGGTGGAGATCGCGGCGGTCAACGGGCCCAGGTCCGTGGTGATCTCGGGCTCCGAGAAGGCCGTCACCCGGACCGTCGAGAGACTGCGGAACGACCACAAGGTCACGCGTCTGCGCGTCAGTCACGCGTTCCACTCGGCGCTCATGGAGCCGATGCTGGACGACTTCGCCGAAGTCGCCTCGCAGCTGCACTGCTCCGCTCCACGCATCCCCCTGATCTCGACCCTGACCGGTCAAAAGGTGACCGACGAGCTGCGCGACCCGCACTACTGGGTCCGCCAGGTCCGCGAGCCGGTCCGCTTCGCCGACGCACTCACCACCCTCACCGAACACGGAGCGGGCACCTTCCTGGAGGTCGGCCCCGACGCGGTCCTGACCGCCATGGTGGAAGACCCGGCCGTGCACGCCGTCGCCACGCAACGCCGCGACCGCGACGAAGCGCACACCCTCCTCACCGCCCTCGGCACCCTCCACTCCCGAGGCACCGACGTCGACTTCGCCGCCCTCCACACCGGACGCCACCTCGACGACCTCCCCACCTACCCCTTCCAACGTGAGCGCTACTGGCAACCCGAGCACGCGACCGGCGGCGGACCCACCTCGCTCGGGCTGGCCCCGGCCGAGCATCCGCTGCTCGGAGCAGCCGTACCACTCGCGGGCTCCGACGCCGTCGTGTTCACCGGCCGGCTGTCCCCGCACACACATCCCTGGCTGAACGATCACGCCGTCGGCGACTCGGTCCTGTTCCCGGGCACCGGCTTCGTCGAGCTCGCGCTGGCCGCAGGCGCAGAAGTCGGCTGTGACGCCCTCGCGGAACTGGTGCTGACCGCCCCGCTGGCCGTCCCCGACCGGGGCGGCGTGACGATCCAGGTGTCCGTCGGCGCGCCGGGCGCCGACGGACGTCGTACGGTTGCCGTCCACTCACGCACCGAGGACACCGAACCGTGGAGCCACCACGCGGACGGAGTCCTCGGCCAAGGAGGCCGAACGGACTCCGCCGGGCTGACCCAGTGGCCGCCACCGGGGGCCACGGCCCTCCCCGCCGACGACGTCTACGAGACGATGGCCGCCCGCGGCTACGGCTACGGTCCCGTGTTCCAGGGGCTGAGGGCCGCCTGGCAGCGCGGCGACGAGATGTTCGCCGAGGTCGCCCTGCCCGAGCAGGCGCACGCCGAGGCCGACCGGTACGCCGTGCATCCGGCCCTGCTGGACGCCGCCCTGCACGCCATGGCGCTGACCGGCGAGGACAGGGCCGACGCCGTCACCATGCTGCCGTTCTCGTGGAGCGGCGTGACCGTGCGGGCCCATGGTGCGCGCGGCCTCCGCGTAAGGATCACGCCCACCGGTGACGCGTCCGTCGCCCTGGAGCTCGCCGACCTCTCCGGCAGCCCCGTCGCGTCCGTCGGCGCGCTGAACCTGCGCGAGATCAGCCCCGAGCAGCTCGCCGTCCTGCGCCGGGGCGGCGACCCGCTGTACCGGATCGACTGGGTGCCGATCCGCCGCGCCCCGTCCACGGACGCCGACGCCGACTGGATGGCCGTGGGCCGGGGCTGCGAGTACGCCGATCTGGCCGCCCTCGTCGCGGCCTGCGATGCGGGCACGGCCACGGTGCCGGACGTGGTGCTGTGGCGGTCGGCGCCGGGAGGCACGTCCGGCGTCCCGGCCGGAGCCCGCGCGGCTCTGGCCGAGGCACTCGCGGCGGTGCAACTCTGGCTGGCCGAGGAGCGTTTCGCCGCATCGAAGCTGGTGATCGTGACCGAGGGCGCCATGAGCGAGGACAGCTCGGACCTCTGTCTCGAACAAGCGCCCCTGTGGGGTCTGGTCCGCGCGGCCCAGGCGGAGAACCCCGGACGGTTCGTACTGGCCGACGTGTCCCGGACACCGAACGACGCCACAGAGCCCCACCCCACACGGACACCGAACGACGTCACCGGGGCCGACCCCACCCGGACACCGGTCGACCTGCCCCTCCTCGCCGCACGCGCAGCCACCGAACCCGAGCTCATGCTCCGCGCCGAACAGGCCCTCGTGCCTCGACTCGCCCGCGAGCAACAGCCCCCCGAGGCCCCCGCCACACGCCCGCTCGACCCCACCGGAACCGTCCTCGTCACCGGGGGAACCGGCGGCCTCGGCGCTCTGATCGCCCGCCACCTCGTCACCCGCCACGCCATACGCCACCTGGTCCTCACCAGTCGCAGCGGCCCCACGGCCCCGGGCGCGGACCACCTGCACGCCGAACTCACCGCACTCGGCGCCGAGGTACGGATCGTCGCCTGTGACGCCGGGGACCGGGACGCGCTGTCCGCCGTGCTCGCGGACATCGATCCGGCCGCGCCCCTGACCGCGGTGGTGCACGCGGCCGGTGCCGTGGACGACGGTGTGGTCGGCTCGCTGACGCCACAGCGCTTCGAGACGACCCTCCGTCCCAAGCTCGACGGAGCGTGGCACCTGCACGAACTCACACGTGACCTGCCCCTGCGCGCCTTCGTCCTGTTGTCATCCGCCGGCGGCCTGGTCCTGGCGGCCGGCCAGGGCGCTTACGCCTCCGGCAACGTCTTCCTCGACGCGCTCGCCCGGTACCGTACGGCCCACGGGCTCCCGGCGACCTCACTGGCGTACGGCCTGTGGGGGACCGAAACGGGCCACGGCGCGTGGCTGACCGACGCCGACCGGGGGCGCCTCGCCAGGCAGGGCTTCCCCGTGCTCGACGTCGACGAAGGGCTGGCGGCGTTCGACACCGCGCTGGTCACCGACCGTCCGACGCTGGTCCCCGTCAAGGTGGACGTCGCGGCTTTGCGCACTCGGTCCGGTGAACTCCCGGCCCTTGTACGGGACTTGGTGCCCGTGGCGCGGCGCAGGGCCGCCGCCGGTGCGGCGGACGCCGGGGACCTGGCACGCCGGCTCGCGGGCCTCTCCGACTCCGAACAGGAGCAGGAGCTCACCCAGATGGTGCGGGCGCACGCCGCGGCCGTACTGGGGCACGACAGTGCCCAGGCCGTCGATCCCGAGCGGGACTTCCTGGAGCTCGGGTTCGACTCGCTCGCCGCCGTCGAGCTGCGCAACCGGCTGACGGCCGCGACAGGCCTGCAACTGTCCCCGATGGCGGTGTTCGACAACAAGAACCCCACTGCCCTCGCCCGGCATCTGCGCGCCGACCTGTCCCTGCCGCCCGCCGCCGCCCCGGCCGCCGGGGAGGCGGCGGACACCTTGGCCGAGCTGTTCCGTGCCGCCGTCCTGTCCGATCAGGTGATCAAGGGCTTCGACCTGCTGCGTGCGGTGGCCGACCTGCGGCCGCGGTTCACGCGCGCGGCCGACTTCGGCCCCCTGCCCGACGGCGTCCGGCTCGCGGACGGCCCGGAGGAGCCCGTACTCATCGGGATCAGCACCCCGATGGCGACCGGCGGCCCGCACCAGCACGCACGGCTCGCCGCCGCCTTCCGCGGCAAGCGGCCGATGATCACGCTGACCAACCCCGGGTTCACCGCCGGGGAACCCCTGCCGGACACCACGGACGCGGTGGTCGACTACCTCGCCGAAAGCGTGCTGCGGGCCGCCGGGGACCGCCCGTTCGTCCTCGTCGGCTACTCGTCGGGCGGCACGCTCGCCCACGCCACGGCGGGCCACTTGGAACGCGTGCGCGAGGTCCGGCCCGCGGGCGTCGTCCTGATGGACACCTACCGGGTCGACCTGGAGGACCGCGACCAGGGCCGGCTGATGGAACAGCTCACCATCGGACTGGTACGGAAGGACCAGGCGTTCGGCCTGTTCCACAGCAGCGCCCTGTCCGCCATGAACCGCTACTTCGACCTCGTGCCGAGGTTCACGCCGGAACCGCTGGAGGCCCCCGTGCTGTTCGTCGGAGCCACCGAGTCCTTCATGCCCCCAGGCACGGAGGCGGGCGCGGACGGCGACGACTGGCGGGCGAAGCCCTGGGACCCGGCACACCACTACGCCACCGTCCGGGCCACCCACTTCTCCATGATCGAGGACCACGCCGCCGAGGCCGGCGCCCTGATCGAGGAATGGATCTCCCGGCACGCACTCCGCCAGGGCCTCTCGTCTGGATCAGGCCGGATCCAAACGAAAGACCCTAGGGGTGACTAGGGGTTCTTGCCGCCTCCGGCCCTTCCTATCGTCAGGGGACCATCGGGTGATCGACAAACGGGAGACGGAATGAGCGCTGACGGCAGCTGGGAGTTCACGATCGACAGCCCCATCGGCAAGCAGAGCCTGTGGGTGGACATGAAGGCGGAGGAAGGCAAGCTGGTCGGCACCTGCCGGGCCAACGGCCAGGTCATCGACCCCGACATCATCGACGGCAAGATCGACGGCGACCTGCTGTCCTTCAAGGTGAAGTCGCACAAGCCGGTCCCGCTCAAGATGACCCTGACCCTGACGCGCAACGGCGACACCATGACCGGCAAGGCGAAGCCCGGCATGTTCGGCACGTTCCCCGTCACCGGGAAGCGGGTCTAGTGATCCGTCCCACTGCCAGAGGCGTGGCGCCGTTCGGTGCGTACAAGACGTGGTACCGGGTCACCGGCGACCTGTCGCCGCACCGGACGGCGCTCGTGGTCGCGCACGGCGGTCCGGGCAGCACGCACGACTACCTGGTGAGCCTGGCCGCCCTGTCCGAACTCGGGGTCCCGGTGGTGCACTACGACCAGATCGGCAACGGCGGCTCCAGTCATCTGCCGGACGCACCGGCCGGCTTCTGGACCGTGGAGCTGTTCCTCGCCGAGCTGGACAACCTGCTGCGGCACCTCGGCATCGCCGACAACTACATGCTGCTCGGGCACTCGTGGGGCGGCCTGCTCGCGGCCAAGCACGCCTCGGCCGCGCCCGCCGGACTCAAGGGCCTGGTCATCGCGGACGCCCCCGCCTCCTATCCGCTCTGGCTGCGGCAGATGGACGTCCTGCGCGCTGCTCTGCCCGCCGGCGTCAACGAGACCCTCCTGCGCCACGAGGCCGCCGGGACGACCGACAGCGACGAGTACCACGCGGCCACCCGCGTCTTCTACGACCGGCACCTGTGCCGCCTCGACCCGTGGCCCCGCGAGTACCAGGCGTCGTTCTTCGAGATGTTCAACGACCCGACGGTCTACTTCACCATGAACGGCCCCAGCGAGTTCCATGTGATCGGCTCCCTGCGCGACTGGGGCGTCACGGACTGCCTCGCGGACATCACGGTGCCGACCCTGCTGATCTCGGGCCGCCACGACGAGGCCACGCCCGCCACCGTCCAGCCGTACGCCGACCTGATCCCCGACGTGCGCTGGGAGATTTTCGAACAGTCCAGTCACGTGCCGCACCTCGAGGAGCCGGAACGGTTCCGCACGGTCCTGACCGAGTACGTGAAGGCCGTCGCGGCCTTCGGGTAGAAGAAGAGGGATGCACAGCATGGCCGACGAGCGCTTCGCCCCCCGCTTCCCCGCCGACACGCTCGACGCGTTCGCGCTCGCGCCGGTGTCCCGGACCCCGGACAAACCCGCCGTGGTGGAGTGCGACGCCTCCGGAACGGTCACGGCCGTGTCCTACCGCGCCCTGGCCCGGCGCGTCGACGCGTACGCCGAAGGACTGACCGCCGGCGGCGTCGGGATCGGCGACCGCGTGGTGGTCGCCTCCCACACCTCGGCGTCGGCGATCGCCGTCATGCTCGCCTGCTCGCGTGTGGGGGCGGTGTTCGTCCCCGTGGACCCCGACATCCCGGCCCTCCGTCTTGACGCCATCATCGAGACCACGGACGCGGCGGCCGTCCTGCGCCCCGCAGGCGCCGCCACATCCGACCACGGCAGGGCACCCTCCGGCACGTTCGAAGCGGACGGCCGTATCACGCTCACCGGTGCGCGGACGCCCCGAACACGCCACCGCCGCACCACCGTGGGCGGCGACCCGGCCTACATCATCTTCACCTCGGGAACCACCGGCCGCCCCAAGGGCGTGGTGATGAGCCATCACTCGGCGCTGGCCTTCTACCGCGGCACCCAGCGCTTCGGCGCGGTCACGCCCGACGACCGAGTGGCGAGCACCTCACCGCTCGCCTTCGACGTCGCCCTCTTCGACATCTGCGTCACCATGGGCACGGGCGCCACCCTGATCGCCGTACCCCGCGCGTACCTCAGCTTTCCGCGCCGCCTGCTCGGCCACCTCGAGGCAACCGGAGCCACCGTCGTGCACGGAGTCCCCTCGCTGTGGCGGCCGTTGCTCCGGCACGAACCGGACCGCGTGGCCGCCCTCGGCGAGCACCTGCGGGGCATCCTGTTCGCCGGTGAGAACTTCCCCCTCGCCGAACTGCGCCACCTGCGCGCCCTGTTGCCGCGCCTGCGCGTGGTGAACGCGTTCGGCGCCACCGAGACCGTGGCCTGCTCGTTCGCCGAGGTACCCGACCCGCTCCCGGAGGACGCCGAAGCCCTGTCCATCGGCCACGGCTACCCCGGCGCCGAGATCCTGCTCCTCGACGAGACGGGCCGGCCCGTCGACGAGCCCGGCGTGGCGGGGGAGATGTACATCCGGTGCCCCTCCCTCTTCTCCGGGTACTGGGACGACCCGGAAGCCACCCGGCGCGTCCTCGTCCCGGACCCCCTCGAACCGCGCTCCGGACAACTGGTCTACCGGTCCGGCGACCTGGCCTACCGAGACGCCTCCGGCGAGCTGTACTTCTGCGGACGCGCCGACAGCATGGTGAAGATACGCGGCAACCGCATCGAACTGGGCGAGATAGAACGGCGACTCACGGAACACCCGGGCGTGACCTCCGCCCTGGTCCTGGCACTCGACGGACCGGACGGCGAAGCCGCCCTCTCGGCCTTCCTCGTGGCCCCCGGCGGCACGGTGACGCCCGCGGAGCTCGCCGAGCGATGCCGACGTTCCATGCCCGTCTACATGACCCCGAAGAGGTTCCTGTTCCTCGACGCCCTGCCCCTGAACGCCAACGGCAAGATCGACCGCACGGCACTCACAGCACTGGCCACGACGGACACCCACGCCCACCCCGACAGAGAGCCCCACGACGAACTGCTCCGGCGGTAGCGACACCATGCTCGGGTCACTGGACCCAGCCCAACAGCACCCCATTACTCACGGCGGCGTGGATCGCGGGCGTCAACATCGCCCTGGCCACCGCGCGTCATGTGATCCTGCCCGCCCGTTGGGCTGTCGTCGGCATGGCCGGCGCCTACACCCTTTCCTGCGTGACAGGACTCGACTCACCGCGCATCTGCTGCGCAGTGGGGTCTCTCCTTGCCACCCGGCTGATGAAAATCGACGAGTTGCGCCGTCTGCCCGGGATGCGTTGAACAGGCAGACGTTGCCAGATGGTGTGCTCGCCCTGTCGGCCGCTGCCCGCCGGGGATCGCGTCCGGCGCGCAGCGGCCGGACGCATCAAGCCGCCGTGACGTCGAGCACGACGCGGAACCGGGCCTGGCCCGACAGCATCCGCTCGTAGGCCTCCATCGCCCGCTCGAAGCCCATGACTTCGACGCGGGGGCGGATCTCGTGGGCCAGGGTGAACGCCAGGTTGTCCTCGTTCTCGATCGAGGTCCCGGTCAGGCTGCCGACGACCGAGCGGGTGCCGAATATGAGGTCAGGGGTGGCGATGGTCAGCGGGTCGGGTGCCGCGCCGACCACGACCAGCTTGCCGTTCGGAGCGAGTCCGCGGACCAGTGGGTTCATCGACGCGCCGCTGGAGGCGGTGGCGATGATGATCGACGCCCCGCCCAGAGCGGCCAGTTCGGCCCCGGGGTCGGTGCTGGTGCTGTCGATGTAGACATCGGCGCCCAACTCCCGGGCGTACGCCTCCTTCTCGGGGCCGCGGGCGATGGCGGCCACCCGGTAGCCGAGGCTGCGCGCGTACTGCAGGGCCAGGTGGCCCAGGCCGCCGACGCCCTGCACGGCGACGAGGGCGCCCGCCCGGGTGGGCCCCTGCTGGAGGGCGGTGAAGGTGGTCAGACCGGCGCACAGCAGGGGAGCGGCGTCGATCGCGGAGATGCCTTCCGGTATGCGCACCAGCCCGCTCGCCCGGGCGTGGACGACCTCGGCGTAACCGCCGTCGATCGTCGTACCCGTCTGCTCCTGGGCGAGGCAGTTGACGAAGTCGCCCCGGCGGCAGGGCTCGCACTCCCCGCAGTGCCCGTTCAGGAAGCCGACGCCCACGCGGTCGCCGATCCGCCAGGTGGTGACGCCGGCTCCCACCGCGTCGATGACGCCGACGACCTCGTGGCCCGGGACCACGGGTGCCGAGGGGTCGGCCCGCAGGCCCTCCACGGCCAGCACGTCGGTGTGGCAGATCCCGCAGGCCTCGACACGCAGACGCACGTGTCCCGGTGCGGGTTCGGTCAGCTCGCGCTCGACCAGCCGAAGGTGGTGGACGCCGGTGGCCTCGAAGGCCCGGTAAGTGGACATGGTGGCTCCTGAATGTCGTGCGGAGGGGGAAGGGCGACGTACCGGTCCGTCGGTGGGCGCCTGCGCAGGCGGCGTATACCGCCGCCTCGGTCTCTCAAAATGACCGGTCGTCTTAAAGAGCCTAACCCACGTCCGAACGTTGGTTCCGACGAAAGCGCATACGATGAGGTGGCCGGTCGTCTTGTTCGCCGTGGTTACCCCCGACTAGCCGTCGGTTCTCCGCTCTGGAGGCAAGGCCGCGGGGCCCGCGGGACCGGCGATCGAGTGCGGTCACGGGAGGCGAGTGGCATGGGGCGAGCGTCCAAGCGCGAGGAGATCGCTGAGGCGGCCTTCCGGCAGTTCCACGCGCGGGGCTTCAACGCCACCGGCATCAACGACATCACCAAGGCGGCGGGAGTCCCCAAAGGCTCCTTCTACAACCACTTCGCCAGCAAGGAGGAGAGCGCTCTGGAGGCACTGAGCAGGTACGCGGACACTCTGCGCTTCGACCTGCTCACCACGCCGGGCCTCCCTCCGCTGGACCGGCTGCGAGCGCACTTCGAGTACCTCAGCAGGGACACGGTGGACAACGGGTTCGTGCGTGGCTGCCTGGTGGGCAACTTCGGTGCCGAGGTCGCCGATCACAGCGAGGAGATCCGGTCCGCCGCCAAGCAGGGCTTCGACGGTTGGGCCCACCGGCTCGGCCTGGTGCTCGCCGAGGCCCAGGAGGCGGGTGACCTCGACGGTTCCCTGGACGTCGAGGCGACCGCCCTGTTCATCCTCAGCGCCTGGGAAGGGACGTTGATCGCGGCGAGAGTCGACAAGTCGGCCGCTCCCGTGGAGGCGTTCTTCCAGACCGTTTTCGAGCGGATCCTCCGCTAGCCCCGGATGCCCCTGCGCGCCGCTCTGGCCGGCGCGCACGATCATGTCCCGCGCCACCCCGGCGCCGCGCATGACGCCATCTGAGCCCTTCCCTGGCGCTCCTACCTGCATGAACTCCTGCGTATGAACCCCTGTGTTTGACGATAGGCGACCGGTCGTCTAGCTTAAATGACCGGTCGTCTAGTGACGCCGAAAACCACCCTCAGCCCTTTTCGATGGAGGCTCTCCATGTCCACTCCCGTCAAGCTCGCAATCGTCTACTACTCCTCGACCGGCACCATCACGGAGATCGCCAAGGAGCTCCACGACGCCGGTGTGAAGGCGGGAGCCGACGTCCGCCTGCTGCGGGTCGCCGAGCTGGCCCCTCGGGCGGCGATCGAGTCCAACCCGGCCTGGGCGGCCAACCACGCGGCCACCGCGGGCATCCCCGAGGCCACCCCCGGCGACATCGAGTGGGCGGACGCGGTCATCTTCGGCACCCCGACCCGCTTCGGCAACGTCTCCTCGCAGCTGAAGCAGTTCATCGACACGCTCGGCGGCCTGTGGGCCGAGGGCAAGCTCGCCGACAAGGTGTACAGCGGCTTCGTCTCCACCGCCACGGCGCACGCGGGCCACGAGTCGACGCTGCTCGCCCTGTACAACTCGGTCCACCACTTCGGCGGCATCGTCGTCAGCCCGGGCTTCACGGACCCGGCCAAGTTCGCCGACGGCAACCCCTACGGCACCTCCCACGCGGACGGTCAGGGCACCAACCCCGTCGACGACACCACGCGTACCGCCGCCCGCATCCAGGCCGAACGCGTGGTGAGGATCGCCGACACGATCAAGGCCGCCGCCTGACCCGGCCCCTCGGGTGACGGTGGCACGCCGTCACCACGGTTGAGCGGGCCGGACCCCCTGCGCCGGCCCGCTCACCGTTCCCCATCCGCACTGAGCACCCGCTGAGCACCCACTGAGAAGGAAAAGACCATGAAGGAGTTCCTGGTCGAACTGACGACCACCGTTCCCGAGGGGACCGATCAGACCGTGGTCGACGAGCGTCGCGCCGCCGAAGCCGTACGAGCCAAGGAGCTCACGGCCCAGGGGCATCTGTTCCGGCTGTGGCGGCCGGTCGGAGAGCTGCGCAGCGTCGGTGTCTGGCTCGCCGACGACGAGGCGGAACTGCGGGCCGAGGTGCTCGGCAGCCT
The DNA here is from genome assembly GCF_008973465.1 of Streptomyces sp. SS1-1. NCBI lineage: Bacteria > Bacillati > Actinomycetota > Actinomycetes > Kitasatosporales > Streptomycetaceae > Streptomyces > Streptomyces sp. SS1-1. The sequence goes on along the minus strand of NZ_WBXN01000004.1, from coordinate 149,390 downwards.
GCCTCTGTGGCCCTGGATGACCGCGGTGATCACACCCCTGCAGTCCCATCCGAACGATCCGGGCCGGGCCGCCTAGGTAATGCTTGACATGTCAAGCACATGGAGGCATGCTTGACGTGTCAAGTAATGCATCCTCCGGGGCGACGGGTTCCGGGGGAGCGGACCGGGAAGGAGCGGCCATGGGAGCCAACGCTTTCGAGATCGGGCTGAACTCTTTCGGTGAGATCGCCACGGACGACGGCCGCACGCTCGACGACGCCGAGGTGGTGCGTCTCCTCGTCGAGGAGGCCAGGCTCGCCGAGTCCTCCGGGGTGGACGTCTTCAGCGTCGGCGAGCACTACCGGCCCGGTCACGTCGACAGCGCCGTCCCGGTCCTGCTCTCCGCCATCGCCACCGCCACCGAACGCATCCGCCTCGGCACCTCGGTGACCGTCCTGAGCACCAATGACCCGGTGCGGCTCTATCACGCGTTCTCCACGCTCGACGCCGTGTCGAACGGTCGGGCCCAGGTGATCCTCGGACGCGCGTCGTCCACCGAGTCCTTCCCGTTGTTCGGTTACGACCTCACCACGTACGAGCAGCTCTTCGAGGAGAAGCTCGAACTGTTCATGCGCCTCCAGCGGGAGGAGAAGGTGACGTGGAGCGGGGCGACCCGCACCCCGCTCGTCGAGCAGGAACTGCGTCCCCGGATGCGCCCCGGCGGCATCCCCACCTGGATCGGGGTGGGCGGCAGCCCGCATTCCGTCCTGCGTGCCGCCCGCTACGGTCTGCCCCTCATGCTGGCCGTCATCGGCGGCCGGCCCCAGCGCTTCGGCGGTCACGTGGACCTCTACCATCGGGCGCTCCAGGAGGCCGGACACGCTCCGCAGCCGATCGGGCAGCACTCCCTGGGGCTCATCGCCGACAGCGACGAGGAGGCGATCGAGACCTGGTGGCGGTACTGGGAACCGGTCGTGCGTCAACTCGCCGAGGAGCGCGGTTTCTACAAGCCGGACCGCACGCGCTACGAGGCCGAGCTGGAGCACGGCGCTCTCTTCGTCGGCTCCCCGGAGACAGTCGCCCGCAAGATCGCCACCGTGGCCCGGGACCTGCGCCTGAGCCGCTTCGACCTCAAGTACGACGTCATGCACCTGCCGCGGCAGGCCCGCGCCCGCACGATCGAGCTGCTGGGGCACGAAGTCGCCCCCCGGGTCCGGGAGATCCTCAGTAAGGAAGCCACCCATGTCTGATCTCGTCTTCGGCCTGGACACCTTCGGCGACGTACCCGAGGACGACTCGGGTGTCCTCGTCTCGCACGCGAGGTCGATCCGCCAGACGGTCGCCGAGGCCGTCCTCGCCGACGACCTCGGCGTCGACGTCCTCGCGCTGGGCGAACACCACCGCCCGGAGTACTCGGTCAGCACCCCCGAGACCGTGCTGGCCGGCATCGCCACCCGCACCCGGCGTATCCGGCTCTCCTCCGGCGTCACGGTGCTCAGCTCGGACGACCCGGTCCGTGTCTTCCAGCGCTTCGCGACGCTCGACGCGTTGAGCGAGGGGCGCGCCGAGATCATCCTCGGCCGCGGCTCGTTCACGGAGTCGTTCCCGCTGTTCGGCTACGACCTGGCCGACTACGACGTCCTCTTCGAGGAGAAGCTCGACCTCTTCGTGCGGTTGCTGAAGGAGGAGCCCGTCACCTGGAAGGGCACGGTCCGGGCCCCGCTCGACAACGCGGAGGTCTACCCCACGACCGAGTCCGGCCGTCTGCCGACCTGGGTCGGCGTCGGCGGTTCCCCTCAGTCGGTGGTGCGTACCGCCCGCCACGGCCTCCCTCTCATGATCGCCATCATCGGCGGCGCCCCCACCCGCTTCGCCCCCTACATCGACCTCTACGAGCGCGCGACAGCCCAGTTCGGCACCACCGCCCACCCGGTCGCGATGCACTCACCCGGTTTCGTCGCCGACACCGACGAGGAGGCGCGCGAGGCGCACTGGCCGGGCTACCGGGTGATCCGGGACCGCATCGGCGCGCTGCGCGGGTGGCCGCCGGTGCGCCGGGAGGAGTACGAGGCCGAGATCGCCCACGGCTCCATGTACGTGGGGTCGCCGGAGACAGTCGCACGCAAGATCGCCGCTGCCGTCCGGACCCTCCAGGTCGGCCGGTTCGACCTCATCTACACGTCGGGCTCGCAGTCCGTCAGCAACCGCCTTCGCTCGGTCGAGCTCTACGGCACGAAGGTGATCCCCATGGTCCGCGACCTCCTCGCGGGCTGACCCGGGTCAGGAGACGAAGATGAACATCCGGCACAAGCACACGATCGGCATCCTGGGCGCCGGAAAGGTGGGTACCGTCCTGGCCCGCCTGGCGGTGGCCGCCGGGTATCGCGTCCTCATCGCGGGTTCGGGCGACCCCGACAGGATCGCCCTCACCGTCGAGGTCCTCACCCCCGGCGCGGTCGCGGTCACCGCGGCCGAGGCGGCGGACCAAGCCGATGTGGTGGTCCTCGCCCTCCCCCTGAGCAAGTATCGCGGCGTCCCCGTCGAGGCGTTGCGGGGCAAGCTCGTCGTCGACGCGATGAACTACTGGTGGGAGATCGACGGGGTGCGCGAGGACTTCACCGACCCGCGCACGTCGACCAGCGAGATCGTCCAGGCGTTCCTGCCGGGATCCAGGGTGGTCAAGGCGTTCAACCACATGGGCTACCACGACCTGGAGGACGGTGCCGTGCCCGCCGGCACGCCCGGCCGCAAGGCGATCGCCGTCGCCGGGGACGACCCGGCAGCCGTGTCCACCGTGACGCGCCTGGTCGACGACCTCGGGTTCGACCCGGTCGACGCCGGCCCGCTCGCTCACGGCGTGCGCCTCCAGCCGGGCACCGAGCCCTTCGGGGCCAACGTCGACGCGGGCGAGCTGCGGGCCATGCTGGACCGTTTTCCCGCCACCGAGCGCGGGCGTGCGGTCAGCGAGGCGCGCTCCGCGAACGGACTCGCGTCGGCAGGATGACGACCGGCAGGTCCTGGCGGGGTGGGAGAAGGCGGCCGGGCGGCCGCGCACGACGGTGCCAGGGGCGCATCTTTTGCCGGGGCGTCCGTGTGATGGTGGGATGGATGTGCTCACTGGTGCCGGGCCGGCCACCGGTGAGCGCAACCGCCGCCCGTTGAAAAGTCGCCACCGACTCAGCCGCCCAGGGACCCGGGTCCTGGTCCTGGCGCGCGTGGCGTGACGCCAGCTTCCCTCGGGGCCTGCCTCGACGTGCCGTCGATCGGTGCGGTCGGCCTGCCGCGAGGGGTGCCCTCCTGATGACGGAGACACCTATGCCTACCTATCGAGTCGCTCAGGTGACGAGTCCCAGCGGGCGGTTCGAGGTCGTCGAGCGCGAAGTGCCCCGGCCCGGACCCCGCCACGTCCGCCTGGCCGTCGAGGCGTGCGGCATCTGCCACAGCGACGACTTCTTCGTGACCGGCACCATGCCCGGCACGCAGTTCCCCCTGGTCCCCGGACACGAGGTCGCCGGGCGGATCGAGGAACTGGGCGAGGGCGCCGACTACTTCGGCTGGAACGTGGGGGACCGGGTCACGGTCGGCTGGTTCGGCGGCAGTTGCCGGCACTGCGCCGCCTGCCGGCGGGGTGACTTCATCGTGTGCGAGAACCTCAAGATCCCGGGCTATGCCTACGACGGAGGCTTCGCGGAGAGCATGATCGCGCCGGTCGACGCTCTGGCGCGCATCCCGGATGGCCTGTCGGCGGCGGACGCGGGACCGATGGCCTGCGCGGGCGTCACGACGTTCAACGGACTGCGCCGCAGCTCCGCCCAGCCGGGGGACCGGGTCGCCGTGGTGGGACTGGGCGGTCTGGGGCATCTGGCCGTCCAGTTCGCCGTGGGCATGGGGTTCGAGACGGTGGCCGTCGCCCGCGGCGCGGAGAAGGCCGAGCTGGCCAAGCGCTTCGGGGCCCACCACTACGTCGACAGCACGGGGGCGACCCCGGTCGCGGAGGCGCTGCAGGCCCTCGGAGGAGTCAAGGTGGTGCTGGCGACCGCCGGCAACTCCGCGGCCATCGCGGCCACCGTCGACGGGCTGACGTCCCGAGGCGAACTCGTGGTCATCGGGGTCTCGCCCGAACCCCTGGGCATCACACCGCTCCAGCTCATCCTGTCGGGCAAGGTGGTCCGCGGACACCCCTCCGGAACCGCGAAGGACGTGCAGGACACCATGGAGTTCGCCGCCCTGCACGGCATCCGCCCCACCGTCGAGACCGTGCCCCTGAGCGAGGCGGACTCCGCCTACCAGCGGATGCTCTCCGGGGCCGCGCGCTTCCGGATGGTCTTCACCTTCGACTGACCCCGCCGCGGAGTCGTCCGGCCGCGAGCGCCGTCCAGGCGTCCCGCGGTCCCCCCTCGCACCCATCGCGTCACCTGCTTGACTGGTGACGCGATGGGTGCGACATTTGACCATCGATTCCCTGTGGACCCGACCCGAACGGGCACGACGGAAGAGGAAGACATCATGAGCGCTGAACATGCGATGGACGCCGCGACGGCCGCCCGGCTCGAGCGATTCGGCCGGCTGCCGGAGCGCATACGCGTCGAGGACATGACCGTGTCCCAGCCGGCCACACCGGACGGGTCCGTGGTCGACGCCTACAACTCCGAGAGGTCCTGGATCCAGTTCTCCTGCCTCGCCCTTGACATGGGCTTGTGAGAGAACCGGCCCGCCACCTCAGGGCGCCGCTGTACTCAGGGCGCCGCTATGCGCCGCAGCACCTCCGCTGCCGCCGCCACGTCGCACCCTTCCAAGCGGGAGAAGACGTGTCGGCGCACGCTGGCCAGGTTCGTGGGCCACGCCTGCTCCAGCATCTTCCGTCCCGGGCCGGTGAGCACGACGAGCCACGCCCTGCCGTCCTCGGGGCACTTCTGCCGCGTGACGAGCGACTGTGACTCCAGACGGTTCACCACACGCGTCATCCCGCTCAGCGACAGGCCGCAGGCGTTGGCCAGTTCGCTCATCCGCAGCTGATGGTGGGGGACTTCGCTGAGATGCACCAGGACCGTGTACTCGGTACCGGAGATCGGCAGTTCGCCGAGCATGTCCGCGTCGACCACCCGGGGCAACAGGGCCATCACCGTGCCGAGAGCGCGCAGGAACGCTTCCTCGTCCGGGTCGAGCGGGATGACCGGCGTCGCGTCTGGCATGGGCCCAGTCTAGGTACGCCGGGACTGAGCAACGGCCCTGGTACTCACCTGGCGACCGCCGCCAGGGAGGCGTCGAGGAACCGGCGGATGAGCACGCGCGGGCCGTCCGGGAGGTGGACCAGCCGGACCGGGACCGGCGGGGCGTCGGTGAGAGGGACGAAACGCAGCGCGGGATGGGGGGAGCGGTGCCGCGCGGTCTCGGGCACGATCCCGATGCCGCGGTTCGCGGCCACCGTCTCCACCCACTCGTCGTAGTTCGCCGTCTCGACGATGTCCCGCGGCCGGGACTCCTCGGGCCAGGACCAGGGCCCTGTGGTGCCGCTGACGGTGTTCACGATCAGACGCCAGTCCCGCACCTCGCCCCAGTCCAGATGGTCGCGTCCGGCCAGCGGGCTCTCGCGGGCGCACACGGCGAAGCGCGGCTCGTCGTACAGCCGGACGGAACGCAGCGGCTCCGGAGCTGCTGCGTCGCCGCGCACCACGGCGATGTCGACGGTGCGCCGGCGCAGGGCCTCCAGCGGATCGTCGGTGCGGGTGAGGGTCACGGAGGCGCCGGTGCTTCCCTCGAAGGCCTTGATGGTCCGCTGCGCCCACGGAGCCGGAAGAAGCCAGCTGAAGCCGAGCCGCAGCACACCGAGCCGGCGGGCCGCGGTGAGGGCGTGGTCGAAGGAGGCGAGGACTCGTTCCGCCTCCCGCAGGAACTCCGTGCCGGCATCGGTCGGTTCCACGCGTCGTGACGTGCGCTCGAGGAGGCGTACGCCCAGCGCCGCCTCGAGCTGGGCGACCGTACGGCTCAGGGCGGGCTGCGTGATCGACAGCTCGTCGGCCGCGCGGGAGAAGGAACGGTGGCGCGCCACCGCGGCGAAGGCCCGGAAGTGACGGATCTCGATCTCCATCCCTCACCCCTTCGCGTATCGATGCACGGCATGCATGGTCGCAGCGTAATCGGCATCGTCGCGGCCCTGATCCGGCGCGTTCGGCGTCCTACGCTGTCAGCGTGGGTGTGGGGCCCGGCGTCCGTCGGCCGGTGAGGCCGCTCCGAAGCCGAGAGCGCGGCGAGACCGCCCGCCCACACCCCAGCGGAGAGGAACTGTGACCCATGAGCCGACTGCTGTCCGACCTAGGTGTGGAACTCCCGGTCCTCGCCGCGCCCATGGCCGGTGGGGGAAGCACGCCCGACCTGGTCGTGGCGGCCGCGCGCGCCGGAAGCCTGGGCTTCCTCGCCGCCGGATACAAGCCGGCGGGACTCCTCGCCGAACAGATGCGCACCGTCCAGGAGCAGGGGGTCCCGTACGGCGTCAACGTGTTCGCTCCCCATCCGGTCCCGGTGGCGGCCGACGCCTACCGGCGCTACGCCCGTACGGTCCAGGCCGAGGCCGACCGTTACGGCCTGACCCTGACCGACAGCCTGCCGAAGGAGGACGACGACGACTGGGCGGCCAAGATCGACCTGCTCGTCGAGTCGCCGGTGCCCTGGGTGTCCTTCACGTTCGGCATCCCGGACGCCACGGTCGTACGGGCCCTGCGGCGAGCGGGCACCACGGTCCTGCAGAGCGTCACCACGGTCGAAGAGGCCCGCCTGGCGGCGGAGGCCGGTGCGGACGCGCTGGTCGTGCAGGGTCCCGCGGCCGGCGGGCACTCGGCCACGCTCACCCCCGACCGCCCGATCGTCCCCGTCGCCCTGCCCGACCTGGTGGCTCGGATCCGCGCCGCGGTCGCCCTGCCGCTCGTCGCCGCCGGTGGCATCGGGGCGCCCGCCGACGTGGCGGCAGCCCTGCGGGCAGGTGCGGAGGCCACCATGGTCGGCACGCTCCTGCTGCGTACGGACGAGAGCGGCGCGTCGGCCCCCCACCAGCAGGCTCTGGCGGATCCGGCGTTCGACACCACCGTGCTGACCCGTGCCTTCACGGGGCGGCCCGCACGAGGACTGCGCAACGCCTTTATCGACCGGTACGAATCCGCGGCCCCGGCCGGCTATCCGGCCGTGCACCACCTCACCGCGCCGCTGCGCAGGGCGGCCGCAGCGGCGGGCGACCAGGGACTTCTGCACCTGTGGGCGGGGACCGCGTACCGCGGCGCCGAGCAGGAGCCGACGGAACGGACGCTGCGGCGGCTCACCGACGGGCTGTGAGGCGGGGGAGTGCGGAGCCTCAGGCGGGTTCGGCGACCCGGGGATCGGCGGCGCGCAGCAGAGCCAGGCAGTTGGGCCACAACGTCGTCAGCTGCGCGGTGTTGTTGTAGAGCTTGGCGAAGAGCACCTGGCCCTCGAGCTGCGCCACCACCGACCGCGCGGCTTCGCGGGGGTCGTCCACCGCGATCTCGCCCCGGCTCAGGGCCTCGGTGACGGTCGCCTCGACCATGTCCACCTGGGCCTCGAAGATCTGCTGCAGACGTTCCCGTACGGCGTCCGTCTGATTGCTCATCTCCAGGGAGAGATTGCCGAACATGCAGCCGGACACCACTCCGCAGCTGTCCTGACCGTTTCGCTGGCGCTGCTCGGTGGCCTCGAAGAGCTGCCTCAGCCGCTCCAAGGGCAGGGCGTCCCCGCCCAGGATGGTCTCCCAGTCCCGCCTCTCGGCGGCCCACTGCTCGTCGATGACGGCGAGGGCAAGGGCTTCCTTCGACTCGAAGAAGTAATAGAAGCTGCCCTTCGGCACCTCGGCCGTCTTGCAGATCTCGGCCACACCCAGCGCCGAATATCCACGCTGCTCGAGCAGTGATCGAGCAGCGGTGAGGATCTTGTTCTTTGCATCGCTCGTTCGCCCCATACGGCAAGTATACGACCGACCGGCTAGTAGGCCCGGCTCTTCGGCGGCGTGACCGGTCCCGGGGGGGCATGACCGGCCCCGGGCCTCCGCGCTGTCCCGGTCCTTGCTCGTTCCGGGGGACCTGATCGGCGTGTAGTCGTACTGGATGGTCGGCGGTCCGTACGGTTCGGGCCTATGCCCTGCCTCGCACCGCTGTAGAGGAACCATCGTGCTGAACGCGTTGAGCCAGGTGTTCAAGACCCCCGACCTGCGCAAGAAACTGCTCTTCACCCTCGGCATCATCGTGCTGTACCGGGTCGGTTCCCATGTGCCGATTCCCGGCGTGGACTACCGGACGGTCCAGCGATGCGTGGATTCGGTCTCGAAAGGCGAGGGAATCCTCGGCCTGGTCAACCTTTTCAGCGGCGGGGCGCTTCTGCAGATCACGATCTTCGCGCTGGGAATCCTCCCGTACATCACGGCCAGCATCATTCTCCAATTGCTCACCGTGGTGATTCCGCGGCTGGAGGCGCTGAAGAAGGAGGGGTCGTCGGGGCAGGCGAAGATCACGCAATACAGTCGCTATCTCACGCTGGGACTCGCCGTACTGCAGGGGACCGGGCTCATCGCGACCGCGCGCAACGGCGCCCTGTTCCCCACCTGCCCGGAGGCCTCCGGCATCGTGCCGGACCAGTCGGTCTTCATCACCGTCGTCATGGTCATCACGATCACGTCGGGCACGGCATGTGTCATGTGGTTCGGAGAGATGATCACCGAGCGCGGCGTCGGCAACGGCATGTCCCTGCTCATCTTCATCTCCATCGCGTCCACGCTTCCCGGAGCCATCTGGGCGGTGAAGCAGGAGAGCACCATCGCCGACGGATGGCTGGCCTTCGCCATCGTCCTGCTGGTCGGGTTCGCCATGGTGGGCCTGGTCGTCTTCGTGGAACAGGCGCAGCGCCGCATTCCCGTTCAGTACGCGAAGCGGATGATCGGCCGCAAGTCGTACGGGGGGACCTCCACCTACATTCCCCTCAAGGTGAACCAGGCCGGTGTGGTCCCGGTCATCTTCGCCTCGTCGCTTCTTTACATCCCCGCGCTGGTCGCGCAGTTCGCCGGATCGGGCTCGGGGTGGGCGACGTGGGTCACGCACAACTTCACCAAGGGGAACCACCCCTACTACGTGGCGGCCTACTTCCTGCTGGTCGTCTTCTTCGCCTTCTTCTACGTGGCGATCACGTTCAACCCGGAGGAGATCGCGGGCAACATCAAGCAGGCCGGAGGGTTCGTACCGGGCATCCGGGCGGGCCGGGCCACCGCGCAGTACCTGGGATACGTCCTCAACCGGCTCACGTGGCCCGGATCGATCTACCTGGGCCTGATCGCGCTGGTCCCCACCGTGGCGCTCGGCAACTTCGGCAGCTCCAACCAGCTCACGGGCACCAGCATCCTGATCATCGTGAGCGTCGGACTGGAGACCGTGAAGCAGATCAGCAGCCAGGTCGAGCAGCACCGCTACGAGGGCTTCCTGCACTGAGAGAGCGGTGGGTCACCAGGGACTTGCCACCGGGTTCCCGGGGTGACCCAGGAGCTTGCGCATGGCCGGTATCGCGAGGTGCCTGCTCTTCAGCGCGGACGTGGCCCTGTTGCCCAGGACGACGACGTCGCGGCCGAGAGTGGGCAGCAGCGTCGTGCCGCCGTCGGGCCCGAACGGCACCGAGAAGACGCGCACCGGCGCCGGCTTGTACGGACGGGGCACGTGCCCGTGCTTGCCGTGGCCCAGGTAGGCGCGGATGTTGTGGGCCGTCGCCTCTCCCTGTGCGACGGCCGTCGGGCTCAGCTTCGCCTCCGACACGTCGTTGACGTCGCCGATGGCGAAGATGTCCCGTCGGCCCAGGACACGCAGATGCTCGTCCACCTTGACGTGACCGTGCTCGTCGAGCCAGTCTCCCCGTCCCGCGAGCCGGAGCCACAGAGTGTTGGGGGTGGTGCCCGTCGTCCAGAACACCACGTCGGCGCCGAGCGGACGGCCCGTCTGGTCCCTCAGACCCGTCCCGACGCCGCCGGCGGATGAGACGAAGGTGCCGAGGAGGACCTCGACGTCACGCCGCTCCAGCCATGTGCGCGCCTGGCGGGCCATCCGGCCGGTGCCGTGGCGGGAGAGGAGTCGCTGACCGGAGTGAGCGAGGGTGACCGCGGCCCGTGGGTTGACCCGCCGCAGTTCCGCGGCCAGCTCCACTCCGGAGGGGCCTCCTCCGATGACCAGCAGGCTGCGGGCGTCGGCGATGCGGCGCTGATGGCCGCGGAAGGCGGCGGCCGCCTCGGCGACGGTGGTCCCGGTGAACCGGGCGGGCTCCTGGTAGTCGGCCCCGGTCGCGATGACGAGAACGTCGTACGGAACCCGGTGTCCCGTGGCGAGGACGATCCGGCGCTCTTCCACCTCGATGCCCACGGCCTTGTTCCGTACGACACGGCCGTTGGCCAGGAGCGAGTCGTACGGGATGAAGGGGGCGAGGGTCCAGTCCGGGTCGGCGCCGGCCCGCAGCGAGGCGACGCGGTGGAAGAACGCCTCCTTGAGGTCGATCAGGGTGACGTCGGCGTCCGCGTCCAGCTCGCGAGCGAGGCGCACTCCGGCGTAGCCCCCGCCGACGATGACGACATGACGGTTGTTCGTGTTCGTGATCAACGTGTTTCTTTCGGCTCGGCCCGCGGACTGCGGTTGCCGTGAGTGGGTGACGTGGCACGTCCCGCGTGTGCTCGCGGTGCGCCCTCATCGGCCTCCCGGTCTCACCAGGCGCTGGCTCCGCCGTCGACGGGATAGTTGGCTCCGGTGATGAAGCTCGCGCGGTCGGAGGCGAGGAAGGCGCCGAGTTCGACGATCTCCTCCGGGCGGGCGAAGCGCTTGAGCAGGGTCTTGCTGACGACGGCGTCGCGTGCCGCCTGGTTGTCGCCCAGGTCGCGGTCGCTGGCCGGGGTGAGGACGGGGCCGGGGCTGATGGCGACGGCGCGGATGTGATGAGGGGCGCCTTCCAGGGCGAGCTGACGGGTCATCCCGATGACACCCGCGTTGGCGGCGGTGTGGGCCACCATCGGGGGCGTCGCACCGGCGATGAGGCCCGCCTGGGAGGCGATGTTGATGATGACGCCGCCGCCGCGCCGCACGAGGTGGGGCCAGGTGTACTTGGAGACGAGGAACGGGATGTCGAGCTCGCCCGCCACGGTGACGTTCCAGTCCTCGACGGAGAAATCGGGCATGGCCCCGAAACGCACCAGGGCGGCGTTGTTGTAGACGACGTCGAGTCCGCCGTACGCGGCCGCGGCCTCGTCGGCCAGGCGGTGCACCTGCTCGGCGTCGGTAAGGTCGACGGGAGCGATGCCGGTCATGTCGCCGCCCGCCCGGCGCACCATGCCGACGGTCTCCTCATTGGCCTCGGCCTGGATGTCGCATCCGACGATCTTCGATCCCTCCCGGGCGAAGACGAGTGCGGCGACACGGCCCATGCCCCCGCCGGTGCCGGTGATGAGGGTGACCTTGCCGTCGAGGATTCCCATGGGATCTCTCCTTGAGTCGAGGGGGTGCCGTGCCGGCGGTCAGGCGGCCGCAGCCGGCTGTGCTGATGCGTCGGTCGTGGATCCATGGCAGCACCGGCGCGACGGTGTGGCGCGGCGGGTGCCGGCTGAGGCCCGGGTCCGGGCGCCCGGTGATGTCCGGGAGCCCGGCAGTGTGGGCAGGCTCATGACAGCCCGAGCGGTCACTGCGAAGCGGCGAGGGTGAGGGCCGCCGCGATCGCGACGAAGGTGAAGAGGATGGGCGCCGTCGCGGCACCGCGGGCCTCGCTGTCCGCGTAGTCGCCCCACTTCACGTGGTACCGGACCGCGCCGATCATCACGATCGCCAACCCGATGGCGGCGGCGATGCCCAGGGGCTGCCACCAGATGCCCACGACGAGGCCCACCGCGGCGGCCACCTCGGCCAGGCCGATGAGACGGATGAGACCGGAGCCGAGGCCCTTGGCCTGCAGCCCCTCCGGCACGCTGCCCTTGAGCTGCGCCTTCGGCGCGCCTGCGGCAAGGGCGAACAGGGCGAGGAGAACGCTGAGGATGACGGCGGCGATGTACACGATGTTCCTTGTCGGGGGTGGGGAGGGCTGCGTCGAGGCCGCGGTGCGTGGTGACGCGCCGGTGTGTGGACCCGTGACGACGGATTTACTTGACGCGACAAGTAAACAGCTAAGAACTTGTCACGTCAAGTAAATCTGGCCGGGGTGCCCGCCGGGCCGACAGGGGAGTGGGGTGTGGAGGTGTGGGGCCGCATGCCGCGGCGGCGGCGCACTGTCTCGCCGCCGCCGGAGGTGCGTGTCAGGCCTCGGTGGGGAGGTCGCGGGAGGCGCGGTCCGTCAGCTGTGCGGTGACGGTCGCCAGCAGGTCGTCGGAGAACTCCTGGTCCGCAACGGCCCGGGAGATGAGTACGGCGCCGACCAGTGCGCTGAGCGTGAGCATCGCCTCGCCCTGGGGGTCCTCGGCGTCCTCGTCCAGGCCGGCGATCAGGTCGAGATAGGTGCGGACCTGCTTCTCGTACGCCTGCTTGATCTGCTGGTCGCCACGCCCGGCGGCGGCGCCCAGGGTGACGAGGGCGCACCCGGTGGCCGGGCCGTCCCGGTGCTGCTTCGCGAGGTAGGCGTCGATGAGGCCGGCTCGCGCGTCCTGCGTGTTCCTGCGGGCGGACCGTTCCATCTTCGCGGTGCCCTCCGCCAGGGCGAAGGCGGCGGCCTGGGTGATCAGGTCGTCCCGTGAGCCGAAGTGCTTGTAGAAGCCGCCGTGGGTCAGGCCGGCCTCCTGCATGAGCTCCGCGACCCCCGGACGGTCGACGCCGTCCTTACGGATCCTGCGTGACGCGACCCTCAGCACCCGTTCGCGCGTCGCCGCCTTCTCTGCCTGCGAGTGGCCCATGGTGACCCTGCCTTTCCGGGGGCGGCGCGGCGAGGAAGCCGCATGTCTGGATGACATACATCATACACCTGGGCCCGTGCCGAGGGGGTTCGTGCAGCGCTCGCTTGACTTTCAGGATGATGAGCATCATCTTCAATCCAGATGATGCTCATCATCCTGATCGGAGTGGACTCCATGCCCCAGACCTACGACCCCCGGTGTACGGCCGTTCTGCTGGTCGACCCGTTCAACGACTTCCTGTCGGAGGGCGGCAAGATCTGGCCGCGTCTCAAGGCCATGGCGGAACAGGTGGACCTGCTCGACCACCTGCGCTCCGTCGTCGGCGCCGCCCGTGACGCCGGTGCGCGGGTGATCTTCGTCCCCCACCGCCGCTGGGAGCAGGGCGACTACGAGACGTGGGCCCACCCCAACCCCACCCAGCTCGGCATCATGGAACGGCACAGCTTCGCCCGCGGCACCTGGGGCGGCGAGTTCCATCCGGACCTCCGGCCGCGGCCCGGCGAGACCGTCGTTGCCGAGCACTGGGCGCAGAGCGGATTCGCCAACACGGACCTGGACTTCCGCCTCAAGCAGCACGGCATCACGCACGTGGTGCTCGTCGGCCTGCTCGCCAACACCTGCGTCGAGTCCACGGGCCGCTTCGCCATGGAACTCGGCTACCACGTGACGCTCGTACGCGACGCCACCGCCGCCTTCCTGTCGGAGATGGTCCACGCCGCGCACGAACTGAACGGGCCCACCTACGCCCACGCCATCACCACCACCGGCGAGCTCGTCGCCGCGTTCGAGGGAGCACACGCATGACACTGACCGGAGACCTCCTGATCGGCGGAGAGCAGGTGTCCGCCACCGCCGGAACCATGAAGGCGTTCAACCCCGCCGAAGGAGCCTTCGTCGAGCCCGAGTTCGCCTTCGGCGGACCGGCCGAGGTCGACCGCGCCCTGCGCCTGGCCGACGACGCCTTCGACAGCTACAGCCACACCGGGCTCGAAGAGCGGGCGCGGTTCCTCGAACTCATCGCGGACAAGCTGGAGGCGGCCAAGGACGAACTGGCCGCGCGGACCTCCCTGGAGACCGGGCTGCCCGCAGCGCAGTTCGAGGGCGAGGCCGTGCGCAGCGCGGGCGTCTTCCGGAAGTTCGCCGCCGTCGTACGCCAGGGCCGCTTCCTCCAGACGGCCATCGACCCGGCGCAGCCGGACCGGCAGCCCGCCCCGCGCCTGGACCACCGGTTGCAGAAGGTGGCCCTCGGCCCTGTCGCGATCTTCGGCGCCAGCAACTTCCCGATCTCCTACTCGGTCGCCGGCGGTGACACCGCGTCCGCGCTGGCCGCCGGCTGCCCCGTCGTCCTCAAGGCCCACAACGCCCACCCCGGGGCGTCCGAGATCGAGGGCCGTGTCATACAGGAGGCGGTCGCCGCCTCGGGGCTGCACCCGGGCGTCTTCTCCCTCGTCCGCGGCTCCGGCAACGAGATCGGCGAAGCCCTCGTGGACCACCCCCTGGTCAAGGCCGTCACCTTCACCGGGTCCGAGGCCGGTGGCATGGCCCTGTACCGCCGCGCCCAGCGGCGCTCCGAACCCATCCCGGTCTTCACCGAGATGACCAGCGTCAACCCCACCTTCGTCCTGCCCGCCGCCCTGGCCGCCCGCGCCACCGAGATCGGCACCGGCCTCGTACAGCGCGGCATGTACAACGTCGGGCAGGCCTGCCTCAAGCCCGCCGTGCTCGTCGCCGTCGAGGGGCCCGGCTACGCCGAACTCCGTGACGCGGCGATCACCGAGGTGGAGAAGTGGGACGCACGCCCCATGCTCACGCCGGGCATCCACGACGCCTACCTGCGCCACACCCGGCGCCACCAGGCCAACGGCGCCGTACGGCTCGCCGAGGGAGGCGCCCCGGACGGCGGAGCGTACGGGCAGGCCCTGCTCCTCGAGGTCACCGGTGACCAACTCCTGGCGGAACCCACCCTGCGCGAGGAGGTCTTCGGCCCCGCACTGCTGCTGGTCAGGGTCTCCGGCACGGAGCAACTGCTGGACGTGGCACGGGCCTTCCGCGGACAGCTCTCGGCGACCCTCCACGCGGACGCGGCCGACCGCGTGACCGCCGAACGACTCCTGCCGGTGCTGGAACGCCGCACCGGACGGATCGTGTTCAACGCCTTCTCGATCCCCCAGGAGGTGTCGTACGCCTCCACCCACGGCGGCCCCTTCCCCGCCACCTCCGACAGCCGCTTCACCTCGGTCGGCATGGGCGCCATCGAGCGGTTCCTGCGGCCGGTCACCTACCAGAACTTCCCCGACGACCTGCTGCCGCAGTCCCTGCGCGAGGCCAACCCTCTCCACCTCTGGCGCCTCGTCGACGGCGAGCTGACCCGGCCGTGAACCCGTCGACCGTCCGCCCGGCGACAGCCCGCGGACCCCGTCCCGTCCCAAGAGGAGGGCCCATGGCCGTTACGGACCCGGCCGCCGAACGACACGAGGAGGCGACCCGGGACGAGGTCCGCATGCGGCTGTTCGGCGCGTGGCGACTCGTCTCGTACACCGCCGTCAGCGTCGACGGGGAGGTCGTCCACCCCCTGGGCCGTTCGCCGTACGGCCTGATCCTCTACACGCCCGAGGGGTACATGTCGGCCCAGCTCGGCCGTGGCGACCGGCCGCCCCTGGCCTCGGCCCGGCTGGAGGACGCGGCAGCCGACGACCTGGCCCGGGCGGCGACCGGTTATGTCGCCTACGGCGGCCCGTTCGAGGTGGTCGACCCGCACACCGTCGAGCACCACGTCACCACGAGCCTCTTCCCGAACTGGATCGGGCGGAAGCAGGTGCGCAGCGTCGAGTTCGCCGGCTCGCTCCTGCGGCTCGGCGTCACCACTCCGACTCGGCTCTGGGGCGCCGAGCGGACCGCGGAACTCACCTGGCACCGGCTGGTCTGACCAGCCCGGCGCCGACCTTTTCCGAAGTCGACCAACGCGTGCCGTCGGCCCGCGCCACACGAGGAGACAGACTCCCATGCCTTCCCCCGAACAGTTCGCCGTCGAAGAGATCAGCCCTTCGTACTGGCGGGTGACCTTCTCCAACGGCGAGATCAACTTGATCGACCCGGACACCATCGAGCAGCTCGCCGCGCTGATCACCCGCATCGAGGAGGCGCCCGACCTGACGGCCGTCGTCTTCCGCAGCGCCAACCCCTCCTTCTTCATGGCCCATTGGGACATGCGGTCCGACCGGTCCAGGGTCGCCGCCATGAAGCCCGCCCCCTCCGGACTCCACCCGTTCGCGGACAACCTGTACCGGCTGGCCAAGGTCCCCGCCGCCACCATCACCGAGATCAACGGCCGGGCCCGCGGCGCCGGGAGCGAGTTCGCCCTGGCGACGGACATCCGTTTCGCCGGGCCGGGCGCCGTCCTGGGACAGTTCGAGGTCGGCGTCGGGTCGGTCCCGGGCGGCAACCCCACCGGCAGGCTCCCCCGACTGCTGGGCCGTGGGCGCGCCCTGGAGATCCTGCTGGGCGGCGACGACTTCCCCGCCGACCTCGCCGCGGCGTACGGCTATGTGAACCGTGTGGTGCCCGAGGGGGAACTGGAGGCGTTCGTCGACGGCTTCGCCAGGCGCATCGCGGGCTTCGACAAGGTCGCCGTCGCCCGGACCAAGTCCCTGGTGGACGTCGAGTCCCTGCCGACGCCCGAGTCCTACGGCGCCAGCCTTCAGGCCTTCTTCCAGACCTCCGGCCGCCCCGAGAACGCCCATCGCGTCCGCTCGCTGTTCGAGCGGGGCCTTCAGCGCCCCGACGGTGTGGAACTCGACCTGGGCCGCCGTCTGGCCGAGTGAACAGCGGCTCGTCGTACGACGATTCCGACTGACGAAGACGGTCGTCGCCCCGCTGCGGGCGGCGGCCGTCTGTCGTTCCCCCAGTGACCCCGGTATCTGAGATGGCGTCAGATAGTCCGCCTTGTAGGTCGTTTCGGCGTGGTGTACGTTTCCGGGAAACTTGACGTGCGAAGTATCCGTCAGTTCCATTTCCGATTCCTGATGGCCTTCCGGGGCTTCACTGTGCTGTGCGCGAAAGGTGTTCCGAGGAATGCTGAGAACCCGCATGACGGCGGCGATATCGACAGGACTGGCGTTGATCGCCGGAGCGACGCCCGCGGCCTTCGCGGCGCCGACGACCGAGCCGAGCGCCGCCGTCCCCGCCGCCGACCGGCCTGGAACACACACGGCCACGGTACGACTGGTCACGGGGGACCGGGTGACCCTGACCTCCTTCCCCGGCGGCCGGCACGCCGTGGCCGTACAGCCCGCCCCGGGGCGTGAACACATCGCCTTCCAGACGCGGGAGGGCGACGGCGGAACGGTGAGCGTGGTGCCGTCCGACGCCGAGCAGTTGGTGTCGGCCGGTGCCGTCGACCGGCGGCTGTTCGACGTCTCGGCTCTCGTGGCGGACGGTTTCGACGAGGCCCACAGCCCTGGCCTGCCCCTGATCGTCGCCTCCCGGCCGGTGCCGCCGCGCGACGGAGCCCGGACCGACGCGCAAGCCGCCCGGTCGGCGGCGGCGACCGCCGACCGGCTGGTCGCGCTGAACAAGGCGAGCACGCCGTCCCGCGACCTGACGAGCATCGACGCCCGGTCGGCCGTGGTCGCCGGCAAGGACCTCGGCACCTTCTGGAAGACCCTCACCTCCGGCAAGAAGCCGGACACCGCCCGGACGGCGACGACCCCGCGCATCCTCCTGGACGGCAAGGTGAAGGCCGCCCTCGACCGCAGCACGGCCCAGATCGGCGCACCCACGGCCTGGAAGGCCGGCTACGAGGGCCAGGGCGTCAAGGTGGCCGTGTTGGACACGGGAGCCGACGCCCACCACCCCGACCTGGCCGGCCGGATCGAGTCGGCGAAGGACTTCTCCGGCAGCGGCAACACGGACGACCACTTCGGGCACGGCACCCACGTCGCCTCCATCGTGGGCGGAAGCGGCGCCGCGTCCGGCGGCACCCGGCAGGGCGTCGCGCCGAAGGCGGAACTGCTGATCGGCAAGGTGCTCGACGACAACGGCTACGGCTCGGAGTCCGGCATCATCGACGGCATGGAGTGGGCGGTCGCCTCCCACGCCAAGGTCGTCAACATGAGCCTCGGAGCGGACGGCTACGCCGACGGCACCGACCCGATGAGCCAGGCCCTCGACGCCCTGACCGCCTCTTCGGGCACGCTCTTCGTCGTCGCCGCGGGCAACGCGGGGCCGGGCCAGTCGACGCTCGGCACACCGGGCGCGGCCGACGCCGCGCTGACCGTAGGCGCCGTCGACCGGGACGACTCCCTCGCGTCCTTCTCCAGCCGCGGACCGCGCTACGGCGACGGGGCCGTGAAACCCGACGTGACCGCACCGGGTGTCGGCATCGTCGCCGCCCGCGCGGCGGGCACCACTCTGGGCGACCCCGTCGACAGCCACCATGTCTCCCTGTCCGGCACCTCCATGGCCACCCCGCACGTCGCCGGTGCCGCCGCACTGCTGGCCCAGCGTCACCCCGACTGGTCGGCGCGGCAGTTGAAGGACGCGCTGACCAGCACCGCCCACACGGTCCCCGGCACGGAGGTGACGGCGCAGGGAGCGGGTCGCATCGACCTGGCCGCGGCCCTGGGCCCCGTCACCGCCACCGGGTCCCTGGCCCTCGCCCCGCTGTCCGTGGGCGGCGGCCAGGGCCGGCGGCAGGCCACCGTCCGCTACACCAACACCGGTGACCACCCCGTCACGCTGTCGCTCGACCTGAAACTGGCCACCGACACCGGGCGTCCCCTGGCCGACGGGGTGGTGGGCGTCGGCGCCACCACGGTCCGCATCGCCCCCGGCGCCACGACCGAGGTGCCCCTGCGCACCGACCCGCACGGGGCCACCAGGGGTCACTACTACGGGTATCTGACCGCCACATCGGCGGACGGCACCGTCACCGTCCACACGACGGTCTCCCTCCGGGTGCACGCCCCCGCGCACCAGCTGAAGGTGGTCTACCGCGACCGCACCGGCCAGGTCGTCCCCGGCTGGCTGGGGACCATCTTCGGCGCGGACGGGTTCGTGGAGTACACCGACCGGGAGGCCGGGACCGCCCTCGTGGAGGAGGGGACGTACTACGTCAGCAGCCAGTTCACGGACTACGCGGCGGACGGCGCCTCCGAGATCGGCAACGTCGTCGCCCCGGAGGTGAAGGTCACCAAGGACACGACGGTCACGCTGAACGCCGCCGAGGCGACCGAGGTGCGGTTCCGCACCCCCCGGCCCGCCGAGCGCTACGGCGTCCTGTGCCCGACCTACTACCGCAGGATCGACGGCAAGGACCTCTTCCAGACCACCGCCGTCTTCGGCGGGGACCGCTTCTACACCAACGCCACCGCCCCGGTCACCGACGGCTCCTTCGAGTTCTCCGTACGCACCCAGATGGCCGCCCCGCAGCTGCGGGCCAAGACCTCGGGCAGCACCGCCGACTTCCGGCCCTACTACGAGGAACTCTCACCCGTCTTCGGCGACCGGGGCGAACGGCTGACCGCCGTGGACGCCGGCACCGCCCAGGCACCGCGCTTCCACGGCACGCGGGGCAAGCTGGCCGTGCTGCGGGACGACGAATCCAGCGGCTACGACAACGCGGCGCTCGCCCGGGCCGCCGCGGCCGCCGGTGCCGAGGCCGTGCTGCTGGTGCTGCCCGACCGGTTCCCGGTGTGGACCCAGTGGCGGCCGACCGGGGAGCGGATGGCCCTCCCCTTCGTGCGGGCCTCCTCGACCGACGGCGCCACCCTGCTCCAGCGCATGGCCGCGCGCAGCACCACGGTGACCTTCACCGGCACCGCGCGCAGCCCGTACATGTACGACGTGATGGGCGTCTGGAGGAACGCGATCCCCAGAAACCCCCAGTACACCGTCTCCGAACGCGACATGGCCGTGGTCCGCGCCACCTACCACCGCACCGGTGCCTCCGCGTGGGCGAGCGAGCAGCGCTTCGCGTGGCGGCCCCACCAGACCACCGCCTGGGGTCAGTGGACCCGTTTCGTGCCGGTGGGACAGGAGCGCGTCGAGTACGTGAGCGCCGATGAGGGCACGCAGTGGCAGCACGCCGTGCAGTACAAGGTCGTCGAGGCCACCGACCATCCGCTGCAGGGCGGCATGCACGACGACCCGCACACGTACCGGCCTGGCCGGCACACCTCGGAGCAGTGGTTCGGAGCGGTGGTCCGCCCCTCCATCCCCCGCGGGGGCCGGCAGCCGTCGCTGCGCACGGG
This sequence comes from Streptomyces sp. SS1-1, assembly GCF_008973465.1. Taxonomy (NCBI): domain Bacteria; kingdom Bacillati; phylum Actinomycetota; class Actinomycetes; order Kitasatosporales; family Streptomycetaceae; genus Streptomyces; species Streptomyces sp. SS1-1. The sequence goes on along the minus strand of NZ_WBXN01000004.1, from coordinate 129,272 downwards.
CAACGCCCTGTCCGTCTACGTGCCGGAATTCAACGACGGCACCAGCCACTGGTCCTTCGCCGAGCACGGCGGTTTCGGCGACGCCGACGGCGACACCGCGACAGCCCTGCTGTACCGCGACGGACAGCTGCTGACGCGCTCGGAGGACGGCGCCTGGGGCGACTTCGAGGTCCCCACGGGTGAGGCCACCTACCGGCTGGACCTGACGACGAAGCGCGCCTCGGACCAGTGGCGCTTCGCGACGAGCACCGACACGTCGTGGACCTTCCGCTCCGGCGCCGCCGCGAAGCCCGCTCTCCTGCCGTTGCTCCAGCTCGACTACGACGTGCCGGTCGACGCCCGGAACGCGGTGGGCCGCTCCCGCACGCACCGCGTCGGGCTGAGCGTCCGTATGCAGGACGGCATGGCCGCCCCGCGCGGCGTCACGCTGAAGGTGGAGACGTCCTACGACGACGGGCGCACCTGGAGCACCGCGCGCACCGCACGGCAGGGCGACAGCCGGTTCACCGCCGTGGTGGAGCGGCCGGCCCGTCCGCACGGGGACGCCTACGTCACGCTGAGGGTCACCGCGAGCGACGACCGGGGGAACAAGGTGCGGCAGACCGTGAACCGCGCCTACCTCCACCGGGGCACCGAGTGAGCAGGCACTTTGTGAAAGACGGTCGGTCGTCTATTCTCGGAGGTGGCGCCGGTGAGCCCCGCTGATGAGGGCGTGCGCCGTTCGCCGTTCGGTGTCGGCCGACAGGCCCGCCCCCCCCGTGCCATGCGATGGAGAGATCAGATGATGCGTGTCGAGATGTGGACCGACGTGGCCTGCCCGTGGTGCTACGTCGGCAGGGAGCACTTCAAGAAGGGACTGGCCGCGTTCGCCCACCGCGACCGGGTGGAGGTCGTCCACCGTTCCTTCGAGCTCAACCCGCAGGCCGAGAACGGGACGGTCCCGATCATCGACGCCGTCGCGGCGCAGTACGGCCGGACCCGGGAGCAGCAGGTCGCGCGGGAGGAACAGGCCGCGGCCATGGCGAACGCCGTGGGGCTGGAGTTCCGTATCGGCGGACGTGTCTTCGGGAACACCTTCGACGTGCACCGCCTCTCGCACTTCGCCGCCACGCGCGGACTGCAGGGCGGGTTCCTGGATCTCGCCTTCCGGGTGAACTTCGCGGAGGAGGCCTCGATCTACGACCGCGAGACCCTGGTGCGCCTGGCGGTCGAAGCGGGACTGGCCGAGGCGGAGGTGCGCGAGGTGCTCGACGCCCCGGACGCCTACGCCGACGACGTGCGCTCCGACCAACGGCTTGCCGCCGAACTGGGCGCGAACGCCGTCCCGTTCTTCGTCCTGGACCGGCGCTACGGCATGAGCGGCGTCCAGTCGCCCGAGACGTTCACGCGGGCACTGGAGGAGGCGTGGACGGACACGGCCGCCGCCTGACGGCCCGAACGGCGGGGTGCGCGGGAGGGGTCTTTGCGCACCCCGTCACTCACCGGTTAAAGTGGTGACGTGCATGCCTTTCCCTGTGGGACGCCCTTCCTCGACTTCGTCGGAACGCTGCGCGCGCGACGCAACGCGGAACCGACGGAGATGCTGGCCTCCCCGCAAGCGCTCGACGCCTGGTTCGTCGAGTCCGGGATGATGGACGCCGCTCCAGGAGCCGATCACACCGGACTCGCCGCAGCCGTGAGCCTGCGGGAAGCCCTCTACTCGGTGACGGCGGCCGCCCTCGCGAAGGAACCCCTGCCCGCCGACGCGCTCGCCGAGGTGAACCAGCGCGCGTCCGGGCTGCCCGTGCAGGTGCGGCTCGGCGAGAACGGCACCGCCCGGACGGGCTCGGTCTCCCAGGGCCTCGCGTCCCTCGCCCGCGAGGCGGTGGAGATCCTGGGCGGGGCGGAGGCCGACCTTCTGAGGGAGTGCTCCCGCCCCGAGTGCACCCAGACCTACCTCGACCGCTCGCGCGGCCGCCGACGCGAATGGTGCGCCATGGAGACGTGCGGCAACAGGGTCAAGGCCGCCGCGTACCGGGCCCGGCGGCGCAACCAGACGGTCTGACGGCTGATCGGACGCCGCTCGCCCCCACTCGGGACGGGCGGCTCGCTGCGTATCCACGCTCGCACGAGAGGACACGGCTCCCAGCAGGGAGGAAATCAGTCCTGGATCCGCGTGCCCAGGGCGGGCGACTCTGTCCGCATGGGAAGTGCGCGCAACTTTCAGGCGGTGGCTCGTGGCGTCGGCTCCGACCCGGCGCTCGGGCCTCTGCCCACCACCGGTCCTACGCACCATGAGGCGGGAGGCGTTCCACGCGCACCGTGGGTGCACGTCCTCCAGTCCGCCGCCGCGCTCGCGGCCGGGATGGGCGTCGGCCGGTTCGTCTACACCCCGATCCTGCCGCTGATGCACGCCCGGGCCGGACTGACGGCGGGCGCGGGAGCACACCTCGCGACCGCCAACTACGGGGGCTACTTGGCCGGCGCGCTGGCGGGCAGCCTCGCCCCGCGACTCGTCCGCTCCTCCGTCGTCCTGCGTGTGTGCCTCGTGGCGCTGGTCGCCTCCCTGGCCGGGATGGCGCTGACGCACAGCACCCTCATCTGGCTGCTCCTGCGCCTGGGCGCGGGCGCCTTCAGCGCGATGATCTTCGTCATCGCCGCCGGCTCCCTGCTCAGCCACCTGCGCGACCATCCGGCGCATCTGCCCGGCTGGGCGTTCGGCGGTGTGGGGGCCGGCATCGCGCTGTCCGGCCTGCTCGTCCTCGTCCTGCGCACGGTCGGGACCTGGCAGACGGCCTGGTGGGCCTCGGCGGCGCTGGCCGTCCCCCTCACACTCGCCGCCTGGGGCCTCCGACCGGAACCGGCGCTCCCACGGGCCGTGACGCCGACGCCGGGGGCCGTTCCCCAGGCACCGCGGACCCACCGCTGGTTCGGCGCGCTGTTCGTGTCCTACACGCTCGAGGGCGTCGGCTACATCATCGCCGGGACCTTCCTGGTGGCGGCGATCGACCAGACGTCACCCGGATGGCTCGGCAGCGGAGCCTGGGTGCTGGTGGGCCTGGCGGCGATCCCGTCCGCCGCGCTGTGGGCCGGCCTCGGACGCCGGTGGACCCGGCCGGACCTGCTGCTGGCCGCGCTCGCCGTGCAGGCCGTCGGCATCGCCCTGCCCGCGCTGGTCGGGGGAGTGGCGGCCGCACTGCTCTCCGCGGTGCTGTTCGGATCCACGTTCATCGGCGTGAGCACCCTTGTCCTGGGAACCGGCGCGCACCTGCGCTTCCCGCGTGCCGTGGCCCTGCTGACCGCCGGATACTCGGTCGGCCAGATCCTCGGCCCGCTGGCCGCGACGCCCCTTCTGCGCCACGGCTACCACCAGGCCCTGCTCCTGGCGGCCGCCGTCGTGCTGGCCGCCGTGCTCACCGCCTTCCTCCTGCGCGCCGGATTCCCGCACACCATGCCGGAACCGCACGAACCTCGGGCGGTCGCCGGCGGCCGTCCCCCCGACCGGACAGCCCGCTAGAAGCGCCTGCCGACGTCGTCCCGGTAGGTCTCCAGAAGCCGCAGCCACACCTCACTGATGGTCGGGAAGGCGGGGACCGCGTGCCACAGCCGGTCCAAGGGCACCTCGCCCGCGACGGCGATCGTCGCCGAGTGGAGCAGCTCCCCGACGCCCGGCCCGGCGAAGGTCACCCCTGCCACGGTGCCACGGTCGGCGTCGACCAGCATGCGCGCTCGCCCTCGGTACCCGACGGCGTACTGCTGCGCGCCCGCGAGGCGGGCGAGGTCGTAGTCCACCACGTCGACGCGGCGACCGGTCCGCCGTGCCTCGTGCGTGGTGAGACCGACGGAGGCCACCTCCGGAGTGGTGAACACGACCTGGGGGACGGCCAGATGATCCGCCGTGGCCGTGTGCGCGCCCCACCTGGTGGTGTCGAGCGGCGTACCCGTCGCGCGCGCACCGATGGCGGCGCCGGCGATCCTCGCCTGGTACTTGCCCTGGTGCGTCATCAGGGCGCGCCGGTTGACGTCACCGACGCCGTAGAGCCAGCCGCCGTCGACCCCGTCGACCAGGAAGGTGTCGTCCACCGTGAGCCAGGAGCCCGGGGTGAGGCCGACGTTCTCCAGGCCGAGGTCCGCCGTGCGCGGAGCCCGGCCGGTGGCGAACAGGACCTCGTCCGCGGCCAGTTCTCCACGGTCGGAGAGAGCCAGCCGTACGTCCCCGTCCGCGCCGCCCACGCGCCTCACGGACGTGACCTCCGTGCCGGTGCGGACGTCCACACCGGCCTCGCGGAGCGCGTCCGCGACGAGTTCGGCGGCGAACGGTTCCATCGTCCGCAGCAGCCCCTCGCCCCTGACCAGCAGGGTCACCTGGGCACCCAACGCCTGCCACGCCGTGGCCAGTTCGACGGCGACCACGCCACCGCCCACCACGGCGAGCCGCCCGGGCACCCGGTCGGCGGCCGTGGCCTCCCGGTTGGTCCACGGGCGTACGGTGTCGATGCCCGGTATGCGGGGCAGGGCGGTGCCCGTGCCGGTGCACAGGGCGACCGCGTGCCGCGCGGCAAGCCGGACGGTGTGCCCGTCCGGAGTCACGACCGACACCTGCTTGGGGCCGGTGAGCCTGGCGTGACCGCGGATCAGGTCGACGCCGACCGAGTCGAGCCAGTCGACCTGGTCCGCGTCCTTCCAGTGGGCGGCCATCCTGTCGCGGTGCGCGAGGACCGCCTCCACATCCAGCGGCCCCCGTACGGCGTCGTCGAGGCCGGGCACCCGGCGGGCGTCGGCGCGGGCCACCACCGGCCGCAGCAGTGCCTTGCTCGGTTCGCACGCCCAGAACGAGCACTCACCGCCCAGCAGTTCGCGCTCCACGATCACGGTGCTGAGTCCCGCGGCGCGGGTGCGGTCGGCCACGTTCTCGCCGACCGGGCCGCCTCCGACGACCACCACGTCGTAGGCGCGGGATACCTCGTCCATCTTCATTCCTGTCCTCGAGAGGTGTGTCGCCCCCGACCGGGCGGGCCGGACGGGGGCGAGTGAGTCGCGGCTGCGTTCCGGTGCCCGGATACGTCCCTACCGGCCCGGGAGCCGGGTCGTGACCTCCTGGAGCGCCCATCCGTTGCCGTCCGGGTCGGTGAAGGTGGCGAACGATCCATAGCTGGCGCGCTCGGGGGCCGGGCCGCGCACGCGTCCTTCCTCCGTGCCGCGGTGGAACACCCCGCTGGCGTCGTGGAAGATCTCGCTCATCTCGACACCCCTGGCGAGGAGTTCGGCGCGGGCGGCCTCGATGTCGTCGACGATCAGATGCAGGCCCCGCACGGAACCCGGTGCGGCGGTGGTGACCCCGGTGCCGAACAGGATCGAGCACGAGGAGCCCGGCGGCGTCAGATGCACCACGCGGTAGCCGTCGTCGGCGACGACGTCGACGTCCAGGCGGAAGCCCGCCCTCTCGTAGAACGCCTTGGCGCGGTCGACGTCGGCCACGGGCAGCACCACGACTTCGAGCTTCAGATCCATCGTCGTCTTCACTTCCACGAGAACCGGGCACGGCGGGTCCGTGCGTCACCGGTTGAACAGGTGACACCCTGCCATGTGTAATCGTCACCGGTCAAGGTGGTGGCGCTTGCGGTCGTTCGCGCGGAGAGAGCCGGCCCGGGGAGGTGTTTACTGGAGCTGTAGCCGTTCCTCGGCGATCAGCGCACCCGCGCAGACGTCACTCCGTGCGTGCCACGGGCCTTCGCCGATGGCCGATCGAGGACCGTTGGCCGATCGAGCGCCGACGGCCGATGGCCGAGGGCCAAGCAGGCGGTCGGCGGCGGGCAGGCACGGAACGCCGGAGGGAGCCCCCTCGTGCGGAGCAGCACACCGGGAAGAGATCAGCGACACGGCGGCGGCACCCCCGTCGTCCACGGATCGAACCTGTCGGAAGCCCTGCACTCCGCCGCTTGCGAGGCCAGGCGCCTTCTGGGGGCCGTGTCGGCGGCGGTCTACCTCGCGGACGAGGAGCAGGGCGAGCTGCGACTGGCGTTGGCCGACGGGAGCGCGCCCTCCTTCTTCACCCTCCCCGGCCGGATGGCGCTCGACGTGCCGTCCGCGACGGCACGCGCGTGGGCCACGGGCAAGGCGGCCGTACTGACCGATCCCGATCCGGCCGGCCCGGACCAGGAACACGTGCTCCCCTATCCGTACATCGCCCTCTCCGTGCCCGTCGCCGTGCACGAGCGGCGCTTCGGAGCGCTGACGGTATTGCGCGTGGAGACCGCCGGCGCCTACGAACCCGCTCAGACGCTGATCCTCGAGGACATCGGCCGCCAACTGGCCGACTTCCTGGCGCGACTGGTGGACGACGGCTTCCGCGTGGCGGCGGGTCCGATGCCGATGCTCGTCCCCGCGGGGGAGGGGGTGGACACCAGCGTCCGCACACCCGGCTGGGGTGTGCGCGAGGTTCCGGGATCGTCCGGTACGAGCATGATGTTCCCGTTGCGGCGGCTGTCGGAGCTGCTCAACCGGGCCACGACCATGGACGACATCGTGGCGGCGGCCCGGTACTGCGTGATGTCGTCGCTGCGTGCCGACGCGCTGGTGCTGTTCACGGCGCGTGAGGGCCGTCTATGGGTACTGGGCCACAGCGGTGACTCCGCGGAGCTGGCCCGCCGTATCCACGGCGCCGGGGTGGACGGCCGGACACCGGCGGCCGCGGCGTTCCACGGACGTGCGCTGTACCTCACCGGTGACGGGAACCCCCTCCTCGGCGAGACGTCCGCCGGCGAGTCCCGTCCCGAGGTGTACCTTCCGCTCAAGGGGGACGGGCAGTTCATCGACCTGCCCTTCGCCGACCGGAGCCGGGTCGTGGCCGTCTGCGGCCTGGCCTTCTCCCGCCCCCGCGCGTTCCCGGCCGAGGAGCGGGCGCTGCTCGGGATGATGGCGGGGCCGCTGGGTGCGACCGTCGAGCGTGTCGAACTGAGCGCCGAACAGCGCGAGGCCGCCCAGCTGCTGCAGCGGTCCCTGCTGCCGACGCGGCTGCCGGACCTCCCGCGACTGGTCACCTCGGCCCGCTACCGCCCCGCCGACGTCACGTCCGAGGTGGGCGGCGACTGGTTCGACGTGTTCCGGACCTCGGAGGAGCGCGCCGTCCTCGTCATCGGCGACGTGGAGGGGCACGCGGTGGAGAGCGCCGCCGTCATGGGGCAGGTGCGCACCGCGATGGCGGCCTACGCGAGCGAGGGCCATCGCCCCGCGGCGATGATCGACCGGACCGGACGCGTGTTGGCCGCACTGGGCACCGACCTGACCGTCACCTGCTGCGTCGTCGCACTGGACACCCTCGACGGCACCGCGGAAGTGGCCCTGGCGGGCCACCCCGCCCCTCTGGTCCGCCGGTCCGACGGGCGCATCGACGCCCTGGACGCACCGGCCAACGTGCCCCTCGGGGTGCCCATGGTCCAGCCCTACGAGGCGCGGGAACACACGCTCGAGTCCGGTTCCATCGTGATGCTGTACACCAATGGCCTGGTCTCCTCGCGGTCCGCGAGCCCCGAGACCTGCGCGCGGGACCTGCTCGGCTCGACCGACGCCACACACCCGTCGCACCTGGAGGATCTGGCCGACAGGATCGTCTCCGAGATCGTCACACCGCAGCAGCGCCGCGACGACGCCGCGGTGCTGCTGGCGCGCTACGAGGGAGCGGGCCGGCAGCACGAGCCGAAGGCGGCCGGACTGCACATCCAGCGACGCGACCTGCGGGGCGTGGGGACCGCCCGCGCGTTCGTCCACGACCAGTTGGGCTCGTGGGGCCTGCAGGACATGTCGGACGTCGTGGAGCTGGCGGCCTCCGAGATCGTGACCAACGCGCTCATCCACGCCGGGAGCGACGTGGACCTTCGGCTGCGTGCCTTCGAGGACCGCCTCCGACTGGAAGTACGGGACTCCGACACGAACCCGCCCATCCCCTCACCACTGTCGCTGACCGACGAAGAGGCCCCCGAGGCCGAACACGGGCGCGGCATGCTGATCGTGGAGGCGCTGGCCGACGAGTGGACGAGCTACCCCAATGGTCAAGGCAAGACGGTGGCCCTGAGCCTGGTCATCCCTCAGGAGTGAGAACTCCTGGGGCCGTCGCCGGTCGGGCTCGCACCGAGGCGTCCTCGCGCGCCGGGAGCGTCACCTGTCGGCGATGTGCTCTCCCAGCCGGTACTCGAGGTCGCCCCGCTGCTGCATGCCGCGTTGGAGCAGCTGACGGATCCGCTCCTGTGCCTCGGGCCAGGTCAGTGAGGCGCGGAAGGTGTCCTGGCCGGCCGTCAGGTCGTCCTCGGACGGCAGCGTCGACCGGTTGATCAGCGCCTTCACCTCGGCCAGCGGCTTCCGGCCGAACGAGGCGATGCGGGTGGCGACCCGCTCCACGTGGGCGTCCAGTTCGGCATCGGGCAGCGCCCGGTTGATCCAGCCGTACCGCTCGGCCGTCTCGGCGTCGAAGTCGTCGGCGGTCGTGATGATCTCCAGGGCGCGGGCCCGGCCCACCAGCCGGGGGAGCCGTTCGGTGGCTCCACCGCCCGGTGTGATCCCCGCCCCGACCTCCGGCTGACCGAGGACGGCCTTCTCCTTGCTGGCGAACCGCATGTCGCAGGCCAGAAGGAACTCGTTGCCCACGCCCCGTGCGCGTCCCCGGATCGAGGCGATGGTGAGCACGCGCGAACGGGCCATGCGCGTGGCGACGTCCAGCCATGTGGGCCCGGCGTAGGGCTCCTTCGGCGGCACCAGATCGAAGTGCGCCAGGAAGAAGTCGGGGTCCGCGCTGTCGAAGACCACCACCTTGACGTCCTCGTCGGCGTCCATCCGGTCGACCAGCTCTCCGAGCGCCGCGAAGGTGCCGAAGGTGACGAGGTTGATCGGAGGAGCGTCGAAGGTCACCCGCCAGTACGCGGCGGACCGCCGCACCACCCGGAAGGGAGAGGAGGCATCATCCATACCCCGCACCTTACGTAATCGCGTGACTTCGAAGCGTTATGCGGGGGTCGGCTGCGCCAGGGCGGCAGCCTCGGCGGCCTGGGTGGTGACGGCCTGCGCGGCCCGCTTGGCGCGCCCGGTCAGCCGCCATCCGGCCATGCGGAGCATGCCGGCCGGCTCCGGCGGGAACACGCCCAGCTGCCCGAGCATCGTGATGTCGTCGCGGACCGCTTCGTGCGAGACCACCTTGCCGTCGCGCAGACCGAGCACATGGATCTGCTCGAAGTCGATCTCGCGCCCCGTGGGCGGTATCGCCTGGTCGAGGCCGCCGTGGCGGAACTTCACGAACGGGCCGGTGTGACGGCCCTGCATGCGCAGGCGCACCCACACCTGCTCGTCCTGGTGGGCGATGTCCTCGACGGCGAAGCGCAGGTCGCTGAAGGCGGAACGCATCCACGCGCCCGACGCCAGCACCCCGGCGGGTCCGGGGATCGAGCAGGCCTTGGGTGACACCGCGGCCTCGCGGTTGCGGAAGTCCGGGTGCACCACGTTGGCGGCCAGGGCCCGGTCGCCTGTCGCGAGGATGCGGAAGAGGCCGTGACCGAGCTCCGAAGCGTCCATTCCCATGATCAAGCCTTCCGTCGGCGCCCGAAGGAGGACCCGAAGGCCGACCCAAGGGCTGTCCAAAGGTGGAGTAGCGGTTGGAGAAGCAGTTCGAGTAACACCATACCTAATGAATTCATGGTGCTAGCATCGGATCATGTCGCCCAAACGCCCCTATGTGTCCCCGCTGCGCGCCGAGGGCGCGGCCCGCACCCGCGAGCTGATCCTCAGCCGGGCGACGGAGCTGTTCGCCGAGCGCGGCTATGGGCGGGTCGCGGTCGCCGACATCGCGTCGGCCGCCGGGGTCGCCCCGAAGACGGTGTTCGCCAGCGTCGGGAGCAAGAGCGACATCCTGTACCGGATCGTCGACCAGGGAGTGACGGACTCGGGCTACCGCGAGGCCATGGAGGGGATCCTCACCCTGCCGACGCCGGAAGCGGTCCTCCAGGCGCTGGCACGGGGGACGAGGGCCGGCAACGAGAGCCAGTACCTCGTACACGAAGCCATCCGCAAAGCACTCCCCGTCCACGAGGACGGTGAGGCCCTGTGGGAACGGGCCACCGCGGCCTACCGTGAGGCACTGCGCGCCGCCGCACGTCACCTCCACACACTGGAGCCGCATCCCTCCTGCCCGGAGCAGGAGACGGCCGACCTCCTCTGGTACTGGTTCGGGCCCATGGGCTGGCACGCACTGGTCGTGGAGAACGGCTGGACGTGGGACCGGGCCGAGGAATTCCTCCACAGAACCGCCGTACGCACACTCCTCCCCGTCTCGTGACGCTCCCGAAAGGTGCCCCTGACCATGCCGCGCAGTCGTTCCTTCGTGCAGGTCGACGTGTTCTCCACGCACCCCTACTCCGGCAATCCGGTCGCGGTGGTCCTGGACGGGACGGACCTGAGCGATGAGCAGATGCAACGAGTGGCCCGCTGGACGAACCTGTCCGAGACCACATTCGTCCTGCCGCCCACGGTCCCGGAGGCGGACTACCGGCTGCGCATCTTCACACCCGAGGGCGAGTTGCCGTTCGCCGGGCACCCCACCCTCGGCTCCGCACGCGCCTGGCTCGAGGACGGCGGCACCCCGCGGCACGCCGACCACCTCGTGCAGGAGTGCGCCGCCGGACTGGTCACCGTGCGCCGAAGCGAGGACAGCCTGGCCTTCGCCGCCCCGCCCCGGGTGCGCACCGGCGAGCTCGACGACGACCACCTGAAGCGGATCGTGAACGCGTTCGGCATCACCCGAGAACAGGTCGTGGCCCACCAGTGGGTCGACAACGGGCCCGGCTGGGCCGTGCTCCGACTGGCCACCGCGGAGGAGGTCCTCACCCTCGAACCCGACCTGACCCTGATACCGGACGCCATGGTCGGCGCGATCGGCCCCTGGCCCGAGGGATCAGACCACGCCTTCGAACTGCGTACGTTCGCCCCGGGCATCGGCGTCCCCGAGGATCCCGCGTGCGGCAGCATGAACGCCGCCGTCGGCCAGTGGCTCACCTCCACCGGCGCCGCTCCCTCCGCCTACCGCGTCTCCCAGGGAACGAGGGTGGGCCGGGCCGCGCGCATCGAGGTCACCGCCGACGGCGACGGCACGGTCTGGGTGAGCGGAGCCACCGTCGTCTGCGTCCGCGGCACCATCACCGTCTGACCTGGAACCGGCGGGTGCGGTCTCGACGTTCCCGCCTGCTTCGTGGCAGGCTGCCGATTCGGCGGGACAGTCATGGTTCGTACGGCGTCGGTGGCCCGGAGGCCGGGCGGAGAGGAAACGGGAGCATGACCAGCGCGGTGCAGAGTTACGGTCTGACCTGGACCGACCCCGACGGCGCGCCGCAGGCGTCGGCGAAGGTGTTCGAGAGGGCGGCCGCCATCCAGCGCCGGCGCGCACTCAAGGCCTCGGGCTGTACCCACGTGAAGGTGGTGAAGGTGCGTCCGGGCGAGCTCCCGCGACTTCACACCTGAGCCGCGCCGGGACCCGGGGCTCAGTCCAGCAGCGCGGTCGCCTCCACCTCGACGAGAACGTCCGGCTCGAAGAGATGCTCCACCCCGATGAGTGAGGCCGGCGGCAGGGGAAGCGGGAGCCCGATCTCGTCGGCGACGGCCTCCACACCGCCCATGAAGTCACCGATCTTCTCCGGGCTCCACCGGGTCACGTAGAACGTCAGGCGCACCACATCCGTGAAGGTCGCGCCCGCTCCCGACAGCCCGACGGCCGTATTGCGCAACGCCTGGGCGACCTGCCCGGCCAGATCGCCGGGCGCGACGGCGGTCCCGTCGGCCTGGCGCGCGATCTGCCCGCTGACGTGGACGTGCTTCGTCCCGGTGCCCACCGCGACATGGTGGTAGGGGACGGGCTGCAGCATGCCCTTCGGCGTGACGTACTGAACAGTCATGGCTTCTTCTCCTTCCAAGAAGTATCCGTAAGCTACCTAGTGGCAGAAAGACACTTCAACGAGACCAGGTTTCGCCTTGGACACCGACAACGAGCTCCGCATCGACGCCCCGCACCGCGAACTGCTGGACCAGGTCCTCGACAAGTGGTCGCTCGGCGTCCTCAACGAACTGTGCGAACGCCCGCGCCGCTTCAACGAACTGCGCCGGGCCATCCCCCAGGTCACGCAGAAGTCCCTGACCGCGACACTCCGGCGGCTGGAACGCAACGGCGTGGTCGAGCGCGAGGTCGTCTCCACCCGGCCCGTCGCGGTCGAGTACCGCATCACGCCGCTCGGCAAGACGCTTCGGCACCCCGTCGAGGTACTGCTGGCCTGGGCCGCGCAGAACATGCCGGCCATCGAACGCGCGCGCGCCGTCTTCGACGGGCGGGAAGAAACGCGCCTCTGAGCGACCGGCCCGCCGTCGCATCCCGCCGCGCCGCGGTCATCGGGTCGTCCCTGTCACCGGCCGGGCGGCCGCCCCCGTGAGGGCGATGGTGAACGGATGGGCCGGGGCCGCCAGAACCTCCGGCGTCGGACCCTCCTCGACGAGCTCCCCGCCGTCCAGGACGGCGACGCGGTCGGTCAGCGCCGCTGTGCTCAGGTCGTGGGTGATCAGGACCAGGGACAGGGCGCCACGGTCCCCGACCAGTCCGGTGAGCATGTCGAGCATGCCGCGCCGGGTGAGCGGGTCCAGGCCCGACGTGATCTCGTCGCAGATCAGGACACGGGGACGGGCGAGCAGAGCGCGGGCCAGGGCCGCACGCTGGAGCTCGCCGCCGGACAGCCTGCCCGGACGCCGCAGGGCCGCCTCCTCCGGGAGACCGAGTCCCGACAGAGTGGTCAGTGCCTCCCGCATCGCCGCGTCCTGGTCGGTGCCGAGCAGACGTACGGCGGTCCGGGCGACCTGCTGGACGACGGGGCGATGCTCGTCGAAGGCGGCGCGCGAATCCTGGAAGACGTACTGCACCGCTGCCAACTGCGCGCGATCGCGGTCACGCAGACTGTGCGGCAGCGGATCGTCACCGAGGAGGATCTCACCGTCGTGATCCCGGTGGAGGCCGGCGACACAGCGGGCCAGGGTGGTCTTGCCGCTGCCGGACCGGCCGGCCACGGCGAGCGACCGGCCTGGGTACAGGGTGAGTTCGGGAACGCGCACCACCACGGCCGCGCTGCGTGCGCCGTCGCGGTGCCGGGCCGTGAGGCCGCGTACCCGGAGGACGGGCGGCGGCTCGCTGCCGCCGGTCGGTACGCCGGGCGGCGCTTCGCGCGCCCGCGGTGGCGTATACCCGGAGGCCAGATGCTCGGAGTCCGCCGACCGGGTGCGCCCGTGCAGCAGCTCACGCGTCCAGGGGTCCCGGGGCGCTGTGAGGAGCCGCTCGGCCGGGCCCGATTCGACGACCCGGCCGGCGCGCAGCACCACCACCTCGTCGGCGAGGGAGTGCACCACGTCCAGGTCGTGGCTGAGCAGCAGCACCGCGATGCCACGGGCCGCGACGGCCCGGAACCGCTCGACGACACGGCTCTTGGTCAGGGCGTCCAATCCCGTGGTGGGCTCGTCGGCCACGATGAGCCGCGCCCCGGACAGCAACGCCTGTGCCAGGACGACGCGTTGCTGCTGGCCGCCGGAGAGCTGGTGCGGACGGCGCCGCAGGAGCAGGCCCGCGCGCGGGAGTTGTGCCTCCTTCAGGACGCCGAGGACGCGGTCGCGGGCCGCCGCCCGGCGTCGCCGCAGCGGAAGCCGGCGCACCCTCGTGCGGGCGATGTCGGTCAGCAGCGCGGAGACACGACGGGCGGGGTTGAGAGCCACCGCAGGGTGCTGGGGGACGTAACCGACCGCGCCGCCGTCCGCCACCCGTACCTCACCCGTGACGCGGGCGCCCTCCGGGTACTCGCCGAGCAGGGCGAGGCCGGTGGTGGTCTTGCCGCTGCCCGACGCGCCGATCAACGCGGTGACCCTGCCGGGCCGGACCCGCAGGCTCACCCCGTCGACGATCGCCCGGCCCTCCACGACGACACGCAGATCGCGGATCTCGGCGACGGGATCCGCCGCCGTGTGCTTGTCGTTCACGAACGTCCTTCCTTCCTCGCCCGCCGCCCGCCCTCGTCCAGCGCCGCGTCGAAGAGGAGGTTCGTCCCCGTCGTCAGCGTGACGATCAGCACGGCGGGGACGACCACGGCCCACGGCTGCACGAACAGCCCCGTCCGGTTGCGGTCCACCATGACCGCCCAGTCGGCGGCGTCGGGCGCCACGCCGACCCCCAGGAACGCCGCCGTGGCGACCAGGTAGAGCACACCGGTGAGCCGGGTGCCGGCGTCGGCGGCCAGCGGGCGCAGCATGGCGCGGCCGACATACCCCACGGCCGTCCGCCACCACGTCTCGCCCTGCAGACGCAGTGCCTCGACCGCCGGCCGGGCGGCGGCCTCCGCGGCGGCGGCGCGTACCAGCCGGGCCGCGTCCGGCACGTGGGCCAGCGTGACCAGCAGGGTGAGACCCACGGCGCCCGGCGAGAACACGGTGGCCGTCAGCAGGATCAGCAGCAGCGACGGCACCGCGAGCAGTACGTCCAGGGGGCGCATCAGCAACTCCTCCATCCAGCGGTGCCGGGTGAGCGCGCCGAACAGGCCGACCGGGAGGGCGACCAGATAGGTCAGGGCGGTCGCGGCGAGCGCGGTCAGCAGCACCGGCCGCCCGCCGTGCAGCACCTGCCACCACACGTCCCGCCCCACGAAGTCGGTGCCGAGCCAGTGGCCTTCACCCGGTGTGAAGGACGCGGCCCGCGGACCCGGATCACCCGCGACCACCGGGCCGAGCAGCGCGAGGACGAGCGGTACGGCGACCACGGTGACCCCGAGGGTGAAGCGGCCGGTGCACACGCCCCTCACGCGGCCACCCCCGCCCGCGGTGTGAACCGGTGGGCGACCAGGTCGGCACCCAGATTCAGGACGACGGTCAGCACGCCGAACACCACCGCCAGTCCCTGCACCACGGGTACGTCCCGTTCGGCGACCGCACCCAGCAGGACGGTGCCGAGCCCGGGAATCACGAACAGGGCCTCCACCACGACGACACCACACAGCAGCCAGTCGACCGTGCGGGCCAACTGCTGCGCGGCGGGCGCCGACGCGTTCGGCAGCGCGTGCGCGTACCGGATCCGGACGCCGGACACGCCGTAGCGGCGGGCGTGTGCCACATACGGTGAGCCCAGGGCGTCGATCATGCCGGCGCGGACCAGCCGCGCCAGCGAGCACACCGGCCGCGACAGCAGCACCAGTACCGGCAGGACCAGCGCCGCCGGATGCGCGAGCAGGTCGGTGCCGTAGCCGAGGGCGGTCGGCGGCAGCCAGCCGAGCCGCAGCGCGAACACCGTCACCAGCAGCACCCCGAGGGCGAACTCGGGGACCGCGTACACGGCCAGTGTCACGGAGCTGATCAGCCGGTCCACCGGCCGGCCCGCGTGCCGGGCGGCCAGCACCCCGAGCCCGAACCCCACCGGCACCAGCAGCAGCACGGTCAGGGAGGCCAGCAGGAGGGTCGGGCCGAAGCCGTCGGCGAGGTACTGGCGCACCGGACGGCCGGAGACCAGCGAGGTGCCGAGGTCGCCCCGCGGCAGCCCCGCCGCCCAGTCGGCCAGCCGCTCCCAGGCCGGCCGGTCCAGCTGCATCGCCTCCCGGATGGCCGCGACGCGGGCCGGGTCGGGCTGGTCCCCGGCGAGGGCGACCGCGGCGTCGCCCGGCAGCGCCTCGGTGAGCGCGAAGACCAGCAGCACCACGGCCACGGTCTGCAGGCCGCCGAGGAACAGCCGCCGGGCGACGAAGGAACGCGAGGTGCTCACGCGAGCCACACCGTGTCGAAGCGGGCCCAGTCCAGGGTGTTGGCGGGCGCCTTCGCGTCGAGCCCCCTGACCCGTGGGGCCGTACCGATGATCCAGTCCGCGAACCCCCAGACCAGGAAGCCGCCTTCGGCGTGCAGGCGGCGCTGCATGCGTTCGTAGACGGCGGCGCGTCCGGCCCGGTCGCGGGTGGACTGGGCCTGCTGATAGAGCGCGTCGAAGTCCTTGTGCCGCCACTTGGTGGCGTTCGTGGTGGAACCGGTGAGCAGCCGCTGGGATATGTGGGCCTCGATGGGCATGGCTCCCGAGCGGTAACAGGACAGGGTGCCGTTGTCGAGGATGTCGCTCCAGTAGGAGTCCTTGCTGCCCATCGCGACCTCGACGGTGACCCCGGCCCTCCTCGCCTGGTCGCGGAAGATGCCGGCCGCCTCGGTGAACCCGGCGGCGACGGCTGAGGTGTTCAGGGTGACCTTCAGACCCTCGGCGCCGGCCCGCTTCAGCAGCGAGCGGGCCCTGTCGAGGTCCTGCCGGCGCTGGGGCAGGGCGTCGGCGTAGTACTCGTACCCCTTGCCGAACAGGTCGTTGCCGACCTCGCCCGCGCCGGACAGCGCACCGTCGACGAGTTCCTGGCGGTCGGCGATGAGGAAGAACGCCTGACGCACCCGTGCGTCGTCGAAGGGCGGCCGGTCGGTCTTCATGCAGAACGCCTGCATGGCGCTGCCGCGCAGCCGCACGATCTCGATCCGCCCCTTGTCCTCGTGGGCGCGGGCGGTGGTGGGGCTGAGTTCGTGCGCGTACTCGACCTGCCCGCCGAGCAGCGCGTTGACCCGCGCGGACTCCTCGTTGGCCACGACGAACTCGATCTCGTCGAGGTGCGGGGCACCCTCCCAGTAGGCGTCGTGGCGGCGGAAGACCGCGGAGCGGCCGGGTGTGAAGGACACGAAGCGGAAGGGACCGGAGCCGACCGGCTTCTCGTCGAAGTCGGCGGCGTCCTCGGGCACGATGTACGCACCGAACGCGGCGAGCACGTTGGGGAATTCGGCCGTGGGCCGCTTGAGCACGAACTCGATGGAGCGTTCGCCGGTGGCGCGGCTGGCGTCGAGGTCGATCGGCTCCAGCGACGCCCTGGCGCGGAACGCCCGCTTCGGGTCGGCGATCCGGCGGTAGCTGTGGAGGACGTCCCGCGCGGTGACGGGGCTGCCGTCGTGGAAGACGGCCTCGCGCAGGGTGACGTGCCAGCGGTCCAGCGTCTTGCCGGGCTCCCAGCTCTCCGCGAGCCGGGGCACGGCGGACAGGTCGGCGCCGTAGTCGGCGAGCTTGTCGAACAGGGCCTTCGCGCGGGCGACATCGGCGAACAGGTTGGCGAGGTGCGGATCGAGGGTCTCGCTCGCACCCCCGCCGGCGAAGGCGGCGCGCAGCCGCCCGCCCTTCCTGGGCGAGCCGGCGTCCTGGCCCGCCCCGTCGTCGGCGCCGGGGCCGCCGCACCCGGCCAGGGCGAGCGCGCCGGCGCCGGTCGCGGCGAGGAAGCCGCGGCGGCGCAGCTCGGGGAAGGGGGAGGGACGGTGGGTCGAAGCGTCGTGCATGGGAATCCTCAATGGGTGGTGGTGGGGCGGGTGGGCGGCTCGGTGGGACCGGGCGGTCGGATGAGACGGGCCACCACGTGCAGCCGGTCGGCGTCCGTGGTGTGCCCGGGGAGCAGGCCCTCCCGCCAGGGCGGTTCGGTACGCGGGCCGGGTCCGTCGTGCAGCTCCAGGACCTCGAAGCCATGGCCGGCCAGCACGTACCGCAGCTCCTGTGGGAACAGCAGCCGCCACGCGGAGTGCTGCTCGACCGGCGCGGAGCCGTCGTCGGCGGTCCACACGCGCCTGCGGCGCAGCAGTTGGTCCGTACGGTCCACCGTGAGGGTGGTGACGGATCGGCGGACGGTGCCCTGCCAGGTGAACGCGTCGGTCCTCGGCGTGTCGAGGAGGTCGGTGCGGCCGAGGAAGTACGCGCCGTTGCGCATCTCCGCGACGAGCAGGCCGCCCGGCGCGAGGGCGTGGCGGCAGGAGGAGAGGAAGCCGTCGAGCTGGTCGTTGGTGTGGCAGTACAACAGGGCGCTGTCCAGGCACACCACGGCGTCGCACACGGCTCGCCCGAGGTCGAATCCGTGCAGGTCGGCGCGGACGTACTCGGGTCCTGGGTGATGCTCGCGGGCGTAGGCGAGCATCGCCTCGGAGAGGTCCGCGCCGATCACCGTACGGCCGGCGTCCCGCAGCCACGCCGCGTCGCGGCCGGTTCCGCAGCCGAGGTCCAGTACGCGCGTGCCGGCACCGTGCCGCCGCAGGCAGTCCTGCGTCCAGCGTGCGGCCAGGTGGCCGGGGTCGGGGAAGCGGGCCTCGTACAGGGCGGGGTGGTCGGTGAGCAGGTTGTGCACCACGGAGGTCATGCCGGGGTCCTTCCTCGTACGGCGGCGGGGACAGCGGGCTGCGGCGGTGCGGGCAGCGATCCCAGGCGGCGCAGCCGCAGCACACCGACCGCCGAGGCGAGCCCGGTGAGCGCGCAGCACGCCCACGGCAGCCACGCGGCGCCGCCGTGCCGCCCGGTGTCCATGGCCCAGCCGACGACGGCGTTGCCGAGCGCGGCGGCGACACCGGAGACGACGTAGAAGAGCCCGAAGTGGGTGCCGGTCAGTGCGGGGCGGCCGAAGGCGGGGACCATGTCCATCACGAACGGCTGGGCGACCATCAGTCCGAGGTACAGCAGCAGGGCGCCCGCCAGCACGGGCAGCACCCCCGACACCGCGCCGCCCGGTCCGTCGGACGCCGTGGCGACCAGGACGGGCGGCAGGAACGCCGATGCCATGAGGCACAGCCCCGTCGCGATCCAGCGGGCCCGGTCCCCTCGCCGCCGGAGCGCACGGGTCAGCCGCAGCTGGAGCGGGAGGCTCGTGAGGGCGCCGACCACGAAGACCAGGCCGGCGGCACCGTCCCAGCCGGTGGCCCGCCGTGCCTCGTCGGGCAGCAGCAGGTACAGCTGGCTCTCCAGGGTGAACAGGCCGGACATGGCGAGCGCGAAGGCCAGGAAGGCGCGGTTGCCCAGCACCTCCCGCCAGTCGGTGAGCACCCCGCCCCCGCTCGGCTCGACGGGCCGGGCGGGCAGCATCAGGGCCTGTGCGACCGTCAGGACCGCGAAGACGCCGGCGGCCGTCAGCGCAGAGGTGCGGAAGTCCACCAGCAGCAGCGCGCTGCCCAGCAGTGGGCCGATCAGCGCCCCCGTGGTGGCGAACACATGGAACAGGGCGAACGCCTCGGCCCCGCGTCCCTCGGCCTCCCGCGCGACGTAGGCACGGACGGCGGGGTTGAACAGCGCGCCCGCGAACCCGCTGAGGACGGACGCCGCGAGCAGGACGGCCAGGTGGTCGCCGAGCGCGAACAGGGCGAACCCGGCGGTGCGCAGCGTGCAGCCGGCGATGATGACGCCTCGCGCACCCAGCCGGTCGGAGGCGGAGCCGCCGATGACGAACAGCCCCTGCTGGCTGAGGTTCCTGACGCCCAGGACCACACCGGCGACGGCGGCCGACAGACCCAGGTTCTCGGTGAGGTGGGTGGCGAGGTAGGGGATGAGGAGGTAGAAGCCGGTGTTGACCCCCAACTGGTTGACCAGCAGGAGCCGAACGGCGGGTGGCAGGCGGCGTATCTCGTGCCAGGTCTTCACGGCGCCCCGCCCCCTGGTGCGACGCCCAGCCCCGGCGATCCGCTCGCCCGAACCCAGCCGTCCCTACCCCCGATGCCGGTCCACGGGTCGTGCGCGAGCAGCAGGTGCCCGTCCAGGTCGGTCCAGCGGGCCCGGTCGGCGAGGTGCACGGCGGGCGCGATCCCCAGCGTGCTGGCGGCCAGACAGCCCAGCATCAGCCGCGTACCGCTGCCGTCGATCGACGCGGCGATGCGCAGCGCCGCGTGCACCCCGCCGCACTTGGCGAGCTTGACGTTGACACCGTGGACGCGCCCGGCCAGGCGGCGCACGTCCTCCAGGTCGACGGCGTCCTCGTCGGCGATGACGGGCAGCGGTGACCGCTCGGCCAGCGCGGCCAGCCCTTCCGGATCGCCGGGTGCGAGCGGCTGCTCGACGGCCTCGACGCCGAGCGCGGCGAAGCGGGGCAGCAGGGCCCTCGCCCGCGCGGTGGTCCAGGCGCCGTTGGGGTCGAGAAGCAGCCGTGCGTGGGGCGCGGCGTCCAGGACCGCCCGGACGCGTTCGACGTCCTCCTCCGGATCGGTCGCCCCCGCCTTCACCTTGAGCACCCGGAAGCCGCTCGCCGCGAGGGCGCGGGCCTGCGCCCCCGCACGCGAAGGCGACGTGATGCCGATGGTGCGGGCGGTGGCCGCGACCGGGGGGTCCTCGGTGCCGAGGAGTCGGTGGACGGGCTTGCCCGCGCGCTTGCCGACGAGGTCCATCAGAGCCGCCTCGACGGCGGCGGTCACGGCCGGGGGAGTGCCGTCGGCGGCCAACTGGCCCGTACGCAGGGCCTCCAGCGCGGTCTCGGGATCGGGGAAACGGTCCAGGTCCGCGCCGGCGGCGGTGAGGTGCCGCGCGAGCCCCACGGCGTCGAGCCGGTAGTACACGCTGGCGACCGCCTCGCCGTGACCGGTCACGCCCTCATGCCTGACACTCAACTGGACGGCGTCACGGGCGGACATCGTCGAGCGGGAGATGCGCAACGGCTCGGCGAGCTCCAGGCGCACGGTGCGCAGGTCGGTCCTCATCGGCCCTCCTCGGGGCGTGAGTGGAGCGGGGACACCGGTGCGGGGGCCGGCCTCCTGCGACCTCTCCGCGAGTCGGGAGCGGGTCGGTGAGGCAGGTGCCGTGAGCCGGCGCTCACTGGTCCTCCTCACGCGGCGCGACCGGATCGGTGACACGGGTGCAGCGCGCCCAGCCGGTGGCCTCGGCGGCGTACGGGTGCGGGATCTCCACGGGCCGGGTGGCCGCCGCGGCGGGGTCGGCGCCGTGGGCGGTGGTGAAGTCGTCGTCGTAGACGGTGGAGAGGTAGCGGTGCGGCCCGTCGGGGAAGACGGTGGCGACGACCGCGCCCGGGTGGACCCGGGCCGCCCAGGCGGCGACGCGGGCGACGGCACCGGTGCTCCAGCCGCCGCTGACGAAGTTGCCCCGGGCGAGCCGCCGGCAGCTGTCCACGGCCTCGGCAGGTCCGACCCAGTGCACCTCGTCGAAGGCGTGGTGGGCGACGTTGCGCGGATGGATGCTGCTGCCCAGGCCCCGCATCAGACGGGGCCGGGCGGGCTGCCCGAAGATGGTGGAGCCGACGGAGTCGACACCGATCAGCCGTAGGGCCGGCCAGTGCCGCCGCAGGGGGCCGATCACGCCGGCGCTGTGCCCGCCGGTGCCCACGCTGCACACCAGCACGTCCACATGGTCCAGCTGG
The DNA here is from genome assembly GCF_008973465.1 of Streptomyces sp. SS1-1. Lineage (NCBI taxonomy): Bacteria > Bacillati > Actinomycetota > Actinomycetes > Kitasatosporales > Streptomycetaceae > Streptomyces > Streptomyces sp. SS1-1. The sequence continues at coordinate 108,078 of NZ_WBXN01000004.1, read as the reverse complement.
GCGGCGAGTTCGGCGGCGAGCGAGGCGTAACCGGCCGTGTTGTCGGGGTTGTCGTACTGGTCGGGCCAGTAGGCGCCGGGCAGGACGGCGAGCAGGGCGCGCAGCCGGGTGATCCGCGCGGCCTGCCAGCCGCCCCGGGCCGCGGGCCGGTCCACGATCTCCAGCCGCACCCCGTACGAGCGCAGCAACTGCCGTATGGAGGGCTCGAGTTCGCTGTCGCCGACCAGGACGACGGGATGGCCCAGGGCCTGTCCGGCGAAGGCGAGCCCGACGCCGAGGGTGCCGGAGGTCGACTCCACGACGGGGGCCCCGGGGCGCAGTTCGCCGCGCTCCCGGGCACCCATCAGCATCGACACGGCGGCCCGCGCCTTCATACCGCCCGCGGCGAGACCTTCGAGCTTGGCCCAGAATCCGGGGTGGGGGCCGGGCAGGTCGGTGGTGACGCGGAGGATCGGGGTGCGACCGAGCAGGGTGAGCAGTTCCGGGCGGGCGGTGGTCCGCAGGGCGGTGGTCACGGGGTGCCTCCCGGGCATCCGGCGCGGTAGCGGTGGACGGTGCCGGGGCCGCCGTCCAGCCAGAAGAAGGGGTACGGCTCCGCGCACACCGCGCTCACGCCGTGTCCCAGCAGCCGGGGGAGTACGGCGCTGCCGGTCTGGGCGAACATCACCAACTGCTTGCCGTGCCGCAGTGCGTGCTCCCGCAGCGCTTCGAAGGTCCCGTTGCCCAGGGTCATCCCGGACACGAGCAGGGCGTCGCAGCGGCCGGCCCGGGCGAGCGCGTCGGTGGCGACCGGCTCGCCCCACTCGGTGACGCCGCCCTTGAGGTCGCAGGGGATGTAGCGCAGTCCCCGGGAACGCAGCGCCTCGAGCAGGGAGTTGACCACGCCGACCACGAGCACCGTCGACCCGGGCGGCAGGACGAGCAGCCCGGCGACCGCGTCCGCCCGGACCCGCGACTTCTCGAGCGACGTCCCGGCCGGCAGGGCGACGGGCCGCGCCCCGTTCTCCGGGGTGTGCGGGAACACGTGCATCAGGTAGGCGTCGAGCGCGGCGACCCGCACCGGCAGCATCGGATGCCCGAGCAGCCGGGCCACATCAGCGCCGGCGCAGTCCTCCACCGCGCCGTCGGGCAGCGCACCGGGCTCGACCGCGCAACTGCCGACGGCCTCGGCCAGCCGCAGACTGAGCACCTCGTTGCGGTACCCCGTGCCGCGTCCCTCGTGTCGCACGGCCTGCCGGGTGGTGAAGGCCACGGAGATCCGCAACCCGGCCGGATCCGGGCCGAGTTCGCCGGCACGGGCGAGGGAGAGCAACTCCTCGAACGTCGTGGCGCCACCGGCGGAGAGCGGGTCGGCGGAGAACGGGCCGGCAGTGGCACGGGCCGCACCGGGGGACAGCGAGCCGACGGACCTCACCGGATCACCATCCCGGACCGCACCTCGGCCAGCAGCGACTCGACGCGGGCACGAGCGCCGCCGCCCGACGGGTCGCCCGCCATGACATGCCCCAGGTACTCGTTGTTGCTGCCCGCCCTCCTCACCTGCCGCCCCGGCTGGGCGAGTTCCACCTCGAGCACGTCCGGGGCCGTCCGCGCACGGCCGCCGTCCAGCGCCACGAGGGTGCCCGTGGCCTCCGGTACGAGGAAGCCGATGGCCGCGCTGCGCAGTCCGGTGTCCGTGCGCCGCAGGTCGGGGGAGCGGCCCAGGCCGACGTCGACGAAGGCGGCGGCGAGGTCGATACCGGTGACATGCCGTAGCAACTCGGTGATGCGGTTCCCGGCAGGGCGTGGATTGACCTCGACCACACGCGGGCCGGCCGACGTCAGCTTGATCTCGGTGTGCGCCACCACGCCGTCCGTGAGCCCGAGCGCCGTGATCGCGTCGATCGCGGTCCGCTCGACGGCCGCCCTGTCCGTGGCGGACAGGGCGGCGGGGAACATGTGGCCGGTCTCGACGAACGCCGGCTCCCCAGCGATGCTCTTGTCCGTCACCCCGACGACGTGCGCCACGCCCGCGTGGGAGACCGACTCGACGCTCACCTCCGGGCCGTCCAGCAGCTCCTCCAACAGCACGGCGGACGCCCGTTGCTGCCCGCGCGCGTTGACCGGGAAGTCGGCCAGCGCCTTGACGGCGGCGGCGAGTTGCGCCTCGTCGTCCACCCGCCGCACCAGCATCCCGGCGCACAGGTCCACGGGCTTGACCACCAGCGGATAGCCGATGTCCCGCGCACACCGCGCGATGTCGGCCCACTCCTCATGCACCCCGAACCGCGGCCCGGGCACCCCTGCCTCCGCCAGCACCCGGCGCGTGGCGTCCTTGCGGCAGGCGTTCTCGATCGCCTCTGGAGCCGGTCCGGGCAGCCCGAGCCGGGTGGCCGTACGTGCCACCACCGGCAGGTAGTAGTCGCACGACGTGATCACCCCGTCGAACCCCAACACGCTGTGCAAACGCTCCACTTGAGGCACCAGTGTCTCCGCGTCATTGGTGTTCGCGGTGATCACGTTGCGCGCCCCGAGCAGCGGGTGCGCGGTGCCCTCGGGCGCGGCACGCAGGTAGTGGTGGAGGTCCCGGGTGAGGAAGGTGAACTCGTGGCCACCCTCCCGGATCGCCCGTGGCAACAGCCTGCTCATCGATCCGACCCAGCTCTCGACCACCAGCAGATGGGCCACGGCTCCCCTTTTCATGTCGTCTTCGATTCGTCGCGAAGGACGCGGCCAGGAGGGTCCAGGCCACGACGTCGTCGACACGATATCGGTAATCATTTTCATTGTCAGGTAGCGTGGGGGTCCCGATGAGGCCCGGACGAGGCCGAGCTGAGGAAGGAACTGCCGATGCCCCGCACCACACCCACCGGTTACACCGTGCGTCCCGCGACCACCGAGGACGTCGACGGCGCCCGCGCCGTCATGCTCGACACCTTCTACAAGGAGTTCGGCTACGGCTACGTACCCCGATGGCACCAGGACGTCATGGACATCGAGGGCACGTACCTGGACGACCCCCGTCACGTCCTCTTGGTCGCCCTCCACGGCGGCGAGGTGATCGCCACCACCGGCGTGCACTCGACGGGCCCGGCTCACCCGCCGCACCCCCGCGCCCTGGCCGAACGCTATCCGTCCGGGAGCACCGCACAGTTGGTCCGCGTCTACGTCCGCCCGGAGCACCGGCGCCGGGGGCTGGCACGCACGCTGGTCGAGGAGGCCCGCGACTTCGTGGCCGGCACTCCGGGCTACGACCGCCTCTACCTCCACACCAACACACGGGTGCCGGGCGCCGAGGCCTTCTGGCGTGGCATCGCCAAAGAGATCTTCGACGCCCGCACCACGGGTGAGCACGGCCCGGGTGTCGCCACGGTGCACTTCGAGATCCCGCTCTGAGGACGCCCCGCTGAGCGCGTTCATCTTCGAGCGACGGCCTGGAGACGATGGCCGGAAAACGGCCTTTGCGCCGACAGCCGCGCATGCCGCGAGGGTGGGGCTGGGCAGGGTGGTCCTCGAACGGGCAGCCGTAAGGGGGATCGGATGTCATGGGACTGGGCAACGACGGTCACCACGGCCGGAGGTGTCGCGGCCGCGTTGATCGGTGTCGTCGCCGGCTCGTACCTCACCAGCCGCGTCAACCGGATGCACTGGTCGCGCGAGAAGCAGATCGACGCCTGCTCGGCCATCGTCGCCGAGTCCACGCGCATCCAGCTCGCACTGCGTCGCGCCTGGAAGCACGGCGACTCCGTGGACTGGGTGCCGTGGAACGTCGCGTTGGGCACGATCTGGCTCGTGGGCAGCCCTGCCGTGGTACAGGCGGCGGCAAGGATCGACGAGGTGTTCTGGGCCCACAGCGACCAGTTCATCGACCAGACCGCCCCAGGTGAACAGGAGTGGCGCCGGGCCCGGGACGAGATGGAATCCGCCCGCCTCGAGTTCATCAACGCCGCCCGTGTGTCAGTCGACCCTCAGCACACGCCGCTGCATCAGGCACCCGTCGCCAGGCCCCCGTTGCCGGGTGCCGATTCCCCCGGCGCTGCCGGCGCGGACGGTGCGAGTGGCGCCGGGGTCGCCTGATCCGGCACCGCGCTCGCCCAGGCGAGGTGCCTGTCGTCCCTGTGCCGTGACACCACGGAAAAGACCCGAGAGGGATTTGTAAACGCTCTTGACCTATGAGGTCGCCGTACATACGGTCCTCCGTCGAAGCGCTTCGACGCGCCTCATCGAAACGATTCGACTCGATCCGGTGAGGCGCCTCATCCGTTCGGCCCAGGTAGGAGTCACTTCAATGGTGAAGGTGCGCAGTCCGCTGGCTCTCACGGCAGCCGCCCTGGCGGGCGTCATGCTGATGACGTCGTGCGGGAGTTCCGACGGTGGTGCGGAGGGCGACGGCAAGACGCTGAAGCTCTGGCACTACGAGGCCCCCAACAGCGCCATGGGCGTCGCCTGGAACCAGGCGATAGACGAGTTCAAGAAGTCCCACCCGGGCGTCAAGGTCGAGTTCGAGGCCAAGGGCTTCGAGCAGATACAGAAGACCGCCTCGATGGTGCTCAACTCCAGCAACGCCCCCGACCTCATGGAGTACAACAAGGGCAACGCCACCGCCGGCCTGCTGGCCAAGCAGGGCCTGCTCACCGACCTCACCCCTCAGGTCACGAAGCACGGCTGGGACAAGCTGCTCAGCCCGAGCGTCACGACCACCAGCCGCTACGACGCCAAGGGCGTCATGGGCTCCGGCAACTGGTACGGCGTCCCGAACTTCGGCGAGTACACGATGGTGTACTACAACAAGGACCTCTTCGCGCGGCACGGCGTCAAGGTCCCGACCACGTTCGACGAGTTCGAGCAGGCCCTCGCCGCCTTCAAGGCCAAGGGCATCACCCCGCTCGCCAACGGCGGCGCCGAGTACCCGGCCCACCAGTACCTGTACCAGCTCGCCCTCACCAAGGCCGACCGCGCCTGGGTCGACTCCTTCGAGCTCTACAAGGGCAAGGCCGACTTTCACGACGCCGCCTGGACGTACGCCGCCGCCACCCTTTCCGACTGGGTGAAGAAGGGCTACATCGCCAAGACCAGCAGCGGCGCGAAGGCCGAGGACGCCGGCGTGTCCTTCATCGGCGGCAAGTCCCCGATCTTCTTCTCGGGCAGCTGGTGGTACGGCCGCTTCCGCGACGAGAACAAGTTCAAGTGGGGCTCGTTCCTCTTCCCCGGCTCCCAGCTCACCCTCGGCTCCGGCGGCAACCTCTGGGTCGTCCCGAAGAACGCCAAGAACAAGCAACTGGCCTACGACTTCATCGACATCACGATGAAGAAGGGGATCCAGAACACCCTCGGCAACAACGGCGGCGTGCCCGTCGCCGCCGAACCCTCGGCGATCACCGACGCCAGTTCCAAGGAGCTGATCGAGAACTTCAACAAGGTCTCGTCCGCGGACGGCCTCGCCTTCTACCCGGACTGGCCGGTCCCCGGCTTCTACGACGTACTCGTCTCCGCCACCCAGAAGCTGATCACCGGCAGCGCGAGCCCCGACGCGGTCCTCGACGAACTGCAGAAGGCCTATGACGCGGGTGCGCCCACGTCATGAGCGCCCGACCCCTCCGGCCGCGCAACCCCTACGCGCTGTACCTGATCCCCGGCGTCCTCGCCTTCCTGGCCGTCGTGATCGTGCCGTTCGCGATGAACGTCTACTTCAGCCTCACCCACTGGCAGGGCGTCGGCTCGCCCGCCTGGGCCGGGCTGGATAACTACCAGGCGCTGATGAAGGACTCGCGGTTCTGGGAGTCCTTCCGGCACAGCGTCGCCATGGTCCTGGCGATGGCGGTGATCCCCACCGCCATCGGCCTGGTGGTCGCCGCGGCGCTGTTCGACTTCATCGGCAAGCACTTCGGTTCGAAGACGGCCAGCGTGCTGCGCGCCTGCTTCTACCTGCCCCAGGTCCTGCCCATCACGGTCGCGGGCATCGTCTGGAGCTGGATCCTGGCCCCCGAGAACGGCTCCCTCAACGAGCTGCTGGAGGCGGTCGGGCTCGGCTCCCTCCAGCAGGACTGGCTGGGCGACCCGGACTTCGCGCTCTACAGCGTGATGGCCGTCATGGTCTGGGTGCAACTGGGCTTCCCCGTCGTGATCTTCATGGCGGGACTCCAGCGGGTCGACCCCTCGCTCCACGAGGCGGCCGAGCTGGACGGGACGAACTGGTGGCAGCGCTTCTGGCACGTGACGCTGCCTCAGATCCGCCCCGAGATCTACGTCGTCATGCTGTGGTGCACCATCGCCGCCCTGAAGGTCTTCGGCGCGGTCTACGTCCTCACCAAGGGCGGCCCCGCCGACGCGACCATCGTGCCGTCCTACTTCTCCTTCTCGACGTTCTTCGAGAAGACGGACGTCGGCTACGGCTCGGCGATCGCGACGGTCCTCACGCTCATCATCCTGGCGCTGACCACGATCGGACTGCGCTTCCAGACCCGGTCGGAGGACGCACAGTGAACGCGCTCAAGCGCTACCCGGTGCTGGTGGCGATGCTCCTCGGCGCGGTCTTCATGGTGCTGCCGCTCCTCATCGTCCTCGTCAACGCGCTGAAGTCACCCGCCGAGTACTCCGCGCACGGCCCGCTGTCCCTGCCCGACGGCCTCTACCTGGACGGCCTCAAGGACTTCTGGACCCGCGTCGACTTCGGGAACACGCTGCTGAACTCGGTCGTGATCTCCGGTTCGGTCGCCGTCCTCGGCGTCATCCTCTCCGTCCTCAACGCGTACGCGATCGGCATCGGCCGCATCAAGGGCAAGGCGTACTTCCTCGCCTTCTTCGTCCTGGCCAACGTGCTGCCGCAGGAGGCCCTCGTCTACCCGCTCTATTACCTCTCCAAGGAAGTGGGCCTGTACGACACGAGGCTGAGCCTGATCATCGTCTTCAGCGTCGTACAGGCGGCCTTCGGCACGTACCTGCTGTCCTCCGTGCTCGGGGCCTTCCCCAGGGAGATCATCGAGGCCGCCCGGATCGACGGCGCCAACAGCTGGCAGATCCTGTGGCGCATGGTGGTCCCGGTCAGCCGGCCCACCATCGGCGTCCTGCTGGTGTTCTTCTTCATCTGGACGTGGAACGAGTTCCTGCTGCCCCTGGTCATGCTGCCGTCGAACGACAACCAGACCGTCTCGGTGGCGCTCGGCGTCCTCCAGGGCCAGCGTCTGATGGACGCGACGATGACCAACGCCGCCGGCCTGCTCGGCGCCCTGCCCGCGATCGTCTTCTTCCTGCTCTTCCAGCGGACCCTGACCCGGGGCATCGCCGTCGGCGCGGTGAAGTGACCCCCAACCCCTCCGTACATACCGAGAACGCCGGTGGCCGCCCACCGGGAAAGGCATCGACGATGAAGTTCACCAACGGGTACTGGCTGCTGCGCGAAGGCATCACGGCGGCGTATCCGGCCGAGGTCCTCGATGCCGTCCCCGGCCCCGGCACCCTCCGGGTCCACGCCCCCACCCAGCACATCCGGCACCGCGGCGACCTGCTCAAAGGCCCGCTCATCACGGTCGACTGCACCGCGCCGATGCCCGGCGTCATCGGCGTGCGCATCACGCACTTCGACGGCGGAGTCGAGACCGGCCCCCACTTCGAACTGCACCACCAGCCGCACGACCCCGTCGTCGCCGTCGACGACGAGCAGGCCGTCCTCACCTCCGGCGACCTGAGCGTCCGCTTCCGCCTCGACGGCGACTGGCGCATGGAGTTCCAGGCCGGCGGACGCACCCTGACCAGCAGCGACACCAAGGCCATGGCGCTGATGGAGACCGCCGAGGGCGAGCACTACATCCGCGAGCAACTCCGGCTGGGCGTCGGCACCTCCGTCTACGGGCTCGGCGAGCGCTTCGGTCCGCTCGTCAAGAACGGCCAGAGCGTCGACATCTGGAACGCCGACGGCGGCACCAGCAGTGAACAGGCTTACAAGAACGTCCCGTTCTACCTGACCGACGCCGGCTACGGCGTCTTCGTCGACGACCCCGGCAAGGTCTCCTTCGAGGTCGCTTCCGAGCAGGTCTCACGCGTCCAGTTCAGCGCCGAGCGGCAGCAGTTGCAGTACTACGTCATCCACGGCCCCACACCGAAGGAGATCCTGCGCAGGTACACCGCGCTGACCGGCCGCCCGGCGCTCCCGCCCGCCTGGTCGTTCGGACTGTGGCTGACCACCTCCTTCACCACCTCCTACGACGAGGAGACCGTCACCGGCTTCGTCGAGGGCATGGCCGAACGCGATCTCCCGCTGTCCGCCTTCCACTTCGACTGCTTCTGGATGCGCGAGCTGCACTGGTGCGACTTCGAGTGGGACTCGCGGGTCTTCCCCGACCCCGAGGGGATGCTGCGCCGCCTCAAGGAACGGGACCTGCACATCTGCGTGTGGATCAACCCGTACATCGCCCAGCGCTCCCCGCTGTTCGCCGAGGGCAAGGCCGCCGGGTATCTCCTCAGACGCCCCGACGGCGGCGTCTGGCAGTGGGACCTCTGGCAACCCGGCATGGCCCTGGTCGACTTCACCGATCCCGACGCCCGCGCCTGGTACGCGTCCAAGCTCGAAGCCCTCCTGGACATGGGCGTCGACTGCTTCAAGACCGACTTCGGCGAGCGCGTCCCCACCGACGTCGCCTGGTCGGACGGCTCCGACCCGGAGCGGATGCACAACTACTACACCCAGCTCTTCAACAAGACCGTCTTCGACGTACTGCGCAAGCACCGCGGTGAGGGAGAAGCGGTGCTCTTCGCCCGCTCCGCCACGGCCGGCGGCCAGCAGTTCCCCGTGCACTGGGGCGGCGACTGCGAGTCCACCTACGAGTCGATGGCCGAGTCCCTGCGCGGCGGACTCTCCCTCGGCCTGTCCGGATTCGGCTACTGGAGCCATGACATCGGCGGTTTCGAGGGCCTGCCCGACGCCGGCCTGTTCAAGCGCTGGACCGCCTTCGGCATGCTCTCCTCCCACAGCCGCCTGCACGGCTCCTCCTCCTACCGCGTGCCATGGCTGTTCGACGAGGAGGCCGTGGACGTCCTGCGCCACTTCACCAAGCTCAAGCTCAGTCTCATGCCCTACCTCTACGGAGCCGCCCACCAGGCGCACACCGAAGGCGTCCCCATGATGCGGGCCATGCTGCTGGAGTTCCCCGACGACCCGGCCTGCGCCCCGCTGGAACGCCAGTACATGCTCGGCGGGGACCTGCTCGTCGCCCCCGTCTTCTCGGAGGACGGGGAAGTGTCGTACTACGTGCCCGAGGGCACCTGGACCCACTTCACGACCGGCGAGCAGGTCACCGGCCCCCGCTGGGTGCGCGAGACCCACGACTACCTCAGCCTCCCGCTGCTGGCCCGCCCCGGTTCCGCGATCCCGGTCGGCTCGGTCGACGACCGTCCCGACTACGCGTGGGCGGACGACGTCACGATCCGCGTCTTCGAGCCGGCCGACGGCTCCCGCACCACCGTGCGCATCCCCGGCGAGGACGGCACGACGGCGGCCGAGATCACGGTCGTGCGCGAAGGATCCACCCTGCGGGCCGAGACCTCCGACGCCTCCCTGCCCTGGGGCGTCGAGGTCGCCGGCGGCCCCTCCGCCCGCGCCGAGGCCGGTACGGCCGTTCTCGCCCTGACACTCTCCGATGCCCGAGGATGATGGGGCACAACGGGACTCGAGAAGGTACACGCATGGTCAAGATCACTGACGTGGCGCGGCACGCTAACGTGTCGCCCAGCACCGTCAGTTACGCCCTCAGCGGCAAGAGGCCGATCTCCGAGGAGACGCGCCGCCGCATAGAGGACAGCATCCGGGAACTGGGCTACCGGGCGCACGCCGGCGCCCGCTCCCTGGCCAGCAGCAGGTCACAGGTGATCGGCCTGGTCCTGCCGCTCCGCAAGGGCATGCACCTGCCCGTGGTGATGCAGTTCGCCACCTCCGTGGCCACCGCCGCCCGGGAACACGACCACGACGTCCTCCTCCTCACCCACAACGAGGGGGAGGAGGGCATCAACCGGGTCGCGCGGAGCCGCATGGCGGACGCGTTCATCATCATGGACGTCGAGATGGACGACCGCCGGCTGCCCCTGCTGCGCGGCTTGGAGCAGCCGTCCGTCCTGATCGGCTTCCCGTCCGACCCGGCCGGACTGACCTGCGTCGACCTGGACTTCGCGGGCGCGGGCGAAGCATGTGTGGAACACCTGGCCTCGCTCGGCCACCGCACCGTGGCCCTCGTCGGCTCGCCCCCGGAGGTGTACGTCCGCGGCACCGGCTTCGCCCGCCGCGTAGCCGCCGGCTTCACGGCCGCCGCCGACCGTCTCGGCCTGCGGTCCTCCGTCCACCCCTGCCCGGAGACCCCGGCGGCCGCGCAGGCCATGGCCGAGAGACTGCTGCACGAGCAGCCGGAGCTGTCCGGCGTGGTCATCCACAACGAGCCGGTCACCCAGCCCCTGATCGCGGCCTTCCAGACGATGGGCCTGCGCGTCCCCCAGGACCTCTCGGTCGTCGCGATCTGCCCCGACGAGACCGCCGAGCAGGCACCGGTGCCCATCACATCGGTCTCGATCCCCTCGGCCGAGATAGGCACGCGCGCGGTGGAGCTCCTGATGGCCAAGCTCGCCGAGCACGACGACGTCCCCGAGACGACGATGCTCCCCGCGACGCTGACCCACCGGGCCACGACGGCGCCGCCTGGCGGCCTGCCCGACTGAAGCGCGGCGCCGGCCGGCGCGGCCCGGCAGGCCGGATCGAACGGCGCCTGGTCGCGGCGTATGCCCCAGGGCGCGTTCCTGGCGGCGGTCCGGGAAAAAAAGATCACGCGTCGCTGTCGATCCGCTCACGTCCCGTTCGACGTCATGATGTGCGGCACCCGGCCGCACGAGGACCCGACGGAAGGTGATGAGGCGACCCATGGGGCAACTCCTGCGCGTCATGAACTTCAACGTCTCGAGCGACGGAATCGGTGCCGGTGAGGACCAGACCCTTGAACGGCCGTTCGGTCACGTGCGCCCCGAGGCGCTGTTCGCCTGGGCCGGAGCCACGGCGAGCTGGCCCATGCGCACTGATCCGGGAGGGAGCAGGGGCCTCGACGACTGCTTCACGCGCGACTTCGCGCGCAACATCGGTGCCGAGATCATGGGGCGCAACAAGTTCGGCCCCCAGCGAGGGCCCTGGCAGGACCACGAGTGGAACGGCTGGTGGGGCGAGGAGCCTCCCTTCCGCACTCCCGTCTTCGTCATGACCCACCACGTGCGTCCGTCGTTCACGCTCTCCGACACGACGTTCCACTTCGTCGACGGCAGCCCGGCCGAGGTCCTCGGACGTGCGCGAGAGGCGGCTCAGGACAAGGACGTCCGACTCGGCGGCGGGGTCACCACCATCCGGCAGTTCCTCGACGCCGACCTCGTCGACACCCTGCACGTCGCGGTCTCGCCGGTGAAGCTCGGGTCCGGTCTACGGCTCTGGCAGTCCCCTGACGAATTGCTCGACCGGTTCCACCTGGAGGTCGTGCCCAGCCCGAGTGGTGTGACGCACCACCTGTTCTGGCGAAGGTGACGCGGAGCCGTCCGCGGCCAGTGCGAGCGTGCGCCCGGGTCCGACCGGTCGCGCGCCGCGAGGCCGCGGTGGGTGGAACGCTCCCGCCGGGGGGTGTCACGTCGACCAGATCACCCCGCCGTTCTGCACGATCACCACCTTGGCGTCGGCACGCAGGACCAGTTGGGCACCTTCGTGGCCCCAGGTCTGCGAGGCCCAGATGGGGCGGTCCTCGCCGTTGTGGATGACCAGGTTGCCGTCCGGCTGGAAGATGGCCCGGTGGTTCGGGCCGAAGGTCATGGACGCCCAGATGGGCTTGCGCTGCTCGTTGTATACGACCAGGTTGCCGTCGGTCTGCATGACCATCCGGATGCGGTTGGTGGTCCAGGCCTGGTTGACCTCCAGGACACTGGGCGCGGAGACGGTCTCGGTACTCCAGTCCGGCTTCGGGCTCGGCTTCGGCTTCGGCTTCGCCTTGGGCTTGGACTCCGGCTTGTCGCTCGGGCTGGACTGCGTGGCGGGCGCGGCCGGCTGCGCAGGGGCGACCCTCGTCGGCGCGCTCTGCGTCGCCTTCGCCTTCTTCGGGGACGGACTGGGCTTCTCGGCCACGTAGTCGTCGAGGGCGGCCGGGGCTGACGTCGGATTCAGGACGGTGTCGGAGCCTCCCGCGGCCAGCTCCCTGGTGGACTCGGGAGGCCCGTCGTCCCTCGCGCTGCCGGTGAGCAGCAGCGGAATGGCGATCAGCGCGGCGCCGGCGACCGCCGCTCCCGCGAGGATCGGCTTGCGGGGGCGCCCGCTCCGCACGCCGGTGCCCGTCCCGGCGCTGGGCGGCACGGTCCCGACGGCCGCCGCCGCGGCCACGGCGACACGTGCCTCGGGGGATGATCTGGTGGACGCGCTCGCCGCGGACGATGCCGGGGCGGTGGTGCCTCGGGCCTCCGCCGTACCCGGGGCACCGACCTCGTCCGACGCCGGGCCTTCGGCGGCGCCGCCCTCCGCCTCCGCCTCCGCCGCTGAGGCCACGGGGGCCGTGGCCTCCTCGGCCCCGGCGGCAGGGATCTCACCGGCTCGGGTGGGTCCTGACGGGGCGCTCTCGGTGCCGGCCTCCCCGTCCGGGTCTTCACGTTTCCGTATGTCCGGCTGCGCCCCCGAGGGCGGGGTCGGCCCGTCGGCGCCGGAACCCGGCCCGGTGTTCAGGGGCCCGGCCTCCGGGGCGGAGCCGCGGTCCGGGGCCGGCTCGTCCGGCGTGGAGGGGCTGGACGGTGAACCGGTGCCCCTTGCGCGGGTGGCGGCCGCCTCCTTGTTCGCGTCGGGGGTGGGGTGCTGGGGGGACATGCGGTACTCCTCCTCGGTGGCGGAGCTGCCGGTCGTGGCCGGGGCCCGTGCAGTGGTCGGCTGGACGAACGCCGGGAAGCCCGGCGGGCGTCGGTCGGGCGCGCCGCGCGAGGGTGGACCGGTGCGAGGCCCGGTCCGGGTCGTCGAGGGGTGCCGGTCCGCAGCGGTGGCGACCGCGGGCCGGTCCGGCGCAGTCTCGAGTCATGAGGTCTTCCCGTGCGGCCCAACTTAGCCTGCGTGCAAGGCGATCGACCGATCACCTCTCCCAACTCCCCCGTCACTTTGTCCGCTCGGACCTCGCTGCTCCCGGAATGTTCCCGACCCGGGCGGCGAACAGGCACGTGGGCAGGCGATTCGGACCGTGCCCACCCCACAACGGGCGATGCTCGTGTGGCATCCTGGGGCTCCTGATCTGATCATCGTCGGCGCGCGAGCAGGCCGACGGCATCCAAGTGTTCGTACCGACCGAAGAGTTCAGGTGGAGATGCGGCCCGGACAACGGCTGGAGGGTGGGCCCGAGGCGCCCGCCGTCTCCGGGCCGGGGCACGCGGAGCCGGCCGGCTCCGGCGAGGCCGGGGCCACCGACAGCCCCGAGATACCCGAAGCGGTCCGGGACGCGGCCCGCCGGGCGCCCGGCCACTGGATCGGGGTCGTCGACCCGGAGTGGACCCAGGACCGTACGCCGCCCACGTGGGCGGTGGTGGGGGAGTGGCAGTCCGACGAGAGCGGGGACGTCGGGGACTACCGTCCCAACCCGGACTACCGGCCCTCGGCCCGAGTGCTCGGCTGGCCGGACCCCACCGACCCGGTGGACGCGGCCGCCCAGCGGGCCGCCACCGGATACGGCTCGGTGGACGAGGCGATCGCGGCGCTCGCCCGAGCGGAGATCACCGTCGTGCGCGGACCGGACGGCGGGCCGCTGACGGCGGCCGGTCTGGACGGCGCCCCGGTGGTCCTCTCGTTCACCTCGCCGGCACACGCGTTCACGTCCACGGCACTTCGGCATGACAGAGTCCCGGCGGCGGAACTCGTCCGGTCGCTGCGCGGCTCGGGCACACAACTGATGGTCAACGCCGGTGCCGCGGCACCCCTGCTCGTCCCCGTGGACACGCTCCTGGACATCCTGCCCGAGCCCGAACCGGAGGCCGAGCGGGCGCGCCCGGCTCCTCCCGCGGGCGAGCCCCACCACTCCTCTGAACCCTGGCCCCACACCACAGGGAGGACCCCGTGACGCGTCCGGCCCAGCACACCTCCGCCTCCTCTCGGGGGACGTCCGGTTCGGACGGCGAGGCGACGGCTCCGGCTGCCGCCGCAGCCCAGCCCGGGCCCCCGCCCGAGCCGGAGACCTCCCACGCCCCGGGCGCGGGGGCTGGGGAGAAGTCCCCCGATCCGCAGGCGAGTTCCGCGGCCGAGGAGACGGCGACCGTGGCTCGGACGCCGGCAGCCGAAGCCGCGCCCGGCGGCCGGCCCGAGGCCGAGCCGGACTCCGACGCGGAGTCCGACCCCGGCGCCGCCGCCGAGGCCAAGAGCCGGCTCCCAGCCCTCGTACGGACGATGACCGCGACCGCCATCGACCGGCCGGAGCAGCAGGCCGCCACCGTGGGGCGGCCGGGCAGGGCGGCGCTGGCCGGGGCCGCGGTCGCCGGGGCGCTGCTCGTCTCCGTGCCGTTCCTCGTGCTCACCGGAGGCGACGACAAGGACGCCAAGGCCACGCCGGCCGGAGGCACCGTCCTCGGGGGCGGCGGGCAGGAGGCGCCGGGCGACTTCGTGATGACCAAACCCGACACCGCCACTCCCGACCACGGCGAGAAGAGCTCCGGCAAGCCCGGCAAGCCCGACAAGCCGGTGGAGCGAACCCCCGGCGGGTCCGCGCCGCAGGACTCGGGCAAGAAGACGGCGAAGCAGGACGACGGGAAGGACCGGCCCAAGGACGGCACGGTCAAGCAGGACGCACCCGCGAAGTCGGCTGGTGGCGGGAAGACGTCCGGAGGCGGCCGGGCCGACCAGCCCTCGAACGCGGGCTCGGGTGTGACCTTCAGTGCCCCGGTCTCGATACGCAGCCACCTCTCCGGCCGCTGCCTCGACGTACCGAACGCCGACTTCGGCGACGGCAAGAAGCTGTTCGTGTGGGACTGCAACAACGGCGTCGCGCAGAAGTGGCAGTTCGCCTCCGACGGCACCCTGCGCATCCAGGGACTGTGCCTGGACGTGGCCAACGCGAACTACAACGACGGCACTCCGATCCAGCTCGCTTGGTGCAGTGGCAACGCCGCCCAGAAGTTCGTCCTCAACGAGCGCCACGACCTGGTGAACACCGTCGTCGGCAAGTGCGTCGACATCAAGGACAACAACCGGGGCAACGGCGCCTGGCTGCAACTGTGGACCTGCGCCGGCACCGACAACCAGAAGTGGAGCGTCTGACCGCGCCCCCGTCGCCTTCCGGCCGAGAGCGTCGCTGCCGGGCCCCGGCCGCCCCGGCGGCGGGCATGATGGCACCCGTCGGCTCGCCGACACCGTCCCCGACAATCGGGGGAACCCGCTGAGAACGTTGTCCCACAAGGAGGTTGGTGCGTGTCGCGCCAGGTACTGACGGTCGGTCCCGGGGAGCGGGACCGCTACCGGACGATCGGTGAGGCACTCGCGGCTGCCCGTACCGGTGCGCTGATCAGCGTCCGGCCCGGGACGTACGCGGAGAACCTGGTGATCCACACCCGGGTCACCCTCACCGCCGCCGAGGGCCGGGGCACGGTCGAGATCCGGCCGCGTTCGGGCAGCGTCCTCGCCCTGCGAGCCGACGCCGTGATGCTCTCCGAGCTGTCCCTGCGCGGCGGGGACGCCGAGCTGCCGGCCGTGGACGTCCGGCGCGGGCAGGCCGCGCTCGACGGCTGCGAGATCGTCGGCGCCGCCTGGACCGCGGTGCTGGCCGGGGGCACCGGCTCCCTCGCGCTGCGGGACTGCCGGGTGAGCAACCCCCAGGGCGCCGGCGTCGTCGTCACCTCGACCACGCCGACCACCGTGGAGTCCTGCACGTTCGAGCACCTGGGCACCAGCGGAGTCGTCCTCGCCGAACAGGGCGAGGCGCGGCTGCGCGGCTGCACGGTGCGAGCCGCACGCGGCAACGGCCTGCTCGCCAACGGCGACTCCACCGGCAGCGTCGAGGACTGCGACATCTCCTCCACGGACAAGCCGTCCATCGCCCTGGAGCAGAACTGCTCCCTCACGGTGGTGCGGACCGTCGTGCACGACACCAGCACCGGAGTGCACCTGAGCAGCGCGGGCCGTACGACGCTGGAGGACGTCCGGGTCACCGGGGCCTCCGGGAACGGGATCGCGCTGGCCGGGGGCACCGACCCGGTGCTGCGCCGCTGCCGTGTCTCGCGGACCCGGGGTCAGGGCGTCGTGATCACCGACCGGGCCCGCGGCACCTTCGAGGACTGCTGGGTGGACGGCGCGCAGGGCGCGGCGCTCCGCGTGGCGGGAGCAGCGTCCCCGGCGCTGACCGGACTCACGGTCCGCGACTGCGAGCAGACGGGACTGCTGCTGGAGGAGGACTCGGCGCCAGAGCTGGACCGCCTGGAGGTGATCGGCGGATCGCCCGCGATATCGGTGCGCGGCGGGGCCAACCCGCTGCTGCGCCGGGCCCGTCTCGTGGAGCCCTCCGGAGACGGCATCGCGGCGGGCAGGGACGCCCGCGGCCGGGCCGAGGACTGCGAGATCGTCCGGCCGAAGGGCGCGGGCGTCCGTGTGGCCGCCGGCAGCACCCTCTACCTGGCCGGCGGCGGCGTGTCCGACACCGCCACCAGTGGCCTGGTCGTGGAGGACGGTGGCAACGTGACCGTCCGGGACTTCCGCGTCGAGGTGTCCGGCGAGGACGGCGTGGTGGTCGCGGCGGGCGGTGAGCTGACCGCCAACCGCACCACGGTGCACGCCCCGCAGGGCCACGGCTTCCTGCTCCGGGAGGGCGCGCTCGCCTCGCTCAGCGGCTGCGAGGTCTCCGGCGGTGCCCAGGACGGCTTCCGGGTGGAGTCCACCGCGCCGGTCTCCCTCGTGAACTGCCTCGCCCGGGAGAACGAGGGCGGCGGGCTCGTCCAGACGACCCCGGGCGAACGGCTCGCCGTGGACGGCCTGAAGAGCACCGGGAACGGCAAGCGGGACGCGTGGGGCAGCGGCAGCGCCGAGAACACCGACCCGGCCGGATCCGGCGCCGCGGACGGGCCGGCGCCGGACCGCGTGGACGGCCCGCTCGGCGCCCTGAAGGCGCTGATCGGCCTGGAGAACGTCAAGCAGCAGGTCGGCACCCTGGTCAACCTCACCCAGCTGGCGCAGCGCCGCGAGCAGCTCGGCATGTCCGCCCCGCCGATGAGCAGGCATCTGATCTTCGCGGGCCCGCCGGGCACCGGCAAGACCACCGTCGCCCGCCTCTACGGGGCGATCCTGGCCGAACTGGGCTCCCTGCGCAGCGGTCACCTCGTGGAGGTCTCGCGCGCCGACCTCGTCGCTCAGGTCGTCGGCGGCACCGCGATCAAGACCACCGAGACCTTCCAGCGGGCGCTCGGCGGTGTGCTGTTCATCGACGAGGCGTACACCCTCACCGCGGACAGCGGCAACGGCGGCGCGGACTTCGGCCGGGAGGCGGTCGACACCCTGCTGAAGCTGATGGAGGACCACCGCGACGACGTGGTCGTGGTCGCGGCCGGGTACTCCCGCGAGATGGAGTCCTTCCTCGGCTCCAACCCCGGTCTGGCCTCCCGCTTCTCCCGGACCGTCGAGTTCGAGAACTACTCCGTGCCCGAACTGGTCGCCATCATGGAGAACATGTGCGCCCAGCACCAGTACGAGCTGGGCGAGGGCACCGCGCAGGCGCTCGCGGCGCACTTCGAGGCGATGCCCAGGGACGCCGGATTCGGCAACGGCCGTGCCGCGCGCGGTGTGTTCGAGGAGATGGTGGACCGGCAGGCGGTCCGTCTCGCCGCGCAGGCCCACGTCGGCGAGCACGACCTGAGGCTGCTGCTGCCGGAGGACGTGTCGGCCGCCGCCGCCGCGAAGGCCGCCGAGACAGGCACGCCGCAGGACGACCCGCTGACCCGCCTCGGCGACATGATCGGCCTGGCCGAGGTCAAGCGCGACGTCGCGGACCTGGTCAACCTCATCACCACGGCCCGCCACCGCGCCGCCGCCGGACTGCCGGTGCCCTCCCTCAGCCACCACCTGGTCTTCACCGGCCCGCCCGGCACGGGCAAGACCACGGTCGCCCGCCTCTACGGCGAGATCCTGACCCAGCTCGGCATCCTGCAGCGGGGCCAGCTGGTGGAGGCCGCCCGCGCCGACCTCGTCGGGCGCTACATCGGGCACACCGCCCAGCTCACCCGCGAGGTCTTCGAACGCGCCCGCGGCGGAGTGCTGTTCATCGACGAGGCGTACACGCTCACCCCGCAGGGCGGCGGCGCCGACTTCGGACAGGAGGCGGTGGACACCCTGCTGAAGCTGATGGAGGACCACCGCGACGAGGTCGTCGTCATCGTCGCCGGCTACACCGACGAGATGGAACGCTTCCTGGCCTCCAACCCGGGTCTGTCCTCCCGTTTCCCGCGCCGGATCACCTTCGCCGACTACTCCTCCGAGGAACTGGTCACCATCGTGCGCGCCCAGGCCGCGAGCATGGGCTACGAGTGCGGACCCGGCACCGGCCCGGTCCTCAAGGCGTACTTCGACGCGCTGCCCCGGGACCGGTCCTTCGGCAATGCCCGGCTGGCCCGGCAGGTACTCGAGTCGATGGTCACCCGCCAGGCGGGACGGCTCAGTTCGCTGGCCGCGCCCACCCTGGACGACCTGCGCATCCTCGTACCCGAGGACGTGGCCGCCGCCCCGAAGGCGACCGGACGGTGAAGCCCGCCGCCCGCCTGCTGTCCGGCGCCGGCCTCGCCGCCGCACTGCTGCTGCCCACGGCCGTCACGGCCCACACGGCATCTCACGAGGGGTTCGGGGCGGCCGACGGGAAGAAGAGCCAGGAACTGCCGGCGATGCCCTCCGCGCTCGACGCGGACGCCGCGTGCACCGCCCCCTCGCGCGAGAGGGCGAAGAAGCAGGACTGGTCACGCCAGCGCCTCGACCTGGACCGGACGCACGGGCACGGCCGCGCAGGACTGCGTGGGGCACGGCACCTTCCTGGCCGGGCTGATCGCCGGTACGGACGCCCGTCTCACCGGAGTCGCCCCGGGTGCGCGGATCCTCGCCCTGCGGGGCACGGACACGCGCGGCCGGGCGGACGCGGCGCTCGTCGCCGCGGCGGTACGCGAGGCCACCGAGGCCGGGGCCGACGTCATCGCCGTCACAGTGGCCCTGCCGCGCCGGGACAAGGACCTGAGCCGTGCCGTCGCCGACGCCCTCCGCGCGGGCGCCGTCGTCGTCGCCGCGGCGACCCCCGACCCGCCGACGCGGGGCGACATCGACGCGATCCCGCCCCGGGTGTACTGGCCGGCCGGGGAACCCGGGGTCCTCTCGGTCGCCGACATGCTCCCCGGTGGCCTCCGGCCGGAGCGGGCCCTGCCCACCACGGGCATCGACCTGGCCGCCCCCGGGGCCGGGGTGGTCTCCGGCGGTCCGCGCGGTGACGGCCACTACCTGGGAGCCGGCGCCTCGGTCGCCGCCGCCTACGCCGCCGGGGCCGCAGCGGTGGTGCGCGCGGCCCACCCGGACGACTCGGGCGAGGCCGTCACCCACCGGCTGACGGCGACCGCGTACCCCGCCGCCATCCCCCAACTGGACCCGTACGCCGCCGTGACCACGGTCCTCGGCACCCCGGAGGCACCCGCGGCCGGCGACCGTGCCGCGGAACGTGTCGCCGTCCGCGACACCTCGGACGCCGACTCCGCCACCGACCGGGCCACGCTCCTCGCCCTGCTCGGCTCCGGCGTCGTCCTGGCCGTCCTGTGGGCCGCCTTCGCGCTGCCCCGGGCCCGCGCCCGCGGCTGGCGCCCGGCGCGGGCCGGGGACGGGGAAGCGGCACAGGACTGACGGTCCGGACACGAACGGCGACGGCGGGATCACCCGGTGACCCTGCCGTCGCCGTCGTACCTCAGCCCTCCTGTCCGGCTGCCTGCTCGACCAGCGCGGTCTGCATCAGGCGCGCCTTGCGGCGGGCGATGTGCAGGGCCCGGCCCGGCGGCAGGTTCACGGGCTTGGCGTTGCCGAAGAGACGGCCCTCCGTGGGCGGGCAGGAGAGCAGGATCGCGGGGTTGTTCGCCTCGTCCATCCGGCGGATGAGGGCGTCGCTCAGGCCCCTGCCCGCGCCCATGGCGCTCCGGGCGACGACGAGGTGCAGACCCATCTCGAAACCGAGCGTCAGATGCTCGAAGAGCGGCTCGAAGGGACTCTGGAACGAGTTGCTCGAGACCATGTCGTAGTCGTCGACCAGGATGAACAGACGCGGCCCCGACCACCAGTCGCACGCCCGCATCCGGGCGGGGGCGATGTCCGCTCCGGGGACGCGGGTCTTCATCGCGCGGGCGGCGCCGTCGACGGTCTCCTTGAGGTTGTCCAGGGAGATGACGTGCCCGATGCGGTACTCCTCCGGGATGCCGTCCACCAGGGTGCGCCGGTAGTCCACCGCGATGATCTTCGCCTCGTGCGGGGCGTAGCGGGCGGTGATGCCCGCGGTGATCCGGCGCAGCAGATTCGTCTTGCCGCTCTCCGTGTCACCGACCACGATCAGGTGCGGGGTACGGCTGAAGTCGTGCCACACCGGCTCCAGGGCGTCCTGGTCGATGCCGAGGGGCAGCCGCATACCGCCGCCCTCGGTGGGCTCGGGCGCGGGGAGTTCGGCGAGCGGCAGCCGGTGCGGCAGCATCCGGACCTGCGGGGCGGCCGGGCCCGGCCAGTGCCTGGCCACCTCGCCGACCAGGTGGGCGACCCCCTCGCCGAGGTCGTCGAGGGAGCCGCTGCCGTCCAGCCGGGGCAGGCCGGCGAGGAAGTGCATCTTGCTGTCGGCGGTGATGCCCCGGCCCCCGGTGCGGGGCACCGAGCGCGCCTTGCGGGTGTCGATCTCCGAGTCCATCGGATCGCCCATCCGCAGTTCCAGGCGGGTCGCCGCCTGGTCGCGGACCTGCGCGGACAGCTCCACCCAGCGGGTGGTGGTGATGAGCAGATGGATGCCGTAGTTCAGGCCGCGTGCGGCCAGTTCGTTGAACTTCGGCACCAGGTCGTCGTAGTCCTGGCGGACCGTGGACCAGCCGTCGACCACCATGAACACGTCGCCGAACGGCTCGTCGGGGAACTCACCGGCGGCGCGGCGCCGTCGGTAGGACTGCATGGAGTCGATGGTGTGGTCGACGAAGAACTGCTCACGGCGGGCGAGCAGCGTCATGACCTCGGCGACGGCCCGGTGCACCCGTTCCGGGTTGAGCCGCGCCGCGACGCCGCCGACGTGGGGGAGCGCGGCGAACTGGGAGAGGCCGCCGCCACCGAAGTCGAGGCAGTAGAACTGGATCTCGGCCGGGGTGTGGGTGAGGGCGAGCGCCGCGATCAGGGTGCGGGCCAGGGTGGACTTGCCGCTCTGCGACCCGCCCGCGATGGCGACGTGGCCGCCGGCCCCCGACAGGTCCACGACCAGCGGGTCGCGACGCTGCTCGAAGGGCTTGTCGACCAGACCGACGGGCACCCGCAGCCGGCCCGTGCCGGACCAGCCCGCGGCGCTGAGGCCGCGCTCGGGGTCGGGGGCGATGCCGGGCAGCAGGGCGTCCAGCGGTGACGGCTCGTCCAGCGGCGGCAGCCACACCTGGTGGGCGGCGGGGCCCGAGTCGCGCAGCCGGTCCAGGGCGACGTCGAGCAGGGTCTCCTCGTCCCCGCTCTCCTCGGCCGCCGGCTCCGGAACGGGCGTGGGGTCGAGCGTGCGGGGCACCACCCAGCCACTGGTCCACGGCACCACCTGGCTGGCCACCCGGGCCTGCACGACGGCGCCGGTGCGACGTCGGTAGGTGCCGGAGGAGTAGGCGGCACGGAAGCGCGTGAGAGCCTCCACACCCGACTTGAGATAGCCGCTGCCCGGCTGCGCGGGCAGCTCGTAGGCGTCCGGCACACCGAGCACGCCCCGGCTCTCCATGGCGGAGAAGGTGCGCAGGCCGATCCGGTACGACAAGTGGCTCTCCAGCTGGTGCATCCGGCCCTCGTCCAGGCGCTGCGAGGCCAGCAGCAGATGCACGCCGAGCGAGCGGCCGAGTCGGCCGATCATGACGAACAGGTCCATGAACTCGCGGTGCGCCGACAGGAGTTCGCTGAACTCGTCGACCACCACGAACAGGCTGGGCAGCGGGGTGAGGCCGGCGCCGCCCGCCCGGGCGCGTTCGTACTCCAGGGCGGAGGTGTAGTTGCCGGCGGCGCGCAAGAGCTCCTGACGGCGGATGAGTTCGCCGTGCAGCGCGTCCTGCATACGCTCCACCAGGGCGACCTCGTCGGCGAGGTTGGTGATGACGGCGGACGTGTGCGGCAGTTCCTCCAGGCCGAGGAAGGTGGCGCCGCCCTTGAAGTCGACCAGGACGAAGTTCAGGGTCTCCGAGGAGTTCGTCAGGGCGAGGCCCAGGACGAGCGTGCGCAGAAGCTCGCTCTTGCCGGAGCCCGTGGCGCCGATGAGCATGCCGTGCGGGCCCATGCCGCCCTGCGCCGACTCCTTGATGTCCAGTTCCACCGGGCGGCCGTCGACGCCGACCGCGATTGGCACCCGCAGCCGTGCGGAGCCCGTGTGCCGGGCGAACAGGGCCTTGGTGTCATGACGGTGCAGATCGGGGATGCCGAGCAGTGTGGTGAGCTCCACGTCGCTGTCCAGCGGCTGCGCGATGTCGGTGCCCAGACTCATACGGCGGGAGGCGAGCAGCCGCGCCAGCGACTCCGCGCCGAGCGGGCCGAGCCGGTCCGGCCGGCCGAGCGGTACCGAGCGCTCCTTGCGGCTGCGGTCGGTGCGCACCAGGTTCACCTGGTCCGGCCCGGCGGTCAGCCGCAGCGTGTTGCGGCCGGGCCGCCAGCGCAGCGCGCCGGAGACGTCCAGCACGACCGCGTTGCGGTAGCCGTGGCCCTCCCAGCGGTGCCCCTCGGGGACGGTGACGCCGTCCAGGACGACCACGGTGTACGGCTCGTCCCGCCCCGGCCGGGCGTCCGGGTCGAAACCGGGGCGCTCGGCGAACTCGGCACCGAGCAGGTCGTCCAGCTCGGTGAGGTCGGACGTGATCCGGCGGACCTGCCCGGCGCCGTCCTCCTCGTGCGGATCCAGGGCGTGCGGCAGCCACTTGACCCACTCCCAGTCGGCCCGTCGCTCGTCGCTCACGCAGAGCGCGATCCACAGCTCCTCCGGCGCGTGGAACACGGCGAGCTGGCCGAGGGCGGCCCGCAGCAGAGCGCGTACGGCCTCCTCGCCGGCGCCCCCGGACGACGACGAGACCGCGGACGCCCCGTCCGGTGCCGTCTCGGGGCGCAGCAGCACGCGCGCCGACGACCGCAGATAGAGACCGAGGGGCTGTTCCGGAATCGTCGAGTAGGCGCGGATGAAGCGGCGCAGGGCGTGGGCGCAGAGCGGTTCGAGGTCCTCCACCGGGCGGGTGGACACCGGGTTCAGGGTGAGGGCGAGCTGCTGTTCGCCGACCGCGAGGCGCACCTCGCCGAAGTCCTCGTCGGCCGGGCGGCGTTCCCACAGCCGTGACGTGCGGGCCAGCGAACGCAGGGAGGAGGGCTCCGGATGGCGCCAGGCGAGCGCCCGCTGCTGCTCCACGATGGTCGACCGGACCCGCTTGCGGATCTGCGCCAGATAGCGGAGGTAGTCGCGGCGTTCGCCCTTCAGCCGGTGCTTGCGCTCACTGGAGCGGCGCATCAGCTGGCCCAGCAGCATCGCGCCGGCGGACAGCGCCATGACGCCCATCGCCAGGTAGATGAAGACGCCGTTGCCGCCGCCGGGACGCAGGAACATCAGCATCATCGACACCGACATGAGCGCCATCGGCAGATAGGTCCATATCGCCGAGGTGTCGGGCACCGTCTCGGCGAGGACCGGCGGCTCCTGGAGGGTCAATTGCCCTTCGGGCATCTCGGGACCGCGCCTGCGCGCCGGCCGGCGAAACAGCACCACACTCAAGGAACAGAACCTCCGGTTTCACTGGCTTTCCGGCCCGCGCCGAATACCGGGACTCCGGTACCCGTAAAGACCGCACCGCTCATTTCCGGGGACCCGGGTACGCGGTGAACGCCGGATGAACGATGTGAGCGGAAAGCAGGGAATGGTCAGCTCTCCCACCATTCGACTGCATACCGGACAGGCGGCCCGGTCCCCAGCATGTTCCGGCGAGCGTAGGCAGTAGTGTGCATTCACGAAACGCGACCTGTCCACGCGGGAGCGGTGGTTGCCGGTCTCGCGGGCACAATTGCCCTGTCCGACCCCCCTGTTCGGGCCGTACGGACCTTCCGTAGTCTTCGCACTGCCCCGTGCGCGGGGAAGTCCTCCTGTCAAAACCCCCAAGGAAGACGAGAGTTCAGCTGATGACCGACAGCGCGGTGGCCGAACTGTGCCGCCTCACCGTACGCGCGCCGAGCGTCTCCGTCGATCTGGCCGTGCCCGCCGACGTGCCCGTCGCCGATCTGCTGCCCACGCTGCTGCGTTATGTCGGCGAGGAGGTCGAGGAGGCCGGACTCGACCACGCGGGCTGGGCGCTCCAGAGACTCGGCGACGCCCCCCTCGACGAGGAGACGACCCTCGCGCGGGCCGGGCTGGCCGACGGGGACGTGCTCTATCTGCGCCCCCACACCGAGGCCCTGCCCGAGGCCCGGCTCGACGACCTGGTGGACGGGATAGCCGACACCGCGGGCCGCAGGCTGCACACCTGGCACGCCGAGGCGGCCCGCGGACTCCTCGTCGGCGCCACGGTGGCGACCGTCACGGCGGCCCTGGTGCTGGTGTTCTGGCCGGGAGCGGCCGGTTCCGGCTCCGTCCGGGCCGCCTGCGCCGCAGTCGCCGGGCTCCTGCTGCTGGCCGGCGCGGGAACCGCCAGCCGCGCG
Source organism: Streptomyces sp. SS1-1 (assembly GCF_008973465.1). Taxonomy (NCBI): domain Bacteria; kingdom Bacillati; phylum Actinomycetota; class Actinomycetes; order Kitasatosporales; family Streptomycetaceae; genus Streptomyces; species Streptomyces sp. SS1-1. The sequence goes on along the minus strand of NZ_WBXN01000004.1, from coordinate 83,213 downwards.
GTCGGCGACCGCCTGTCCGCGACCGCGCTCGGGCTGCTGGTCGCGCCCTGCCTGGCACTGGCCGGCTGGGTGCTGCCCGGCGGTGATCTGACCGGCCCGGACGCCGCGCAGGTCGCGGGCGCGCGGCTGCTCGCGGCGGGCGCGGCCGGAGCGGGCGGCGCCGTGCTCGCGCTGGCCGCCACCGCGGTCGGCGCCCCGGCCCTGCTGGGCACCGCGGTCGTGTCGGTGGCCCTCGCGATCTCCGGCGCCCTGATCGGCTACACCGACCTGCGGGTACCGGCCGCGGTGGCCCTGGTCGCCACGGGGTTCGTGCTCGCGGCCGGGACGGTGGCACCGTTCGCCTTCAAACTGGCCGGGATGCGGATGCCCGCCCTGCCCTCCTCCGCCGGCCAGCTCCAGGAAGGCATCGAGCCCTACGCGGGCAGCGACGTCGCCGAACGCACGGAGCTGGCGGGACGCTGGGTCACCGCTCTCTTCGCCGTCACCGGCGTCATCGCCGCGGGAGCCCTGGTCGTCCTCGCCGAGCGCCCGAACCTGCCCGAGGTGCTGACGGCGCTCGCACTGAGCCTGCTGATGCTCCTGCACTCCCGGGGTCTGGTGCACATCGGGCAGCGGCTGACCCTCGCGGTGCCCGGGATCTGGGGGCTGCTCCTGCTCGCCCGCAGCTGGGCGGTGGACAGCGAGGCCGACGGGCGACTGGTGGTCTTCGCGGTCCTGCTCGGCGCGGCCACCGCGCTGGTGATCGCCGCCTGGACGGTGCCGGGCCGCCGGATGCTGCCGTACTGGGGCCGGGCCGCGGAGGTGGCGCACACAGGGATCGCGGTGGCGCTGCTGCCGCTCAGCCTGTGGGTGGCGGGCCTCTTCGGCTGGCTGCGCGGCCTGTTCGGCTGACCCCCACCGCACTCCGGCACAGGAACGACTAGGAGAGGCCGTGCAGTCCAAACGCGACCAGGTACACGCCCACACCTTCATGATGGGCAGGCTCAGCTCGGGCCTGCTGATGGCCGACCCGGACGCACCGGAGAGCCCGCTGGGACGCACCACACGCGGCGTGGTCTTCGGCGTGCTCGTCACCGTCCTCGTCGGGGCCGGCGCCACCGTCTACGGCCTGCTGCGGCCCGGAGGCAACGACGCCTGGCGCGACGACGCGCACCTCGTCGTCAACCGCGACACCGGCGCGCGCTACCTGTGGACCACCACCGACGGCGTGCTGCATCCGGTCCGCAACTACGCCTCCGCCCGCCTCATCGGGGGCTCCGCCCTGGAGTCCGTGGACGTCTCCTCGGCGTCGCTGAGCGACGTACCGGTGGGCGCCCCGGCAGGCATCCCCGGCGCCCCCGACACCGTGCCCGAGCCCGGCCGACTCGACGACGGTGCCTGGCACATGTGCGTCACGGGCCCCGACGGCGCGCTGCCGGACACCTCGGGCGCCGTCGCGAGCACCGGCGTGGAGAAGCCGGGCGCGACCACCCTGGTGGCCGGGGCGCCGCTGGACTCCAGCGGTATCGGCGGCGGTCGCGGAGTGCTGGTCGAAGGGCCCGACGACACCGAGTACCTGGTCTGGAAGGGGAGCCGGCTGCCGTTGGACCGCGCGTCGGACGCCCGCAACGCCCTCGGCTACGGTTCCGTGCGGCCGATGCCGGTCTCGGCGGCCTTCCTCGACGCCCTGGCCCCCGGTCCCGTCCTGAGGCCGCCCGCGGTCGAGGGGCGCGGTGAGGCCGGCCCCGAACTCGGCGGGAAGGCCACCCGGATCGGCCAGGTGTTCAAGGTCGGCGTCCCCGGTGGCGACAGCACCTACCACTTGCTGCGCAAGGACGGTCTGGTGCCGCTGACCCGGCTCGGCGCCGCCCTGGTCCTGGGCGACCCGGCCACGCAGAAGGACGCCTACCAGGGGCGCTCGCCCGAGGTGCGTACGGTGGGCGCCGACGCGTTGCGTGAACACCGGGCCACGACGGAGGGCGCCGCCTCGCCGGAGCTGCCCGACGCACCGCCCGTCCCGCAGTCGGCGCCGCGCGGCACCGCGCTGTGCGCACAGGTCGACGGCGACGACGGCGGAGTCCGGATCAGGTCGGTACTCGTACAGCTGAGCAGTCTGGCCCCGGTCGCGGTGTCGGAGGGCACCGCCCAGCCGCTGAAGCCGGCCTGCGTCCCGACCGACGCCACGGTGGTCCGGCCCGGCCGGGGCGCCCTGGTCCGTGCCCTCAACGCCAGCGGCGCCGCCCACGCCGGGACGAGCTACCTGGTGGCGGAGAACGGCGTCAAGTACCGCGTCCCGTCGAAGAAGGCGCTGGCCGCGCTCGGTTACGAGGCCGCGGACATCGCCTCCGTCCCGGCGCCGCTGCTGGCGGCTCTCCCGACCGGCGCGGACCTCGACGCGGCCGCCGCGTCGGGCGTCGCCGAGCCCACGGTGACCGCTCCGCGGTGCCTCCCGTCCCCGGAGCGGAGACGGGGCGCGGCGAGCGCCGTCGGGGACAACGCGGACACCCCGCGCTGATCACGGCAAGGAGCGCATTCGGTGCCGATGAAAGGAAAAGGGCGGGGGCGGCAGACGTATTGAGCCAAAGTCGTCGCCGACGGTGTGAAGTTCGTCCCAGCCGTCGGGGAACGGCCCGTGGTGGAAACCTCAAAGAAAGCTCAGATATTCACGGCCGGCCGTGCCCTCGGAATCCCTGGGAAGCGTCTGCAATGCCGGATACGGCCGTTCGTGAAGCCCGTTCGGCTTCCTCCGGTGCCCGCTTCGCGCCCGCCTCGCGTCTCCCGCGCGGGGCCGTGCGCCGGGTGCCCGAGAGGCGTGTTCATATCGCTGAAACCTGGCCTCAACTCCTGTGCCACGCAGGAATTCTGAGACAGACCGACCGAAGCTCAAATCTTCCCTGGGCGCGTTGCGCGGAACACCGGGTTCTCTTTAGCCTCAGCGGGCAACCGCGTGACGAGACAGGGCTGAACGAAGGGAGCGCGACATGGCGGACAGCGCCGCGAGGAAAGCGGACTATGCCAAGGGCTTGGGGGGTGTCTCCTCGCTGGAGTCGGCCCGGAACCAGGTCGAGAAGATCCAGAACAACGTCGCCGAGATCGCCGCTCGTTCGGGCGTCGGCGGCGACGAGGGCCAGGCCCTGCTGAAGCTCTTCCGCAGCTGGAACGCCGAGGCGCAGAAGGTCGTCATCCAGATCAGCAAGATGGTCGACGCGCTCCAGGAGAACGTGACCTCCGCCAACCGTCTGGCGCAGGAGAACCAGGACCTGACCGAGGTCCTCAACAGCAAGACCAGCCAGGGCGTCTTCGAAGCGCTGCGCTGACCCGACCGGCAGCACCGGCCCCGCCACGGCGAGGCCGGACCCCTTGAGCTTCCCGGGCCGGCGCCCGGCCGTACGAGAGGAGACGTCATGGCCGACGGCATCATCGACGTGCAGTACCCCGTGGTCCGCAACGCCATCGAGGAATTGATGGCGCAGACCCAGCAGATCATCACCACCCTCAACAACCTGGAGGACGAGCTCAAGCCGCTCGTCACCTCCTGGGAGGGCTCCGACCAGGAGACCTACCGGCAGGTCCAGGCGGAGTGGGACCAGGCCACCAAGAACATGGCCCAGCTCCTCGGCGACAACGGCGAGCTGATCCAGACCATCCACGACAACCACTCCCGTGACGAGCGCAGGAGCGCCGACAACTGGGGCAACGTGCGGGCCCGTTAGGGCATCGCCGGAGCTTCCTCCCCGTCGAGGCTTCGGCGGCGCGGCCCGGCCGTCGTCCGTGAAGGGGGCGCCTGCCGGGCCCCCGTGTCCCCGTCCGGCACCAAGCGTCAGGAGTGCGTCCCATGGCCGGTGAGAAGGCCGACGTCAAGCATTTTGACCTCAAGCAGATGGAGAACTTCCGGGACAACGAGGTTCAGCCGGTCCACACCGCCGCGAAGAAGCACAAAGAGCAGGGCGACGGGTCCCACATCCGTCCGCTCGGCCACCTGATCGACGGCCACACCACACCGGACAACCTCGCCCAGGACAAGCAACTCCTGCGCATCGGCAGGATGGTGACCGAGCCGCTGGTCTCGGGACCGAAGCTGATCGAGGACATCCGCACAGCGGCCGAAGCCATCGACAAGCTGCTCGGCGACCAGATGGACCTCTTCAAGGAACTGAAGGAGGCCCTCACCGAGACGATCGAAGAGGCGAACAGGACCAAGGACAAGAACCTCGACGCGATCGACGCCCAGACGCTGCTCCAGACCTTCGACGAGGTCGACACCCTCACCGCCGGCGGCACCGGCGCCCCGGGCGACAAGGCCTGACCCCACCGACCAGAAAGGGCACCACCGGTGGCAGATCGGTACGATCCCAACTCCGTCGCCAACCTAGACAAGTTCGACAGCGCCGGCGACCCGTCGACCGACACCTGGGCCACTCTGGTCACCCACATCACCGGCTATCCCGTCCCCGACCGCAACACGGTCTTCGACTCCCTCCGTTCCGAGCACGGCGGCAAGCTGTTCCGGATGGACATCAAGGAGCGCAGCCTCAGCCTGCTCGTCAAGGACTCCGGGTTCCTGACGAACAAGGGCGAGGACTACGACATCTGGTTCTTCGACAGCGGCAAGAAGCGCTCCATCATGCAGGCCCGGATCGTCTTCGAGGGCCGGGTGAAGGCGGGCGAGGAGATCATCTTCGCCAGTCCCGGATCGGACAACGTCCACGACGCGCAGGTCCGTGAGGGCAACGAGTTCACGGACTACAACAAGGACAAGATGAGCACGATCCCGCTCGCCCGGTACATGAACGGGCCGCGGGCGGCGCTCCTCGCCCTCCTGGGCGGCAACACCGCGGACGCCCGGTTCAGCAACCTGGGCGTGCCCGGAGCCGACGTCGTGGACCTGAACTCCTTCAACACCACCGGGGAGTCCTTCGACTTCGCCGCCAAGTTCTTCAGGGACCACGCGATCGTGCTGAAGGACTGGGAGGACCGCTTCGGACGGGACGACGCGAGCTGGAAGGGCGAGGCCGCGGAGGTCTTCCGCAGCCTGCTGAAGAAGATCCGCGAGAACTACGACAGTTACGTCGAGACCTTCGACGAGACCCCCACGGCCGGCGAAGGGACCGGCGGCACCGTGTACTCGCGCGCCCTGTCACTGGGCCGCAAGTACCTTGAGGACGCCGCGAACAAACTGCTGGAGGCATGGCTCGCCTGGGCCAAGTCGCCGTACTACGACCCTCACCAGGTCCTGCGCTACGTCCTGGACGACCTCGCCCAGTGGGTGGACGCGAACAACGTGGCCAAGACGGACATCAAGTCCTCCTCCACCCGCTACACCACGACCATCAGCCACAGCCCGCAGGCCGGCTTCACCCAGGTGCACCCCGAGTACGGCGACCTCACCGACATCGCGAACTGGGCGAAGGTCGGTGACGCTGCCGTCAAGATCTGGAGCCAGGGCGTCAACGAGTACCTGGGCAAGCCGGCCGCCGAGGTGCAGTCGAACCTGAACAACCACTTCCTGGACCTGGGCGGCGACTTCTCCGGCAACGTGCCGAAGCCGAAGTCCACGAGCACCGCCTCGGAGGAGTACGAGAAGAAGAAGGCCAAGGAGGAGCAGGAGGAGATCAACCGGCAGAACGAGGAGAACCGCCGGTACCAGGACGAGCTGCGCGCCGAGCAGGAGCGGCAGCGCGAGGAGGACCGCAAGTACCAGGACGAGCTGCGTGCGGAGCAGAACCGTCAGCGGGAAGAGGACAAGAAGTACCAGGACGAGCTGCGTGCGGAGCAGAACCGTCAGCGGGAAGAGGACAAGCGGCTCCAGGACGAGCTGCGCGAGGAGCAGAACCGCCAGCGCGAAGAGGACAAGAAGTACCAGGACGAGCTGCGCGAGGAGCAGCGGCGCGAGCAGGAGGAGGCCAAGCGCCTGGCCGAGGAGCAGGCCAAGGCCATGGAGGAGAGCCTCGGCGGCATCAACGACCCGAACAGCGTCACCCGGCAGAACCTCGACGGCCTCGACGACCTGCTGAACCAGAACAACCCGGTCACCGAGAGCCTCGGCGACCTGGGTGACGTGAACGCCCGGGGCGGCGACGAGGCCTTCACGTCCACCCCGCCCCCCGGCATCACCAACCTGGGCAACCTCGGAGCGGTGAACACGGGAGCGGGCGGCTCGAACAACGCGAACAACGACGCGATCACCCAGAACCTGGGGAACCTCGGCGGCCTGAACGCGAACGGCGGTCCGGTCAAGACGCCCGGCGGCGGCACGACCCAGTTCGACGACGGCAAGCTCACCACCGACTTCCCGGACGGCAGCAGCACCAGCTTCGACCCGGACAGCGGGGTGCTCACCACCACCCACCCGGACGGCAGCGTCACCACGCAGGACCTCGGGGACGGCACCCGGGTGACCAACCCCGACGGCTCGGTGACCAGCCTCGGCGACGACGGCAGGCTGACGACGACCTTCCCCGACGGCAGCGTCCAGACCGTCGACCCGTCGACCGGGCAGGTCACCACCACCGACCCCGACGGCACCACGACCACTCAGAACCTCGGCAGCCTGGGCGATCTCAACAGCGACGTCAACGCGGATCTGCCGGACATCGACTCCGACCTGCCCACCCAGTCGGAGACCGACCTCGGCGACCTGGGCAACCTCAACAGCGACGGGGGCGGCCTGGAGACCCCGACCGGCGGCAGCACCCAGCTCAGCGACGGCGACATCGCCACCACCTTCCGCGACGGCAGCAGGATCAGCTTCGACCCGGACAGCGGTCTGCTCACCAGTACGGCCGCGGACGGCACCACGACCACCACCGATCTCACCCACGGGGCGACGGTGAACAACCCGGACGGCTCGCGGACCAGCCTCGACAACGGCATGCTGACCACCGAGTTCCCCGACGGCAGCAAGCAGGTCATCGACCCGGACACCGGGATCGCCACCGTCACCGATCCGCAGGGCAACACCGAGCGGATCGACCTGCACGATCTCAACACGTCCGGAGGCCGGGACACCTCGGACCTCCTCGACGGCCTCGGCGATCTGGAGAGCGGCGGCCTCCGCGACACCGGAGGCGATACCTCCGTCCAGGACCTGTCCCTCTCCGACCTGGGTGTCGGCGGCGGAGCGGGCGACGGGGCATCCGGTGGCGGCATCGGGGAGAGCCATGTGACCGCGGACGGCTCCGGCGTGGCCATGACGGAACCCCTCTCGGACGGTGCCGCCGAGAGTGCGGGCACACCGCTCGCCCCGGCCGCCGGAGCCCCGGGAGCACCCGGCATGCCCGGCAGCCCCGGCATGCCGATGGGCGGCATGGGCGCCGGGGGCATGGGAGCGGGCGGCGACAAGGGCAACGGCGAGCGGGTGCGCGCCGTCCTGGTCGACGCGGCCGAGGAGAGCGAACGCCGCAACCGCCGCCGCCGCAGCCCGTGGAACCGTCAGGAGGACGACGACACCTTCCTCGCCCCCGCCTCCCGAGTGGCGACCACCGGCGGCGACTCCCCGGAGGAGGAGACGCAGCCCGGCCGCGGCAGGGTCACCAGCTCCGACTACCTGGAGGAGGACGCCGACGTGTGGGGCACCGAAGAGGGCGGCACACCCGCCGTCATCGGACGGTGAGCCTCGCCGGGCGAGGCCGGGGCACCACACGGAGACGCATCACACCCTGCCCCCGCTTCCGCGGCGGGGGACTCACCGGGCATGATCAGCAAGGCAGTTGACGGACCGCGGGGCAGCCGGCGGACGCGGGGCACGACCGGGCGCACACGGCGACCGACGGGGAAGGAAGGAGCGGGCGTGACGGAACCGCTGGAGAAGCGCCTCGAGAAGGCGATGGCCGAGCTCCAGGCCGCCCAGGAGGCGGTGGCACGCACCGAACGCGAGCTGCGCCAGGCGTCGTTCGCGGTGCTCTCCTCCGACCGCGCGGTCCGCGCCACGGTGGGCCCGCAGGGCGAGCTGTCCGGGATCGAGTTCCTGGAGAACAAGTACCGCGACATGTCGCCCCAGGAACTGGCGGCCAGCGTTCTGGAGGCGGCGAACGCGGCGCGCCTGAAGATGAACCGCCATGTGATGAAGGCGATGGCTCCCTTCACCGAACCCAGCAGCGGCGTACCGGAGCTGAAGGGCTTCGAGCTGGACTGGGAGCGGATCTTCGGACCCGAGGTGCTCCGCGACGACGACGAGGACACGAGCCGCGACAGCGGGGCCACCCCCGCCTGGCGGGACGCGCTCGGCGAGGACGGGGAGGACTGATGGGACAGCGGTACTACGCCGACCCGAACCGCATCGAGGCCCTGGCCAGGCAGCTCGAGGAGATCGGCACCCTGGCCAGGAACATCACCGAGGAGTTCCTCGACGACCTGGCGCCCACGGTCAGCTGGCCGGGCACGGAGGGCGAGTTCGCGGAGAAGGCCAAGCCGCAGGAGCAGAAGGAGCGCCAGACCACGAAGGAGACGATGCTGTCCATCCGGGACGCGGTCGTGGGCATCACCGACGCCACGGTCAGCCAGGTCCGGATGATGAAGGAGACCCGCGACCGCCACATCGAGGACATCGAGCGGGTCGACCGGCGCATCGAGACCGACGGCCTGAACGGCGACGGCCCGGGTGGGCATGGCCGTCGCTGATCCGCGTACCGCCGGCCGCTCCCACACCACGGCGCGAGCGGCCGCCCCGTCCTGCCCCGGGGACGGCAGCCGATGAGCATCAAGGCATCGCCCGAGGTCAACGCGATGATCTTCATCCTCACCGGGGAGAAGCTCATCGACGCCGACGAGGACCTCGCCTACGAGAGCCGGCGGCCCTACTCGGGTCTGGGCCGCAAGGTCGACCGGCTGTCCTCGCTGATCGACAAGTCCATCCACGACATCGCCGAAGTGATGCCGGACGACCTGTCGAAGTCGTACGCCAAGGCGATGGGCATGCTCATCGACGACGGCGGCAAGAACTACCTGCGCGAGTTCGCCGAACAGCTCGACAAGATCGCCGAGGGCCGGCGCAAGACCTCCATGGACATCATGGAGTCCAAGTGGCAGGTCATCGCCGAGGTCATCCGGCTGCTCATCGAGATCGCCATCTACCTGGCGATGTCCTTCTTCACCGGCGGCGCCTCGGCCAGCCAGATCATGATGGCCAAGCTGCGCAGCCGCTTCCTCATCCTCACCACGCTCAGCCACCTGCTCCAGCGCCTGCATCTGGCGCCCTCGCTGACGGAGGCGTTCGCCGAGGCGTTCACCACCTTCGCGGTGCGACTGGCGATGATGAACTTCGCCCCGAACGGCCGCCGCCCCGACGGCTTCGACTGGGGCGACATCCTGAAGGCCGCCGCGTTCGGCGCCGCCGCCGGCTTCCTCACCAGTATCTTCGACGACATCGCGAAGAAGATCGTCAGGAGCTTCGACACCAACTTCCTCAAGCAGGGGCCGGATCTCGACTTCAAGCCCAACCCCAACCTCAAGAACATCCCGGACCCCGAGTTCGGGAAGTCCGGCCCTGGCCCCAAGCCGGACCCAGGCCCCGGCCCCGCCCCGAAGGACCGGCCGGACCCCGGCCCGAACGCGAACGGCCCGGGCGGCGCCCCGCACACCCCGCCGCGGACCTTCCGCGACGACAACCCGCTCTCCTTTAGGAACAACCCGAACCTGTGGCGCAACAGCCGGATCCTGCGCGACAACGCCGACCGTCCCGGCGCACTGGCCGGGCACTACGGCATCAAGGGCACGTCCGACTTCCTGGCGGCCGGCGCCGGTGAGGCGCTCGCGGAGATCCTGATCAAGGGCGCCTTCGACGGCGACTGGTCCACCAGCTGGTCGACCTTCGTCGGCGCGGGCCTCAGCAGCCGGGTCGAGGCCACGCTCACCGGCACCGCCGTGAACAGCGGTGCCGAACTGCGCCACGTCATCGACAAGTTGCGCCACCAGCCGCCCACCGTCTCCACCGGCGGCGACACCCGGGACACCGGCACCGGCGACACCACCGCCTCCTCGGGCACCCGGGACGGCGACGGGCCGGGCCGCACCGGCGGTGCCCCGGACACGGACCTCACGGGCGACCCCGGCTCCCCGCTCACGCCCCCGCCGGTCCGTACCGGGGACAGCCCGCCGCCGTACACGAGTGCGGACCCCCCGCCCTACACCTCCCAGGACCCTCCGGCGTACTCCCCGGGCCCGCTGCCCGCGACGGCCGCCGAGAACGCCCTGTGGCAGCAGGTCCACAACGGCCCCGCCGACGTCCGCGAGCAGGCCCTGCACGACATCGCCGCCCTGCGCGGCGCCCAGCCGCCCGGCAGCGCGGAGATCGGCGTCCGCGACACCCTCCACGGCGGCCTCTCGCAGGTGCCCGAGGTCCGGGTGGTGCCCCTCGGGGAAGGACCCGCGGTCCAGATCGCCGCCGACGAGGTGCGGCGCGCCCTGGACGGCTTCGGCACGGCGACGACGGTGGAGGACGCGGGCGGCGGGACGGGGTCGCCGGACACCGGCCCCCACGGCGGTTCCCACGGCATCGTCCAGAACGACGCCGACGGAACGGCCGGGCAGGCGGCCCCCGGCCAGGTCGGCGGCAACCCCGTCGCCGCCAACGGCTCCCAGCAGGCGCCCGCTTCCGGCACCGGCGGCGCACGGCCCGGTGGCGCGCCCGCGCCAGGAGGCTCCCAGACCGCCCCCGGCGCCCAGTCTTCTTCCGGCGCCCGGACTCCCTCCGGCTCGCAGTCGCAGGGCGCGCGCACCTCGGACACCCTCACGGTGTCCGACGATGAACGCGCCGCGCAGGACGACAGGGCGGTGCAGGACGGCCCGCACCTCGTTCAGGACGGCCCGCACCTCGTTCAGGACGGCCCGCACGTCGTTCAGGACGGCTCCGCGCAGCCCTCCGTGACGTCGGAAGCCTCCGCCTCGGAGGAGACCACGCCCTTCCCTGACAGCACCGGGTCCTCGGAGAGCACGTCCTCCCAGGAGACCGCCTCCCCGGCCGGGTCTGCCTCATCCTCCGACCACGCCCCGGCCCCGGACGCCGACCTCGGCGGCGCACCGAAGGTGAGCACCACGGGGTCCTACGCCGACACCGGCGACACGTCCCAGAGCCCACCGCTGACGATCGTCGTCACGCAGACGCAGCCGCCCGGGGAGGGTTCGCCGGAGGCGTCCGGCCTGCTGGACCGTGCCGGAGCCGACCGTGCCGTCGTGCTGGGGCCGGCGGTCACGCCCGACGGGGCGGGGCGGCCGACCCGCGGCGCCGTCGAGCTGACCCGGGAAGGCCCGGGCGCGCCGGTCCGCGTGCGTCCGCTCACGAACTCCCTTCCGACGCCTGACGGCACCACATCGGGCACGGGCACCACCGAGACCGCCTTCCCCGGCGCGGACATCCTCCTGCCGCTCGCCGACGCGCTCGGCCCCGCACCCCGCCCCGTCACCGAGAGCACCGCCACGGCCGCCACGACCGACGACGGCGGCCCGGTGCGCACCACCACCGCCCCGTCGCCCGAGAAGGTGCCCACGGAGTCCGCGACCCCTCCGCGCGGCAAGCGAACCGCCCCCGAACCCGCCGCCTCCACCGCCCCCGCACCGGCGAAGTCCGCCACGCTCTCCCGCCCTTGGACGGAGACGGCCACCGACCTGCACCTGGAGTCCGGGCAGACCGAAGGAACCAGCGGCAACGCACCCGGCACCGGCCGGGGACGCGGACCCGGGGCCGGCGGCACCCCGCCCCCGCCGGCGTCACCGCACACACCCGTGGCCCGGCCACCGCGAGGACGCGTCATCGTGCGGCCCACGGAGCGCCCCGGGCACGAGGGAACCACCGGCGACGGCGGCACCCAGGATCGGGAGGCCGTGGTCACCACCCTGGACGGTCACACGGTCCCGATCACCCAGCTGCGCCGCTGGGTGCCCGAGTCGGCCGTGCAACCGCGGCCGGGGCAGGCCGTACGGACACTGACCATCTCGCAGGACCCCGCCGACGACGGAACGCCGCGCGGCACGGGCCGTCGGGCGCTGCTCGACCAGGACACCTACCGCGGGGTGCGCACCACATCCGGTCCGACTCCCACCGGTCCGGCCCGCACGGTGTTCACCGGCCCACCGACCGCGCTGCCCGGCGCGGGTACCGACGAGGGCGCCGACTACTTCGTGGGGCACGGCACCCCGCGCACCGTCACCCTCGGCACCGACGACGCCGCACACCCCGCCGTCAAGGTCAGCGGTGTACAGCTCGGTGAGGTGCTCAAGTCCTGGTCGCGGGACGGCGACCGGTCGCGGCCCCTCGTGCTGTTCTCCTGCGAGACCGGGCGGCAGCCGCAGGTGGCGGGGCTGCCGGTGGCGCAGCACGTGGCGAACCGCACCGGACGGCCCGTGTACGCGCCGACCACGGAGGTCGGCACGGCCCGGGACGGGAACGGCGACGTCCGTGCCGTGCTCACCGAGGACACGGAAGGTCCGGGCCGCTGGCGGCTGTTCACCCCGGAGCCCGGTGGCACCGACCTCGACGCTCTCGCCCGCGATGCCGGTCTGCACGCGGGCCCCGGTCCCGCCGACGCCTTCGCCCGGGCCCGTACCCTCCAGCAGATTCGCACCCTGCGCGACGCCCTCGGTCCGGACGCCGAACAGCGGCCGGAGAACAGGCAGTTGCTCGCCGCGCTGGCGTACGTGGACGGTCTGCGCTGGCTGAATCCCGACACCGCGGCCCGCTACGGCGACGGCCGGATGACACCGGACCTGCTGCGCCGGATGGTCGGCGACCGACCCGGCGTCGCCGTCGACCCGGTGACCGGGCCGACGGCGGGCCAGTACACCGACTTCCTGCGCGCCGCGGCCGAACTGCGCGACACCGCCGGACCGGACACGACGCTCGACGCCCTGCTGCCCCCGCCACCTCCCGCGCTCCCGCCGGACACCCTGGTCTCCCCGGACGACGTGCGCGGGCTGACGTACGCGCCGTCCGCGCGGATCACCTGGTCGCTCTCCAGCACTCCGCTGCCGCTGTCCGAACTGGCCCTGAGCGCCGAGGACACCGCCGAACTCGCCCGGCGCAGACCCGACCTCGCTCCGGCGCCGAGCCGCCCGGCGAGCCTCGCCGAAGACCTGACCCTGCTCAGCAAGGACGCCACGAGCGGGGACGGCGTACGGGCGGACGGCCGGACCTTCCGGCGGCTGGACACACCGGGCGGTGGGAACTGCCTGTTTCGGGCCCTGCTCGACAGCGCGCGCGGCCAGGAGGTCCCACCCGAGTGGGCCGCGCGCAACGTCGCCGGGCTGCGCGGCCTGCTGCGCGACCGGATCGCCGGCTCCGAACTGGCCGCCGCGGCGGCCGAGGCCACCCCGGACCCGGTGCTCGCCGTGGTGGACGACCTGCGCATGACCGCGCTCGCCGGGGTGCGCGACCCCGACGCGCAGCGCAGGATCACCGAGCGCTGGAACGGCATCGCTCAGGCCGTCGTCGAGGGCGGCGACGCCCGGCGGTGGCGGCGCCTCCTCAGGAACAGCGGCTACCCGCAACTCGCCGAGATCGCGCCCACCCCGGACGAGGCACGACGGCTCGGGACCGACGGACTCGTCGCCGCGGCGGCCGAACACGCCGGGCTGTGGGCCTCTCCGTTCGCCGACGTGCTCCCGCAGGCGCTGGCCCACACCCTCGACCTCGACCTGCGCCTGGTCCAGGCCGACCCGCACGCGCCGGCCACCACCCTCGTCACGTCCCTCCACCCGGGCGGCCGCGGCGGCACCCTGCACCTGGCCTACAACGGCACCGACCACTACGACGCCCTGATCCCGGCCACCGCTCCGCTCGCTCCCGTGCCCGAGACCGTCACGACGCCCGGGGCTCCGGCCTCCGGTGAGCCGGAGGGCGACGACCCCTTCGCCGAGTGGCTGCGCGGCATGGGCGGGGTCACCGACCTCGACAGCCCCGCCACCGAGGCGCCCGACCGGGGAGACCCGGTACCGCTGGAGACACAGCTCGAACGGTACCGCCCGGCCCGCCTGCTCACCGGACCGGACGCCCGCCCACCGGGCCCGCCACCCCGCACCGTCACCTTCGAGGACGGCAGCCGGATACCGACCGTCCTCATCGACCCGGGCGCCGACCCGGACGGCGGCGGCCCGGCGCCCCGCGCGGACGCCACCCGCCGGGGCCGGCCGGCCGGCCTCTTCGCGGGTCCCGGCGTGCTCACCCTGCGCTCGCCCGAGCAGGTCGCCGAGGAGATCCTCGGGCAGCTGCCGAAGAACCTGCGCGACCGGTTCGACGAGGCCGAACTGCTGCGCCTGCTGACCGACCAGCCCGGCGCCTTCACCGCCCCGCGCGGCGCACGCCTCGTGGGCCGGGAGAAGTCCGGCGTCGGCCTCGAGATGACCGTCGAGGCCATCCCGTACCACCGCTGGGAACGCTTCTCCGACGTGCACGGCGGCACCACCCGCGTGGACACCATGCGGCGCGGCCAGGCGGGCACGGGCGGCGGACGCGGTGTCGGCCACGGGCGCCGGATCGCGGCCGCGCTGAGCATGGGCCCGCCGCTCAACTGGCTGGTGAAGATCGGCGTCTCGCTGGGCTGGACCCGCCGTACCGACTACGCCCTGGGCACCCAGGCGTACGACCAGACGGAGCACCGCGCCCACGAGGGCTCGCACCTGCACCTGGACGACGTCCACTACCGGGTACGGGTGGAGCGCGTCACCGAGGCACCCGAGGCTCCGGACCGGGCCACCACGCCCGCGACGGGACCGAACTGGCGGCGCGGCCAGGTGCACACCGCGCACTTCGCCGTGCGGGACGGCCTGAGCTGGCGTCTGCCCGACGACCTCACCGTGCCGTTCGGCGGACCCCGCCGGGCCCCGCGGACGCTCACCTTCCCGGACGGCACCGAGCCGCGGATGACGGACACCACCGGACTGCACCTGGTGGACCCGCCCGAGGACGTCGCGCTCGCCCTGTCCGGTGCCCGGCCCGGCAGCTCGGCGCACCGCACCCTCGTCTCGTACGTCCGTCCGGGACGGCTGCTCGCCCTGTTCGGCCGGTTCGCCGGGCCGGTCAGCGGACCCGAGCTGACCCGGGGGAGCGCGCTGCGTCCGCTGGGGCACCTCGTCGTCGAGCGGTCGATCCCGCACCGCGCCACCCTGGTCGCCGAGTCGGTCAAGGCGGAGCTGCGCGACCTCACGCAGACCACGTACCAGAACGAGCGCGGCCACGTCCGCGACACCCGCTTCGGCATCCAGATCACCGCGGGCCCCAACCACACCCTCGTCGGCCCGGAGACCGACGTACGCCTCCAGGGCGGGCCGCTGGTCCGCGCGGACCTCAGCTCCGGGCGCGGCCATCATCTCGGCACGGACGCGGCCCGCAAGACCACCGGACGGCTGCGCAACCACCCGGTCGCGCTCTACCGGGTGGAGCGCACCCTCATGGTGCGCAAGGCCGGGCAGCCGGCGTCCGCGGCGCGTCCCGTGCGCGTGGTCAGCCTGGACTGGATCTCCACCCAGGACGCGCGCCGCCTCGCCGGCTGGGACAGCCGCACGCCCGGACGGACCGGCCCTCACCCCGACGCCGAGCCTCCGGTGCCCTGGTACCTCACCCGGGAGGACCCGGTGCACCTCGGCGGGCAGGTCCGCGCCGAGGGCTTCCGCCCCGACCGGGCGGGCAGCGCCGTGCCGGGCGGACCGACTCAGCCGCCGAACCAGCCCCGGAACGACGCCGGGCCCGCCGTCGCACCGGACCCGCTGCGCGTCTTCGCGGACACCGTCCTCGACACGCTGCACCGCTCCTACCCGTCCCTCTTCGTCCCGCCGTCGATGCTGCGGCACCCGCGGCTGGCCCGCTTCTGGTACGGCGACGGCAGGATGCGGACCGCGCTGCACAACGACCGGCAGGTCCGCGAGGCGCTCAACCGGCCCACCCTGGCGCAGAGTCTGGACGACCTGACCACCACCGGCGTGCCGGTCACCCTCACCGAGGACGGCAAGGTCCGCCGCGGCCACCACACGCTGATCCTGCGCGCGAGACTCACCGACCGCCGCTTCGAGACCACCATGAGCGAGCGCTCGCTGCGCAACGCGGTGATCGGCACCGAGGTGTCCGGGCAGAGCCAGCAGGCCTCCACCACCCTGTCCGCCGGCATCGAGGTGGGCGTGTCCCCGCGCGACCACGACAAGGTGCCCGAGGCGGGGCTGCCACGCCGAACCGGCAACGTGTCCGTGGGAGCCCGTTACGCCAGGACCGAACAGAAGGGCACCCGCAGCACGGCCGCCGTCACCCACGACCACCTGACGTTCCAGAACGGCGCCGACCTCTACAGCTACCAGGTGGAACTGGGTGCGTCCTTCGAAGGCCACCGGCGCCCGCGCGGCTGGGCCCGGCTCGTCTCGCTCGGCCTCCTCGGCGCAGGCGTCTTCGTCAGCAAGGTCGAGGAGCGCCCGCTGTTCCACCGGGGCAGCGAGACCGTCGGGCGCGTCGAACTCGCCGTGCCCGCCGCGCACGGCTCCGACCGGTACGCGCCCGCCGACCGGCCGACCGCCGGACCGGCGCCGACGGCCGCACCCGTACGGCTCTCCGCCGTCGAGGCCGGCCAACTCCTCGACGGCACCCGTCCGTCGCCGAGGACGGACCCGGCGGGGCAACGGCTCGTCGGCAGGCTGCTGCGCGCCCCGCACGTGGTGCTCAGTACCGAGGGCGGCGCCCGGCGGCAGCAGGTGATGCAGGACACCGCGGACCGGGCCTCCGGCACCTCCTGGCATGTCAGCGCACCCGGCGCGCCGGTGCGCGGCGCACTGCGGCGGGCCATGGCCGACCTTCACATCGCCGGTCAACTCGGCCAGTACCTGGGCCCGTTCGGCTCCCGCGTCACCGGGCTCAATGGTGCCGGACCGCTCCAGACGCACTATCTGAAGGCGGCCGTCCGCGGCGAACTGGAGAACCTGCAGGTCAGGAGCGATCCGAAGGCGGCCAGCCTCGAAGCGACCATCGGCAACGAGCACCGCGTGGCCGGCAGCGCGAGCACCGTGTCGCGCACCACCGTCGGCGTCCAGGGCGCCGACATGCCGCTTCAGCAGACGCCCGGCGGACCGGCCGTCGTGGGCTCCTACTCGACCGCGCTCCAGTACGCCTGGGGCAAGGGCCGCAGCGTCGTACAGACCCTGACCCGGGGGCGGAACACGACCCTCACCTACGCGGGCCGGATGTACCTGGTCGTCGCCGACGCCGCCGAGACTGTCGCCGTACGGGACCGCTGGACGGCGGCGATGGGCACCGTGGGCACCCGCGCCGGGACCGCGATCAGCACCGCCGCCGGACGGCTGTCCGGGCGCCTCGGGCGCGCACTCGCCCCGCGCCACGCCGCCGCCGCACTGCACCGGGTGCGCGACGCGGTGATGTTCCACCTGCCCATGCAGGACGTCATCGAGGCCGGGCTCGCCCCGGACGGCCTGGGCACCAGCACCCCGCGCAACCTCGGCCGCGGCTACCGCGTGCCTCCCTTCCTGCGCGGCCGCCGCTTCCCCGGCCACCCCAGCGGCCGGCTCGACGCCGGTCACGCCGCCCGGCAGCTCATGGAGCGCATGACGAGGATCGGCGTTCCCTCGCACGACCGGGAACAGGTCCTCCAGCGGCTCTCCCCGGACTTCCTGCGCGCCCATCTGCACGAGCTGACCACCGACGGAATGACCCTGCCGGTGCGCCACCGCACCTGGCGCGACCCCAGCCGTCTGCCGGTCGGCGGCAGCCCCGCACAGGTCCGGTTCAGACTGACCCCGGTCACCACCACCGTGGAACGGCTGCGTACCGGCTTCGAGTTGGAGGACTACCGCACCACCTCGCGCGACGACTCCGGCAGCACCTCCCAGGACAGAGGTGCCGACGTCACCCTCTCCGGGGGCCAGCGCGCGGCCGAGAGCGGAATCCTCCTCGCCAACCCCTCCCTCCAGGGCACCGCCGCCAAACGGCGTGCCGCCACCCGGACGGAGACCACCGGCACCACCTCGATGCCGAACATCGCCACCACCCAGGCCCACGCCGAGATCGTCACCAGCTACGTCCTGACCGTCACCATGACCGACGCGGCCGGTGATCTCCTGTCCCCGCGCGCCGTGGCGTCGGTCGGCACCCTCCACGAGATCGTCCCGGCCGGCCTGCTCACCCCCACCGACGACGGCACCGACGGCGTGCTCACCGAGGAGGACGTGCCCGAACCCGACCGCGCCGTGAAGATGCTGACCGCCGAACAGGCCCGCCCGCAGGGCATCGCCGCCTGGCGCACCGGCGACGACGGCACCGGCCGGGCCGACCCGGACGTACTGCCCTTCGACGACCGCATCGGCTCCGGCATCCTCGCCGTGGACATCCGGGGCGCGGCCAACGTGCGGGACGCCCTGACCCTCGCCACCGCCCGCGCCGACGGCCTCGGAGACGGCGACCTCGGCCGCCGCCACACCGGCCACGTCCTCACCGAACGCGTGCGCATGGCGCGCCTCACCCCGCTCACCGGTCCCGGCACCGCCCCCGCGCAGGCCCAGCAGGAGGCCACCACCCAGGTCGGCCTGACCGCCGGCTTTCGGGAGGCCCTCGGCGCGTACGGCTCACAGCTCCCCGCCCAGGCGTCCGCCCGTCTCTTCGGCCAGTCCCACACCGCCGACTCCCGGCTCTACGCGAGGATGCACCGCGGCGGCGCCCGGCTCCTCGCCGTCGAGAACAAGCCGCGCATGGAGGCCATGCGGCGAACGAAGACCTCCGACGCGCTGGAGGCCGGCATCACCGACAACGTCGAGGGCATGGTCGGCACCTCGCCGCTCGCGGGCAACAGCAACGCGGGCGTCACCAACCCGGGCGCCTCGGTCCCGGTCGGCGGCGCGAACGACGGCACCGCCCTCAAGGGAACCGTCGACACCACCCTCGGCACCCATCTGAAGGTCGTCACCGACCGCAGCATGCTCTTCGCGATCCCCGTGAGCTGGCTGACCGTGTCCGAGGTGGACCACCACTTCACCGACAGCCGCCCCCTGCACGCCCTCGGCAAGGCCAAGCGCGGCCCACGCGCCGCCGAGGCCGAGACCACCGCCCTGGTCTGGCTGCGCGAGGACCTCGCCCGCGACTACGGCCTCCTGGACGACACCACGTTCCCCGACGAGGTCGGCGCGGCCTGGGACGCGATGGCCAAGGCGGCCGGCGACCTCGCCGCGGCGGAGAAGGGCTACTACGACGCCCGGGCCCGGGCCCGGGAGACCTGGCTCGCCCTGAGCGCGCAGGAGCAGGCGGCGCTCGGCGACGACGACCCCGGCCGGCCGACCGTCCTGCCCGAGGCCATGGCCCAGTCACCGGCCGTCGCCGCCTGGCAGGCCGCCCGCGAGGAGGTCCGCCGCCGGCAGGCGCACACCGACGCCGCCGCCGCGGACCACCACCGCCTGCACCTCGCGGCCTCCCGCCTCACCGCCCACCACCAGGGCCGCGCCTCCGTCCCGGTGCCGGACCGGGCACAGGAGTACACCGTGCCGGCGTGGCGCTCCGAGGCGCCCGCGCCGTACCGGATCACCGACGCCACCGACTCCGCCCCGCGCACCCTCACCTCGCCGGACGGCACGCTGGCGCGCGAGGTGCACGAGATGCCGCACGACGGCGCCTCGTTCTTCCACGCGCTGATCGCCGTCGCCCAGGACCGCGGACGGCTGCCCCACCTCCTGGGCACCGGCCTCGCGGCCCGGTTCACCGCCGCTCCCGGCGATCCGGCGATCACCGAACGGGCCGTCCGGGCAGCCCGCAACCGACTCGCCTGGGAACTCGGCGAGAGCCGCAACGCGGACCTGCTCGACACCCTCGCGCTCGACGTCGCGGACACCTTCACGCAGGAGGAGCTCGACTTCGCGGGTGTGCGGTTGACCCCCGCCCAGCAGGCCGAGTTCGACGCGTTCGGCCGGCTTCCGCTGACGTTCTGGCCGTCCCCGGGGCAACGGGTGGCCCTCGCCACCGCCGCCCTGCTCCGGCCCTTCGCCGTCGAGCCGCCGCAGACCGGCACCGCCGGGGCGGACACCGCGGGGGCGGACACCGCACACCTCGCCCGGCCGGAACGCCGCGCCGGCGACCACGGCGGCGCCGACCTGCTGCCCGCCCTCGCCGCGCGGCTCCTCGGCACCCCGCTGACCGTCGTGACCGGTGAGGGCCGCGAACAGCGCTTCCTCCCGCACGGCACCGACCCGGCCGCCGTCGACCCGGCCACCGAAGCCGTCCTCCTCGCCGCCGACGGCTACTTCCACGCCGCCCTCCCGCCCGGCTCCCCGGCCCCGGTCGCCACCGCGCTGCCGGCGACGGCGGCCCCCTCGGGCACCGCCCCGGACGACGAGATCGCGGACCCCGCCCCCGCGCACCGCAGCCACGCCACCCCGCCCTGGCACCCACCCGCCGACACCAACGGCCCGCGCTACCGTCTCGCCCGCGACGGCGTCCTCACCGCACCGGACGGCGCCACCTACACCCAGGGCGCGCCCGCCGGCCGCGGCAACGGGTTCTTCGCCGCGCTCTCCACCGCCCTGCACCACGCCGCCGGGCAGCCCGGACCGGACCGCCACGAGGCGGGCCGCCTACGCCGGCGCGCCGACGTGCCGCCCGCGCAGCTGATGCGCCTGAACGGCCTGCCCGGCTCCCGAGCCGAGCGCGACACGCTCTTCGCACCACCGCCCCTCGTCGTCCGCCCCGGCGCGCCCGCGCCGAGCCAGGACGCCCGCGACGGCCACCTGCGCCGCCATCTCGCCGAGGCTCCCTGGGGGCCCGGTGCCGACCGCGCGGTCGCCGAATGGGCCGCCGCGGCGACGGGCACCACCGTCACGCTCGTGGAGGAGAACGGCACCGCCCACACCTACCCCGGCCCGTCCGGCGAGGCGGGCCCGCACCTTCGGCTCCGGCGCCGCGGCGGCGACTTCGTCCCGCTGCTCCCGCGGACCCCGGCCCCCGCACCGAGCCAGGACCCGGCCACCGCCCCGCCGTCCCCGTCGCCGACCGACGGGGACCTCCCGGGACTGCCCGGCGAGGAGGAGGCGTACGACCTGCACACGCTGTCGGGAGCGGACTCGGACGTCGAGATGGACCTCGACTCCGGCTCCGAGAGCGAGCGGGAGGCCGTCGAGGCGGGCCCGGAGCACCCGTTCGCGGTCGAGTTCGCCACTCTGCTGGAGGAGCCCGAGCTGAGGGCCGACGCCCTGCTGGACGTGGTCCGGCGGCGCAACGCACGACTCGGCGGCCTCCCCGACGTGGCGTTTGACAGCGCGTTCACCGAGCACACCGGGATCGGGGTGCCCGAGGCCCTGGACCAGGTGGAGCAGGCCGGCCGGCTGTCCTCCGAGGAGTACGAGGTGCTGCGGGAGGCACTCGGCCTCGGGACCGGGGTTCCCTTCACGCAGACGAGGCCGCCCGGAACGTCCGAGCGGGACCGCGAGGTCACGCTGCGGATGCTGGACCGGGTCGCCCGTCTGGTGAAGGAGGTGCTCCGCAAGCCGGACCGGCAGGCCGACGCCCAGGTCACCCCGCACATCGCCGTCACCGTCCTGCCGGACGGTTCGCTCGGCATCGCCGGCAACACGGGCGCGAAGGCGCTCACCGCCGACGAGGCCGCCCTGGTCGAGCGGGAACTGCGCTGGTTCGTCACCGGTCAGGAGCCGGGCGGCACCCAGCGGGTGCGGGAGCTGGAGCAGTGGTCCAGGGACGAGGAGTCCCACCGGCGGTGGGCGGCCCGGCTCGACCAGGACGAGCGCGACCTCGCCGACCGGACCGCCGGGCAGGCGCGCCTGCGGACGCGGCTGGAGGAGCAGTACGACACGGGGGAGTGGGACGACACCCTGGAGCAGCAGTGGCAGACGCTCCTGGCGGACGAGACGGCCGCCGAGCAGGAGCAGCGGCGACTGGCGGGGGAGCGGCAGCAGTGGAGGCGCGACGAGCGGTGGCTGGCCCGCAGACGACCCGCTGTCGCGCGGGACGTCCGGGACCGTACGAAGCTGCGGGCGCTCGCCACCGGCTGGTACCGGCTCTACCATCCCGCATCACCCGAACTCGACCTCGTCAAGCGGGCGCTGGCGAACCCCCGCATCCTCAACGTGGCGGGCCGCGACGGCACCCCGGCACCCGGGGAACACGGCTCCGAGCACGGTGAACTCACCCTCCTCGGGCACTGGGTCGCCCACTGGGAGAACAACCCCGGCGACCCGGACGCGCCGCGGACGCTTCCCATGGGCGGGTTCAAGATGGCCTGCGCCTCCTGCGACCTGGCCTACCAGGCGGTCAACGAGCACATCGGGCGCCCGCTCGGCCACCGCGTCCAGGCGTCCGGGACCCACGGCATGTTCTTCCCCGGCTGGCGCATGCCCCAGTGGATGCGGGAACGGCCGCCGTTGGTGCGGCACATCAGGGACAACGCGGAAGACATCGGCGCCTACCTGGACCAGGGCGGCGTTCTCCAGGGCGAGCGGACCGAGGGGACGCACGAGCAGTACCCCGCCGGGTCCTCGTCCGAGTACGAGTCCGGCGACGAGGCCATGGACACCGACGACCTGCCCGGCTCGCCGGCGCGGGGCACGTCCCCGCGACTGCCGCAGGGCACCGACGCGCCCCCGCAACAGCCCTCCACGGTCACACCCCGCCCGCGCGACAGCCGTCCGCGCTTCGTGGTGCGCTCCGGCTTCGACGCCCGCCGCTTCACGTATGGGGGCGAGCCGGTCACCGACCTCACGGTGCGCCTGGCCATCCGGGGCCCCGAGGACCAGGCCGAGCAGGTACGCCGCCGACTGGACGACGGCGTACGGCAGTTGCTCAACGACCCGGCCCACCGGCTGCCCGGTGGGGACCGCCTGCACGTGACCGTCGAGCACGTGAGCGCCGACGACTCACCCCACCTCACCGTGGATCTCGCCGGCCGGGACCGGGCGATGGACCAGACGACCTGGTGGGCGGACGCGTCGCCGGCCCACCTCGTCCACGAGCTCACCCATCAGCTCGGCCTGCGCGACGAGTACCGGGACGCCGACTCCCCCCACCGCCCCCACGTCCCGGGCAGCCTCCTCGGTGCCCTGGACGAACCGCCCGAGGACGCCTCGCTCACCGCCGCCGGCCTCCGCGACCGGCACCTGGCGCTGCTCAGTGCCCTGATCGGCGAGGTGACGCCCCAGCCGCAGCAGGAGAGCCGGACCTGGGACGCGGCACGAGCGACCGCCACGCCCGTCACGCGGCGGTCGGTCTGGGTGGACCCCGTCTCCCTGCCCCGGACCGGACCGGCGGAGGTCCCGGCGCGCACGCCGCAGGCCGCGGCCATCACCCCGTTCCGGTCGGGCACCTACGAGTTCACCAACCTCAAGCACACCGACGAGACCTACCGTGACAAGGCCGTCCGCATCATCGACCTGCTGCGACGGCACGACACGATCCGGGAGTACGTCGGCGGGCGCCCCTGCCGCATCACCCTGCATGTGCGCACCACGGAGACGCCGGCCGACGTGATCGACCGGGGTGAGGCCGGGGTCGACATCAACCTGGCGAGCTACTACTTCGAGAAGTACGACATCGGCCACATCATGGGGATGCTGGCCCATGAGATCGGTCTGCACCCGCTCGCGTCCCGGAACACGAACATCCCCGACGAGGAGGAGATGTTCGCGGGCGTCCCGCTCGCCGTGCCCGGCCTGACCGACCTGAGGACACCGCGCTCGATGAGCACCGAGGGCGCCGGGCAGGCCGACCACATCATGGCCGCCTTCCCCAGCAGCACCCGCCACCGGATCTACCGCGACATCGTCGTGAGGATGGCGACCGTGCTCGCCCAGGACGTCCAGGCGGGCGAGGAGGGCGCGAAGGCCAAGGACGTCACCGACCTGATCGACACGTACCTCATGGACCTGGCGACCATCGCGGTCACCAACGACCGTCGCAAGGACGCTGCCTGGGAGCCCCGCTACACGGCGAAGGTCTACAACGCCTACAAGGAGATGTTCGCCGCGCAGTTGCCCGACGACAGCCCCGTACGGCCGCTGCTGCCCGCGAACAAGAGCTGGTACAACGTCACCGGGAACTTCCTCGGTCTCGGCACCAGCCTCGCGTTCAACAACCAGGGCGACAGCATCCAGACCGCCGGCGCCACCGCCGGCGAGGCCCGCCCGCGCCTTCCTCAGGCAGGCACCGGAACGGCCCCGCCGCCGACCGGCACGTCCCAGCGGCGACGCGACAACCGCCCCCGCTTCGTGGTGCGCTCCGGCTTCGACGCACGCCGCTTCTCCTACGACGGCGAACCGGTCACCGACCTCACCGTCCGCGTCGCGCTGCGCGGCACCGACGCCCAGGCGGCCCAGGTGCACGACCGGCTGACCGCGGGCGTGCACGAGTTCCTGAACAACCCCGGGCACCGGCTCCCCAACGGCGACCGGCTGCACGTCACCGTCGAACTCGTCCGGCCGGAGGACTCCCCGCACCTGACGGTGGACCTCGCGGGGCGCGACCGGGTGATGGACCAGAACACCTGGTGGGCGGACGCCGACCCGGTCCACCTCGTCCACGAGCTCACCCATCAACTGGGCCTGCGCGACGAGTACCGGGACGCCGACGCGCCGCACCGCCCCCACATCCCCGGCAGCCTCCTCGGCGCGCTGGACGAACGGCCCGACGACGCGTCCCTCACCCCCGCCGGCCTCCGGGGACGGCATCTGGCCCTGCTCGGCGCGCTCGTCGGCCCCGTGACCCCGAGCCCGCACCCCCAGGACGAGGAGCGGACCTGGGACGCGGCCCGTACCGGCACCGCACCGGTCACCCGCCGGTCGGTCTGGGTGGACCCGGTCTCGCTGCCCGGGACCCGGCCGGCCGGCACGGGCACCGGCGTGCCCGCCCGCATGCCGCAGGACGGCACCCTGACGCCCTTCAAGTCCGGCAACTTCGAGTTCACCAACCTCAAGCACACGAACGAGCGCTACCGCGACAAGGCCGTGCGCATCATCGAACTGCTCGGGGACCACCCGACGATCCGGGACTACATCGGCGGGCGCCCCTGCCGCATCACCCTGCACCTGCGCACCACGGAAACCCCGGCCGACGTACGTGACCTGGGCGACGACGGCGTGCAGATCAACCTCGCCAGCTACTACTTCGAGAAGTACGACATCGGCTACGTCATGGGGATGCTGGCCCACGAGATCGGTCTGCACCCGCTCGCCTCCCGCAACCGGGACATCCCGGACGAGGAGGCGATGTTCCGCGGCATCCCGCTCCCGGTGCCCGGCCTGGCCGACCTGAGGACCCCGCGCACCATGAACACCGACAGCGCGGGCCAGGCGGACCACATCATGGCGGCCTTCCCCAGCAGCACCCGGCACCGTATCTACCGGGACATCGTCCTGCAGATGGCCGACATGCTGGCCCGGGCCGCGCGGGACGGAGTGGAGGGCGCGAAGGCCAAGGACGTCACGGACCTCATCGACTGCTACCTCATGGACGTCGCGTCCATCGCGATCACCAGCGACTACCGGATGAACGCCGCCAAGGAGCCCGGCAACACCGCCAAGGTCTACAACGCCTACAAGGCCCTGCTCGCCCAGCACCTGCCCGAGGACAGCCCCGCCCGCCCCCTTCTGCCCGCCGACAAGGGACTGTTCGGTGTCGTACGCGACTTCGCCCAGCTCGCCACCAGCCTGGCGGCGAACAACCGCGGCGACAGCATCCAGCAGCCCCTGACCGGGGACGAGGCGTCACCCCGGCTGCCGCGGGGCACGGACGCGCCCCCGCAGCGGACCTCCGCGGTCACACCCCGCCCGCGCGACGGCCGTCCCCGCTTCGTGGTGCGGGCCGGTTTCGACGCCCGCCGCTTCTCGTACGGCGGCGAGCCGGTCACCGACCTCACCGTGCGCCTGGCGATCCGGGGACCGCAGGACCAGGCCGCCCGGGTACGCGAACGGCTGGCGGCGGGCGTGCGCGAGTTCCTGAACGCCCCCGCCCACCGACTGCCCAACGGGGATCGCCTGCACGTCACCGTCGAGCACGTGGACCCGTCCGGGAGCCCGCAGTTGACCGTGGACCTGGTGGGCCGCGACCGGGCGATGGACCAGAACACCTGGTGGGCCGACGCCGACCCGGTCCAGCTCGTCCATGAGCTCACCCACCAGCTGGGCCTGCGTGACGAGTACCGCGACGCGGCGTCCCCGCACCGCCCGCACGTGCCGGGGAGCCTGCTGGGTGCCCCGAACGAGCCCCCCGAGGACGCCTCGCTCGCCGCCGGCGGCCTACGCGGCCGGCACCTCGCCCTGCTCGGCGCCCTCATCGGGGACGTCACGCCCGCCCCGACGGCGGACGCCCCGCCGACCTGGGACGCGGCCCGTGCGGCGGCCGTACCCGTCCCGCACACGTCGGTCTGGGTGGACCCGGTCTCCCTGCCCGGGCGGGGCGCCGGCTCCGCGTCGGCCGACGGGGTCCCGGCGCGGACGCGGCAGGATTCGAGCGCCCCGGCACAACCCGCTCACGTGCCGTTCTCGTCGGGCAACTTCACCTTCACCAATCTGAAGTTCACCGAGGACCGGTACCTCGCCAAGGCCGTCCGGATCATCGACCTGCTGCGACGGCACGACACGATCCGGGAGTACGTCGGAGGGCGCCCCTGCCGGATCACCCTGCATGTGCGCACCACGGAGACGCCGGCCGACGTGATCGACCGGGGTGCGGCCGGGGTCGACATCAACCTGGCGAGCTACTACTTCGAGAAGTACGACATCGGCCACATCATGGGGATGCTGGCCCATGAGATCGGTCTGCACCCGCTCGCGTCCCGGAACACGAACATCCCCGACGAGGAGGAGATGTTCGCGGGCGTCCCGCTCGCCGTGCCCGGCCTGACCGACCTGAGGACACCGCGCACGATGAGCACCGAGGGCGCCGGGCAGGCCGACCACATCATGGCCGCCTTCCCCAGCAGCACCCGCCACGGCATCTACCGCGACATCGTCGTGGCGATGGCCGTCATCCTGGAGCAGGACGCGGCCGCCGGGGCGGACGGCGCGCGACCCGGCGACGTCACCGACCTGATCGACTGCTATCTGATGGACCTCGCCTCGATCGCGGTGACCAACGACCACCGGATGAACGCGGCGACGGAGCCCGGCTACACGGCGAGGGTCTTCAACGCCTACAAGCAGGCGCTCCTCGACCGGTTGCCGGCCGGCTCCCCGCTCCGGGCACTCGTCCCGTCGGACAAGAGCATGTTCGGCGTGATCAACGACTTCCGGCGCATCGGCACCTACCTCGCGATCAACAACCGCGGCGACAGCATCCAGCAGACCGGCCAGGCCTGACCGGTCCGAGCGCGCCGATCGTGGTTTCAGCAGGAAGTGGCCGACGCCGTGAGGATTCGGGCACATGAGTCAGGGGTGACGCCCCACCCGTTCGGCCCGTCAAGATCCCCCCTCGCCGTCAGACTCCTGGAAGGAAACGCGCCGGTGAGGGCGCCCGAGGGGTGATACGGGGTGGGTGTGACCGAGCGCGGCGAGCAGGGGCGGGACGACGACCCGTCCCGTCCGGTACCGCGGCACGTGGCCTGTGTGATGGACGGCAACGGCCGCTGGGCGCAGCGGCGTTCACTTCCCCGGACGGCGGGACACCGGGCCGCGGAGACCACCGTCATCGACATCATCGAGGCGGCCCGGACGGCCGGCGTCCAATGGCTCAGCCTGTACGCGTTCTCCACCGAGAACTGGAACCGTCCCGGCACCGAGGTCGACTACCTGATGCGCCTGGTCCGCCGGGTCGTGCGCAAGCACGCGCCGCTGCTGCTCGCCCGTGGCATCCGCTGCCGCTTCCTCGGGGTCGCGGACCCGCGCATCCCCCGGGAACTGGCCCAGGACTTCGACGATCTGGCGACGCTGACCGCCGACAACCAGGGGATGACGCTGACCGTCGCCTTCGATCACGGCGGGCGCAGGGACATCGTCGAGGCCGCCCGGTCCCTGATCCGCCAGGGGACACCGGCCGACGAGGTGACCGAGCACCTCTTCGCGGGCCACCTTCCGTTCCCCGACACGCCCGACGTGGACCTCGTGATCCGCACCTCCGGCGAGCAGCGCATCTCCAACTTCATGCTCTGGCAGGTCGCCTACGCCGAGTGGGTCTTCCCCGAGGCGCTCTGGCCGGACTTCCGGGCCCCCGACTTCCTCGCCTGCCTGCAGACGTACCGGCGCCGTGACCGCCGCTTCGGCGGCGTGCCATCCCAGACGAACGGAGACCCGTCATGACGACTGGAACCACAACGGCCGACGAGACCCCCCTGTTCGGCCCGGAATCACAGTTCCGCGCCTTCTTCGACGACCCGCGCTGGGCGCCGGCCATGATCCGCGCGACCGTGCTGGAGGCCGCCCACCCGCAGATCGGCGCCGCCCTCGCCGACAACTCCACCTTCGTCGCGCACCCGTGGCGCCGGCTGCGCAACACCTTCCTCAGCATGCGCCGCATGTTCGACGCCGACCCGGTGGTCCGCGAACGGGAGGCCGCACGGCTCAACAGGCTGCACGCCCGGATGAGCGGTTCCGACTCCCGCGGCCGTGCCTACGACGCCATGGACCGCGCGACCCGCGCCTGGGTCGTCGCCACGCTCTTCGAGAGCGCCGTCACCATGTGCCGGCTGAGCGGCCAGCCGCTCGACCAGGACACCATGGAGCGCCTGTACGCCGAGTACCGCGCGTTCCTCGCCGCGCTCGACGGCGACGCGGGGGAACTCCCCGAGGACCTCAACGACTTCTGGCGGTACTTCGACAGGATCGTCGAGGACGAGTTGGAGAACACCGAGGCCGCCCGCGTCATCCTGTACCGGCTCTTCGACCATCTGCCTGCCCCGGCGCTGCTCGGCGGCGCGCCGACGCTGTGGGCGGCCGGCCGGGCGGTCGTCGGCCCGCTCCTCGGCGCGATCACCGTCGCCTCGCTCCCCGAGCCCTACCGGCGCAAGGCCGGGCTGCCGGAGATGCCCGGTGCCCCGACCCTCATGCAGGGCGCCTACCTCGCGGCCGGGCTCACCCGCTTCCTGCCCGCCGGCTGGTTCGACGCCGAGACGATCATCGAGGTCCTGTCCCTCTCGCCCGACAGCGACGATCCCCGCGCCCGGACCGTGACCGCGCTGCACGCCCGCATCAAGCAGGCGTCGGCACTGCTCCGCCTCCTCACCCCGCTGAGCGCGGACACGGCCCCCGACCCGGCACCGGCTCCCTCGGGCGAGGGCCGGCGTTCGGCGGAGGAGTTCTTCCGCGAGGTTCTGGACCAGACCGGCGACGGTCACCTCGACTGGCCCGACCTCGCGGCCATGGCACGCGAACTGTCCACCCGCCTCGACCTGGACGAACCCGAGGAGACCCGGCTCTACGACGCCTTCGCCGCGTGGTGGCGCGAACTCCAGGCCGCCCTCGACACGGACGGCGACGGCCGCGTCAGCGCCGAGGAGTACGCGGCCGCCGTCCCCTCGCTCGCCGGCCCCGCGCTCATCCGGGTCGCCGAGGTCCTCTTCGACGCCACCGACAAGGACGGCAGCGGGACCATCGACGCGGAGGAGCACCGGGCCCTCTTCCGCACCGCCTTCCACCGCGACCTCACCACCACCGACGGCACCTACGGGCGCAGCGCCTTCGTGGGCGACTTCCTCGCCTTCATGGCGGGCCGCCGCACGAACAGTCCGTACGACCCTCTCCTCGCCGACGCCTGACTCCCTCCGCGAGGAGGCACCCGGTGCGAACGGGACGGAGTCCCCGCCACCGCTCAGGCGGAGCGGGCCGGGGGCCCCGGCGGGTCGTCGGGGCCCGCCGGGGGCGGCGGCCTGAACTCCACGGCCACCACCCCGTCGACCTCCCGGCACATGTCCTCCAGCACGTCGACGGCCGTCCGGGACGACAGGCGCCCACTGAGCACGACGTGGCCGTGCGTGACATCCACCTGCACTTCGGACGGGGACTCGCCGAGGGCCTTGACGAGGACCTCCTCGACGATCTCCCTGCGGATCGCCTGGTCCGACCGCAGATACACCCGCAGCAGGTCGCTCCGGCTCACCACGCCGATCAGGCGGCCGTCGGCGTCGACGACGAGGAGCCGTTTGACCCGGTGCCGCGCCATCGTCCGGGCCGCGTCGACCACGCTCCAGTCCTCCCGCGCACACAGCGCCGGCGACGTCATCAGTCCCGCCGCGTCGGTGGCGCGGGCCTTGGCCGGTCCCGCGGAGGCGTCGGTCTCGTCCTCGCCCTCCTGCGGCTCGCCCCACATCTTCCGCAGCAGGTCGGCCTCCGACACCACCCCCAGTGGGCGGTTCTCCTCGTCCACGACGGGAACCGCGGTGATGTCGTACTCCTGGAGCAGGTGGGCGATCTCCTTGAACGGCGTACCCGCCTGGACACGGACGACGGCGTCGCTCATCTGGTCGCGCACCTTCTGGTGGTTCATCGAGGCAAGCATTCCCTTCTCGCACCACCTCTGTGGAAGGAAGCGTCCGGCGGCGGCTCGGCGACGCCTCTGCGCTCCCTCCTCCGAACATAGCCGCACGCGCGCCGCGACCGGCGGCCGAGGCATCCGTTCGCGCGGGACGTCCGGCCGGCTCGGTGACCGGTGGCGACAGGGCTTCCGAGGAGTGAGCTTGACTTCAAGCGCTTGAGGTATCGGAGGCTGTCGGCATGGCGAGAGCGACCAGAGAGCAGACCGGGGACCTGACCATCCAGCAGATGGCGAGGCGCTCGGGCTTCAGCGAACCCACGCTGCGCTACTACGAGCAGATCGGCCTCCTCGGAGAGGTCGCCCGGGACGCGTCCAGCGGTCACCGCCGCTACGGGCCGGCGACCGTGGAACGCGTCGTGGCGCTGGCCTGCCTGCGCTCGTCGGGCATGACGGTCAGCGGGATGCGCCGCTACCTGGACCTGCTCGCGCTGGGAGATTCCGCGGCAGCCGCCCAGCGGGATCTGTTCGCCTCCCAGGCGGACAAGCTCGCCGCCGACATCGAGCAGTCGCGGCTGCGGCTGACGTATCTCCGCCGCAAGGCCGACCTGTGGGACGCGCGCGTCCGTGGGGACGCCGAGGCCGAGAAGCAGGCCGTCGAGGACGTCACGCGCGTCTTGCGCGACATCACACCGAAAGAGTGAACCCCTTGAGCACAGAAGATCTCATCCCTGCCACCTCGGACCGCGGGACGGTGCTCGTCACCGGCGGCACCGGATTCCTCGGCAGCCACTCCGTCGCCCGGCTGATCCGCGAGGGCCACCCGACCCGGGTGACGGTCCGCGGGCCCGGGCAGGAGACCGAAGTACGGGCGACGCTCCGGCAGGCCGGCGTCGACCCCGGGGACCGGTTGGAGTTCGCCGTCGCGGACCTCGCCGCCGACCACGGCTGGGCCGACGCCATGGACGGCGTCAGCCACGTACTGCACCACGCGTCGCCCTTCCCGTTCACCCCGCCCGAGAGGGAGGAGGACATCATCCTCCCCGCCCGCGACGGCACCCTCCGCGTCCTGTCCGCGGCCCGCGGGGCCGGGGTGGCGCGGGTCGTGATGACGTCGTCCTACGCCGCGGTCGGCTACACCCGCACACCGGACGACCGGTACACCGAAGACGACTGGACGGACCCGGACACCGAGGGCCTGCCCGCCTACCACAAATCGAAGGTCCTGGCCGAACGCGCCGCCTGGGACTACGCCCGCAGCCACCCGGACATCGAACTGGCCGTCGTCAATCCCACCGGCATCTTCGGGCCCCAGCTGGGCGACCGGCCGAACGCCTCGGTCGGCCTCGTCGAAGCCATGCTGACCGGGCGGATGCCGGTGGTGCCGATCATGTACTTCGGTGCCGTCGACGTACGGGACGTCGTGGACCTCCACCTGCGCGCCATGACGCACCCCGACGCGGCCGGCGAGCGCTTCATCGCGGTCGGAGGACCGGCGATCAGCCTCTTCGGCATGGCCCGGATCCTGCGTGAGCACTTCCCCGCGGCGGCCGATCTGCTGCCCTCCAGGGAGCTGACGATCGAGGAGGTCCGCGAGGCCGCGAAGGCCGAGCCGGCCCTGCGGGACGCCGCGGTCCTCGGCGGCAGGATTCCTCTCATCAGCAACGACAAGGCCCGTACGGTGCTGGGCTGGCAGCCCCGTGACGTCGCGGACTGCATCGTGGCCACCGCGGAGAGTCAGATCCGGCTGGGGCTGACGCTGCCGAGGGCCGCCTGACCGCGTTCACCAGCCACGCCCGGGCCCGTGCGGCGGTTTTGGGGTCACCGCCCCGGCGCTGGCGGCAGCTCCACCGGGTACGACTCGGCGAAATCGGCCGAGCGGCTGACCGCCTCCCATGCCTCCGCCTCGGCGAGCTGGCGGCGGGAGTAGTCGAGTGCCATGTCCACCGCGTTCACCCCGAGGAGCAGGTGACCGGGAACCTCGCCGCGCCGCACGGTGCGCACGATGATCTCGGCGGCACGATCCGGGTCGCCGGCATTGCGGGACGCGCCTTGACGCACTGTCCTGTCCATGGCGCCCACGGTGCTCTCATAGGCCTCCGGTGTGGCGTGAACGGTCATGGAGGAGCCGGCCCAGTCGGTGGCGAAGCCGCTCGGTTCGACGACCATGAACCGCACCCCGAGCGGTGCGGTCTCCGCGGCCAGGGACCGGGTGAAGCCGTCGACGGCGAATTTGGCCGCCTGGTAGGAGGCGATACCGGGGGAGCCGCCGACGCGTCCGCCGATCGAGGAGATCTGCACCACGGTGCCCGATCCCTGCTGTCGCAGGACGGGCAGGGCGGCCTTGGTCACGTGGTAGACGCCCCAGAAGTTTGTCTCGAACTGGGCCCGGAAGTCGTGGTCGTCCGAGGTCTCGACCGGCGACACGTTCGCGTAGCCGGCGTTGTTGACCACGACGTCGAGGCGGCCGAAGCGGTCGAGTGCGGCGTCGATCGCCGCGCGGGCCGCGTCGGCGCTGGTGACGTCGAGCGGCAGTGCGAGAACTCGGTCGCCGTACTCCTTCAGCTCCTCGGCGAGTGCCTTGGGGTTGCGGGCGGTGGCGACGACGAGGTCACCCGCCTCGAGGACGGCGGTGATCAAGGAGCGTCCGAGTCCGCGTGAGGAGCCGGTCACGAACCAGACGCGCTGCTGTGCGGTGCGGGTGTCAGTGTTTTCACTCATGCCTTTAGTGAAACACCGTTCTCTTAATAAGGCAACATCGTTTTGTTATGTGTTCCTATGATGACTCCATGACGCACCCAGCCTCCTTCCAGCGGGCCCGAAGCGCGGAAGCCAAACAAGCGCGCGAGACAGCGATCCTGGAAGCGGCCCGCCGGCTGGGCGGGGAACGCGGCATCCGGGACGTCACCCTCACCGACATCGCCGCAGCGGTGGGCATGCACAAGTCGGCCCTGCTGCGCTACTTCGAGACCAGGGAGCAGATCTTCCTCGAGCTCACCGCCGAGGGCTGGCGCGAATGGTCCGCGGAGCTCCGTGCCCGACTGCGGGCATGTGAGAAAGGGGACCCGGCCTGCGTCGCCGACGCCTTCGCCTCGACACTCGCGGCACGTCCCGTGTTCTGTGATCTCCTCGCTCAGGCTCCTCTGAACCTGGAGCGCAACGTGTCACTCGAGGCGGTGCGCACGTTCAAGCTGGTCACCCTGCGCGAGGTCGATCTGATCGGCGCCGAAGTGCACCGGCTCCTGGGCCTCGACCAGCAGCAGGTGCTCGATCTGGTCTCCGCCGCCACCGGCATGGCCGGTGCCCTGTGGCAGATGGCCAGCCCAGGCCCCCGCCTGCGCGATCTCTACGCCAGCGACCCCCGGCTCGGACACGCCGTCGTCGAGGTCGAACCCCGCCTGCGCCGCATCCTCACCGCGTTCCTGGCCGGAACGAAGGCATGAGTATCCGGGGGCGGGGCACCGGCGCCGCCCGCCACCTGTGAACCCGCCGCGAGAGCGCGTATCCGCACTGCCCCGTCGCGTCAGGCCGAGTCGGCGACTCGCGTCTGAAGGAACCGCAGCAGAGCGTCGTTGAAGCGTTCCGGCTGCTCGGCGCCCGGCAGGTGCCCGGCACCCTCGATGACGGACAGCACGGCGTGCGGGACGAGACGGGCGATGGCTTCGGCGTCGGACACCGGCGTGAAGACGTCGTCGGCGCCGACGACGACCAGCGCCGGGCACCGCACATCGGCGAGCGTCTCCGCGTAGTCCGCCCGCTCGGCCCGCCCGCGCAGGGCGGCCGCGGCACCTCGGGGGTCGGTGGCCCGCATCATGCCGAGGACATGGGCGGCCACGTCCGGCAGGGCGGTGACGTTGTACGCGGCCAGCATCTTGTCGATGACCTCGTCCGCGTAGCCGTCCATGCCGTCGGCGAGCAGCCGGTCGGCCAGGCGGTTGCGGTACGCCTTCCCGTCGGCGGTCTCCGCAGGTGCCGAGGTGTCCGACAGGACGAGAGCCCGTACGCGGCCGGCGTACCGCCGGTGTACCTCCATGGCGATCTGCCCGCCCATCGAGACACCGCCGACCACCGCCCGGTCGATGCCGAGCGAGTCCAGGAGGCCGACAAGATCGTCCGCGAAGTCGGACAGATAGACCCGTCCGGGAGTGACGTCACTGTCGCCGTACCCCCGCAGGTCCGGGGTGATGACCCGGTAGCCGGCGGCGACCAGCGCCTTGCTCTGCGGAGTCCACAGGGTGCGGTTGAAAGGGTGCCCGTGGATCAGGAGGACCGGCGGCCCCGTCGACGGGCCGTTGTCGTCGTGGTGGAGCATGGCGCCGTTCACCAGAGCCTGGCTCATCAGCCGTTCCTCGCAGAGGCGTTGAGGTCGTCGGGGCAGGCTAACACCCGTACACCGTGCGGGCCCGAGCTCCAGCCCCGGCCCACGCGGACCGCCGGCCACCGGAGCCTGGCGCGACCGAAGGGGGCCGTCGGGGTGAGAGGGCGCCGTGCACGGTTTCGAGCGGCATCCAGCCCAGGGAGGGCACAAGCAGAAAACGCCGACACGTCGCCGCACCGGAGAGCGAGAACCGTATGCACAAGGACGCCGTCCACGACTCTCCTCTACGAGGACGGGTCGCGGTCGTCACCGGGGCCGCCCGCGGAATCGGCCACGCCCTCGCACGGCAGCTGTCCGGCGCCGGCATGCGCGTCGCCCTGCTGGGACGCGAGGCGCAGTCCCTCCACGAAGCGGCATCGGCACTGCCCGGCCCGACCCTGTGTGTCGAGGCCGACGTCACGGACCAGGACGCACTCGACCACGCGGCGGAGCAGGTCGCGCACGAGCTGGGAGACGCCTCCGTGGTCGTCGCCAACGCAGGCGTGGCGGCGGGCGGCCCCTTCCGCCAGATGGACCCCGGCCTGTGGCGGCGCGTCATCGACGTCAACCTGATCGGCGCGGCCGACACAGCCCGCGCCTTCCTGCCCCAACTGACCCGCACACGCGGTTACTTCCTGCAGATCGCCTCGACCGCCGCCTTCGGCTCGGCACCCATGATGAGCGCCTACTGCGCATCCAAGGCCGGCGCGGAATCCTTCGCCCGGGCCCTGCGCGGCGAGGTCGAACCGGACGGTGTCGCCGTCGGCATCGCCTACGTGCACTGGACCGGCACCGACATGATCAGCGGCCTGGACGATCACCCCGTCCTCCGGGCCCTGCGGGACCACCAGCCGTGGTTCGCCCGCCGTGTGCACAGCCCCGAACAGGTCGCCGGGTGGCTCACCACCGGAGTGCACCGCCGCGCCCCCCACATCTACGCCCCGCCCTGGCTGCGCTGGTGCCAGCCCCTGCGCCCACTGTTCCCCGCCGTGGTCACCCGCGTGGCCCGCCGTGAGCTGCGGCGGTCGACCGCCGAGGAACTCGGTGTCGACGTCGGGGTGATGGGCCCGGGCGGACGCGCCGACTGGGACGCGCACAACTCCGAGTCCCGGCGCTCCCGCCCCCCTCGATGACCCCGCACGAATACACGCGGGCAGACGCATCACGCGACAGAAGCGTGGAAGACGGCAACCCATGACCACGCATACGGATCTTCAGAACGCCGCCGACTTCTACGACTTCGAAGCCGCCCTGTCCCCGGAGGAGCGCAAGACCCTGCTGAGGACGCGGGAGTTCATGCGGGACCAGGTGGCACCCCTGGTGGCCGAACACTGGGCCGAGGGCGTCTTCCCCAAGGAACTGATCGGCAGATTCCGGGACAGCGGGCTGGTCGGACTGTCGTACGAGGGCTACGGCGACGACCACGGCCCGGCCGCCAGCCACCTGCTGACCGGCATGATGGCGATGGAGATGAGCCGGGTCGACGCCTCGGTCGCCACCTTCTTCGGCGTCCACAACGGGCTCGCGATGTACTCCATCCAGGCCGGAGGCGACCAGGCCCAGCGTGACCGCTGGCTGCCCGCCATGGCCAGGATGGACACCATCGGCGCGTTCGCGCTCACCGAGCCGCTCGACGGCTCCGACATCGCGGTCGGCATGCGCACCACGGCCCGGCGCGACGGCGACACATGGGTCCTCAACGGCGCCAAGCGCTGGATAGGCAACGCGACCTTCGCAGACCACGTGGTGGTCTGGGCCCGGGACGTCGAGGACGACCAGGTCAAGGGATTCGTCGTCGCCAAGGGCACCCCGGGCTTCACGGCGGAGAGGATCGCGAACAAGACCTCGCTGCGCATGGTCGAGAACGCGGACATCACCCTGGAGGACGTCCGCGTACCGGAGGCCGACCGGCTGCAGAACGCGTCCTCCTTCCGTGACGTCGCCGAGATCCTGCGCGCCACGCGCAGCGGCGTCGCCTGGCAGGCGCTCGGCGTGATGATCGGCGCCTACGAACTGGCCCTGCGCTACGCCACCGAACGCCGGCAGTTCGGCCGGCCCGTCGCGGGCTTCCAGCTCGTCCAGGACCTCCTGGTGAAGAGCCTGGGCAACATCACGTCGAGCTGGGGCATGCTCCTTCAACTGGCGCGGCTGCAGGACTCCGGTGTGTTCAAGGACGAGCACTCCTCACTCGCCAAAGCCCACGTGACCGCTCGCATGCGGGAGGTCGTGGCCTGGGCCCGGGAGATCTTCGGAGGCAACGGCATCGTCCTGGACTACGACGTCGCCCGCTTCTTCGCCGACGCGGAGGCGATCTACTCCTTCGAGGGCACCAGGGAGATGAACACCCTGATCGTCGGCAAGGCGATCACGGGCGAGAGCGCGTTCGTCTGACACGCCGGCCCGCCCGCCTTCGACGCGAGCGTGCGCTCTCCCTCGCACCTGGGTCCGGTGGC
Organism: Streptomyces sp. SS1-1; assembly: GCF_008973465.1. Classification (NCBI taxonomy): domain Bacteria; kingdom Bacillati; phylum Actinomycetota; class Actinomycetes; order Kitasatosporales; family Streptomycetaceae; genus Streptomyces; species Streptomyces sp. SS1-1. Next base: position 46,060 of record NZ_WBXN01000004.1, on the reverse strand, counting down.
GCCGCAAAACAAGAGCGAGTCCGAAGACTCTGAGGACGTCGGGGTCGCTCGGGCTCCGCTGTCGGCCCGTGGCTACGTCCGCCGGTCGTATCCTGCAGGCGTGGAGCTGCGTTTCGGGATACGGCGGTCGGACTCACCGTGGGTCGACAGCGTGTGGACCTGCACCAGCGAGCGGGTCACGACGATGACGTCCGTCGCCGGTGTGCGCTGGGGCCTGGTGTTCTGGGAGCAGGACGGCCGGCCCTACGCGGCGGTCACCGGTCCGGAGACCCGGACGAGCACGGCCCCCGTCCCCGAAGGCGCCGTCTTCACCGGCATCGATTTCGCCGTCGGCACCTCCCTGCGAGCCCTGCCCACCCCGCGACTGGTCGATGGAGGCGTGGAACTCCCCGACACCACCCGCCGGACGTTCCGGCTGGACGGTGCCCGCTGGCGGACACCCGGCGCCGACGACGCCGAGGCCCTGGTCGGCCGACTGGTCGAAGCCGGCATCGTCATCCTCGACCCGCTCGTCGCCGAAGTGCTGCGAGGCCACGAACCGGACGTGTCCAGCCGTACCGTCGAGCGCCGCTTCCGCGCGGCGACCGGTCTGACGCGGGGTGCGGTACGGCAGATCGAACGGGCCCGTACGGCGGCGGAGCTGCTGGCGGCCGGTGACACGGCCGCCGACGTCGTCGCCAAGCTCGACTACTTCGACGAGCCGCACCTCGCCCGGGCCCTGCGCACCTACGTGGGCCGCACCGCCGGACAACTGCGCGACGGCACGGGCGGCGCGATCGCACTCGACCTGGGTCAGCGCCTGACGTCGTAGACCAGCTTCAGGATGCCGTTCGAGTAGCTCTCCGACTCCCGCAGCGACAGCATCTGCTTCTCCTGGTCGGCCCGGTGGAACAGGCTCTTTCCGGCGCCGAGGAGGACGGGGAAGACGAGCAGGTTGTACTGGTCGATCAGACCGGCCTCCGACAGCCGCCGCGCCAACTCCGCGCTTCCGTGGATGTAGATGGAGCCGCCCTCGCCCTCCTTGAGCCGGGCCACATCCTCCGTCGTCCGCAGGATCGTCAGGGACCCCCACCCCTCGACGAGGGCGTCATCCGACAGCGTGCTCGACACGACGTACTTGGGCAGCTCCCTGTAGGAGGCGTGGTCGTCGGAGGCGGGCCAGACGGGTGCGAACGCCTCGTAGCTGCGACGGCCGAACATCAGCGCCGTCGTGTCGGCCAGCTCCTCGCCCTTCAGCGACCACGCCTCCGGGACGAACTCCAGGTCCTTCACGACCCAGCCCCCGCTGCGGTGCCCTTCCTCGGGCCCACCGGGCGAGTCCAGCACGCCGTCGAGCGACATGAATCCGGTGTAGACCAGCTTGCGCATCTGCGTCTCCTCATCACGGGCACCGCTTGTGACGTCAGGTTAGGTGGCGGCAGGGACGACGTCTTGGACGGAAACGACACGAGGAGCGCAGCGCACCGGCGGCCCGTGTCGGAGCCTGAGAGACGTGGCGTCTCACGCCGAGGCCGCTGCGGCCCGCAGCCGGTCCGTGGCCAGCGCGTCGGCTGCCTGCGCCGGGGTCTGGCCACGCCGGCGTGCCGTGTCCAGCAGATCGTGGACCGTGTTCTCGATGGCGAGGACGCGCGTCCGGGCCTCATCGGCGCCGGCGTGGTGGAGTTCGGTGCTGACGGCATGGATGACCCCTCCCGCGCTCGCGACGTAGTCCGGCACCCAGAGGATGCCGCGATGGTGCAGCAGGTCGGCGACGTCGGGGGAGGCGAGCTGGTTGTTCGCCGGTCCCACCACCGCGCGGCAGCGCAGCCCGGCCACGTTCTGCCTGGTCAGGACGGATCCGAGAGCAGCGGGGACGACGATGTCCACCTCCGCGCCGAGGATGTCGTCGGGTGAGCTCCAGACGGCACCGAGCTCCTCGGCGACGCCACGCTTCCCCGCGTCGACGTCGGTGACCGTGAGGTGAGCCCCCTCGGCGGCGAGCAGGCGGGCGAGAGCGGCTCCGACGCGCCCCAGCCCGATGACGGCGAGACGGCGGCCGTCCATGCTCGCGGTGCCGTGCACCTGCCGTCCGACAGCCCTCAGCGCGGCCAGACTGCCCTGCGCGGTGTGCGGGGAGGAGTCCCCGCTGCCGCCCAGATGCGCCGGCCGGCAGAACACGTGCGGGGTGGTCTCGCTGATCAGGGCCATGTCGTCGGGGCCGGTCCCGACATCCGGTCCGGTGGCGTACTTTCCCCCGAGCGAAGCGATGACGTCCGCCACGTCACGCAGCACGTCGTCGCGCCGACCGGGGTCGAGCGGCCCGCCCTCCGGCAGCACCACGACCGTCTTGCCCCCTCCGCTGGGCAGCCCGGCCACCGCGAACTTGGAGGTCATCGCGGCCGACAGGCGCAGGGCGTCGGCGAGTCCGTCCCGCCAGTCCCGATACCTCCAGAGGCGCAGCCCACCGGCCGCCGGGCCGAGGACCGTCGAATGGATGGCCACGATCACCACCAGCCCTGAGCGCCTACCGGTGTGGATGACGACCTGCTCGTGCTGCACCATGGCACCGCGTCCCCTCATACGTTCGGATGTCAGCCGTCATGCTGCACGGATGACGCGCGAAGGAGGACCGCCACCGAACGTCTGCGTGAAAGTGGGCTACGGTTGCCGGCCATGGACGAACTTGATGCAGAGATTGTCGGCCTTCTCCAAACGGATGCGCGGATGTCCAACCGGGAGCTCGCGCGGCGACTCGGCATCGCTCCCTCGACCTGCCTGGAGCGGGTCCGCTCGCTCCACCGCCGGGGCGTCATCCGCGGCTACCACGCGGACATCGACCCCGCGGCGCTGAACCGTGGCGTGCAGGCGCTGGTCTCGGTCCAAGTGCGCCCGCTCAGCCGCGCCGTCATCGACGGCTTCAAGGGCTTCGCGAGCGGCCTGCCGGAAGTGCTCCACGTGTTCGTGCTCTCCGGAGGCGACGACTTCCTCCTCCACGTGGCGGTCCAGGACCTCGACCACCTGCACGCCTTCCTGACCGACCGGCTCAGCAAGCGAGGCGAGATCACCGGATTCCGCACGTCGCTCGTCTTCCAGCAGGTGAGCAACACGGCCCCGTCCCGTCTGCCCCCGCCCGGCCCCTGAGTCGGACGCCGAACAGGCCGGCCGCCCATGGTGGCTTTCACCCGGTCACGGCGGGTGTTGGTGCCTCGATCGCCGTGTGCGACGCGTGAGGATGGGGCCGGGCTTCAAGGCGCTACGCCGAGCCGACGGCTGAACGGGACGGAGCGACGCTGCCGCGGACCCGCCCCGCCGGCGACGCGCGGGCACGGCTTCAGGCGCCTCGTTCCGCCTGGGTGAGCATCGGCGACGCGAGTGCGAGGGATGAGGGACGGGCGGCGTGCAGGACGATCGGGAACGGCCCGAGGGCCGCTGGGCCCGCCTTCGCAGGAGCCCACAGTGGCCCGCGATCGTGCTCGTGTTCATCGTGTCCGTGGCGGCCGGGCTGTTCGCCTGGTCGTACACGTACGCGATGGCCAATCCGACCCCGCACCGCCTTCCGACGGCCGTCATCGGGTCGTTCGAGGCTCAGCGCGGCGAGGAGTATCTGGCGGGGCTGGGCAAAGCCCTCAACTCCTCGGTGACCACGCACGAGTACGCCTCGAAGGAGGCGGCGCTGGAGGCCGTCGAGGACCAACGCGTCTTCGCGATCCTCGAGCTGCGTGACGGCGGGCGGCATGTGGTGCTGGACGTGACATCGGCTTCGGGCGCCTCGGTCGCGGAGCTGTTGAGGCAGGCGGCTCCGGCGGTGGGACGGGAGACCGGCGTGTCGGTGACCGTCCGGGACGTCAACCCACTGCAGAAGGGCGATCCCCGCGGCCTCGCGATCTTCTACATCTCGCTCGCCGCGGTGATCATCGGCTTCATCGGCGCCATCCAGCTCAGCGTCCACGCTCCGGCGCTCACTCCGGCCGAACGGATCGCCTTCACGGACACCTACGCGCTGCTGGGCGGGTTCGCCATCGCGGCGGCCGTGGACTGGCTGCTCGGGGCACTCGCGCTGCCGTTCGCGGAATCGTGGTCGATCCTGGCACTCACCATGTTCACCAGCGGCATGACCTTCACCATGTTCAACACGCTGATGGGCCGTTGGGCGATGATCCCGACCTGGGGCGTGATGGTCGTGCTGGGCAACCCGTCGTCGGGCGGCGCGGTCTCATGGCCGCTGCTGCCGTCGGTGCTGGGCACCGTCGGACGGTGGCTGCCGCCCGGCGCCTCGGTCAACGCCCAGCACACGGCGGTGTACTTCTCCGGGCACCAGCACGCCTTCCCGTTCCTGGTACTGACCGGCTGGGCGGTGGTGTCCAGCGCGGTCTTCTTGATCTGGCACCGGCGTCACCCGGGCGGCAGGGAGAGCCGGCCGGCCGACGAACAAACGCCCGACGGAGGCGAAAGCCGCGCCTGACACGGGCGTCGACGCTCCCGCCGCGCCACTGCGTGACCCCGCGGCCGCAGTCGCAGGAGGCCGACCACGGGCACCGCCCCGCCGTGCGCGTGGCCGGCCCCGTCGAACCCATGGAGGGCTCAACGGGGCCGCTGAGCTCAGCCCGCCACCAGCGCCGCCAGAGCACGGTCCATGGCGGCGTTGAACTCCTCCGGCGCCAGCGGCAGACGGGACTTCACATCCCGGCTCCACTGGTCGGCGAGGACCTCCGCGGACCCGGCCTCGACCCCGTCGAGCGCGGCATCGGCCAGGTCGGACGGAGCGATCTTGGCCACGGGCCAGCCGGCGGCCATGTCGGTGTCGGCCAGTCCGAGGTGCACGGCGGTGACGAGCGTGCCCTGATCGGCGAGCTCCAGGCGCACACCGTTGGTCATGGCCCACGCGGCGGCCTTGGTCAGGTGGTAGCCGGTGGCTCCCTTGCCACCGAACCACGACATGGCGGAGAGGACGTTGACGATGGCGCCCCCGCCGTTCGCGGCCAGCGTCGGCGCGAAGTGCCGGATCATGTCCAGGTGGCCGAACGTGTTGGTCTCCAGTTCCCGGCGCAGCGTGTCCAGTGATCCGGTCACGAGGTCCGTCCCCGTACTGATGCCCGCGTTGTTGATGAGGAGGGAGACGTCCGGGGCGGCCTCGGCGGCGGCCCTGACGGACGCGGGGTCGGTGATGTCGAGGGGCAGCACCTCGACGCCGGGCAGGTCCACGGCCTCCGGGCGGCGGGCTGTCGCGTAGACCTTGTGAGCGCCCCGCTCCAGCAGACGCTGGGCGAAAGCGCGACCCAGGCCACGGTTCGCTCCGGTGACAAGGGCGACGGAGTTCTTGATGTCCATGTCCCGTACGCTAAAACCTGACGTTGACGTCAGAGGCAAGTGCTGATCGTCGGCGGCAGGGTGAAAGGAGTCACCGTTGACTGGCACGACGGACACGAGCGAGCGCCTGATCCGCATCGGTGAGGTGGCACAGGGCGCCGGCGTCTCGGTGCGCGCGGTGCGCTACTACGAGGAGCAGGGACTGCTCGCCCCGGAACGCAGTCCGTCCGGCCAGCGCCTGTACCGGCAGGACGCCATCGCCATGGTCCGGTTCTTCCAGCAGATGTACGCCGCCGGCCTGACCAGCAGCAGGATCACCGAACTGCTTCCGTGCTGGAAAGCCGGCCACACCGACGCCGACCAGCGAGCCATGCTGCGCGTCGAGCGCGAACGCATCCAGGCCAAGATCGACGAGCTGGTGGCCGCCAGGGACCGCCTCGACCAGGTCATCGCGATCACGGACACACACCCGTAGGCAACGCCCGCCGACGAGCACACCGCGTACGGAGCCGGCACCGAAGGTGACGACGCCGCGCCCGTCCGGCCGGTGATACGGCCGCCGGATGCGACCGGCGGACCCGCGGATGAGGATGGGGGGACGGCATTCGCGGTGAAGGAGCGGGGCATGGCGCAGGCGGACACGGGTGTGGAAGAGGTCGATCTCCTTGTCGTCGGGGGTGGCAAGGGCGGCAAGACCCTCGCCATGGACATCGCCCGCGGAGGCGGACGCGTGGCCATGGTCGAGCGGGGCATGATCGGCGGCACCTGCATCAACGTGGCGTGCATTCCGACCAAGAGCCTCGTCACCAGCGCCAGACTCCTCGACAGCCTGAGCCGTGCGGAACAGGTGGGCGTCCGCACCGGCGAGGCCGTGGCCGACCTGGCTCTCCTGCGCGCGCACAAGGAGGGCGTGGTCGACGGGATGGTCGACCTCAACCACCGCCAATTCATCGAAAGCGGCATGGACTTCATCCTGGGGACCGCGCGCTTCACGGGGGAGCGCACGGTCCGCGTCGAGTTGAACGAAGGAGGCCACCGGATCCTGCGCGGCAAGGACGTGGTGATCAACACCGGTACGACACCCGCGATGCCCGACCTTCCCGGGCTCGCCGAGGCGGAGCCCCTCACGAGCGAGACACTTCTGCGCCTGGACCGGCTCCCGGAACACCTGATCGTCATCGGCGGTGGCTATGTCGGACTGGAGTTCGCCCACATGTTCGCCGCGTTCGGCAGCCGGGTCACGGTGCTGCACCGCGGTGGTCGTGTACTGCCCCGGGAGGACCCCGACGTATCGGAGGCGCTGACCGGCTTCCTCGGTGAGGCCGGCGTGGATCTGCGTACGGGCGTCAAGCTCATCGGAGTCTCACGCGGCCCGTCCGGTGTCACGGTCGACCTCGGTGATCGAGGCGAGGTCACCGGCACGGACGTGCTGGTGGCCGTCGGCCGGGAACCGGTGACGCGGGATCTCGACCTGGACGCCGCCGGCGTCCGGACGGACTCGCGTGGCTTCGTGGAGGTCGACGACCGGTTGGCGGCCACGGCCCCGCACACCTGGGCGGTCGGCGACGTGGCCGGCAGCCCGCAGTTCACGCACGTGTCCCTGGACGACTACCGGATCGTCAAGGCGAACATCGCAGGCGGCGACAGGCGCACGTCCGGGCGGCTGGTGCCGTGGAACCTCTTCACCACCCCCGAGTTGGCCCGGGTCGGCATGACCGAGACCGAGGCCCGGGCCGCCGGCTACGACGTACGGATCGCCCGGATGCCCGTCGCGGCCATTCCGCGAGCCCGTACGCTCCGGGACACGCGCGGCGTCTGGAAGGCCGTCGTGGACCGGGCAACCGAACGGATCCTGGGCGTGGCGCTGATCGGCCCGGACGCGTCCGAGGTCCTGACGGTCGTCCAGACGGCCATGCTCGCAGGCGCCCCGTACACGCTGCTCAGGGACTCGATCATCGCTCACCCCACCATGGCGGAGGGCCTGAACATGCTCTTCACCGCCTGGACCGACTGATGCAGATCCACCGTGCTTCGGCTGCGTGGGCACAGCCGAGCATCCCGTCCTGAGGGAGTGAATCCCATGTCGAATTCCGAAGCAGAGGCCGAGAAGCAGATCCTCGGCCGTATCCAAGACATGATCGGCCAGGAGAAGGACCTGCGCGACCGCCTGGCCGAGAACACCATCGACCAGCCGACCGAACACGAGCGACTGGCTCAGCTGGAGACGGAACTCGACCAGTGCTGGGACCTGTTGCGCCAGCGCCGCGCCCGGGCCGCCGCCGGACAGGACCCCGGGGACGCGCACGTACGCCCGGCCTCGCAGGTGGAGGACTACCTCTCCTGACCTCGGCCTCGACCTACCGGCGCCCAGCGGGGCCCCACCGGCGTACGCCGGCAGAGCCCCACCCTTGCAGCGGGTCGATCTCGTCAGTGGTCGGAGTAGCTGAAGTCGCCCACGGTCCAGGCGCTGACGTCCTCGATCGCGACGCGGTACATCCCGCCCGTCTCCGGAATCCCCACCGTGCCCTGCAGGATCCGGGCGACGTGGAAATGCAGATGCGTGGGCGGTCCGTCCTTCTCCGCGGGGGTGTCGAAGACGGCCGAGAACGCGCCCAGGTCGGCGGAGTCCGTCAGCACCTCGGACACCCGCTGCCTCCACATGGCTTCCGGGGCCAGCCGACCGGTGATGACGGCACCACTGGTGATCGCGGTCAGGGACATCTGATTGCTCCGGCCGGTCTCCACGAGGGCGGCTATGGCAACGAGCAGCTCGTCAGGCTTCGGCATGGCACCGGATTCTATGCACCGGCCTGCCTGGGCGGTGCAGCGGTGCCGCGACCGGGTGAGCCGGGTGAGCGGGGCGCGGACGGCCCGCGTGCTGGCGCACGGCGGCGGCCAGGGGCGCGCGTCGAGGCACGCGCTCAGCTGTCCCTCGGCCGTCCCGGGGCTGTCGGCCGGCTGTCGTTCGGCCGTCGCGTTGCTCGGTCCTCGCCCACCCGGCGCCGTACCGCTGCCCCCGGCGGCCGCCGGGCGGAAGGGATCACAAGGGCAATGGATCATCCTGTCCGGCACTCCGGGTACCGTCAGGGTATGAGTCATCCGCACCCTGAACTGAAGGCCGCCCCTGCCCTGCCTGAAGGAGGGCTGCGTGTCACCCCCCTGGGCGGCCTGGGTGAGATCGGCCGCAACATGACCGTCTTCGAGCACGCCGGCAAGCTGCTCATCGTCGACTGCGGCGTGCTGTTCCCCGAGGAGACCCAGCCCGGCGTGGACGTGATCCTGCCGGACTTCACCTCGATCCGGGACCGGCTGGACGACGTCGTGGCCGTCGTCCTCACCCATGGCCACGAGGACCACATCGGTGGCGTTCCGTACCTGCTGCGTGAGCGGTCCGACATCCCTGTCGTCGGCTCCAAGCTGACGCTGGCGTTCCTGGAGGCCAAGCTCAAGGAACACGGGATCCGGCCGCGCCCGGTACGGGTGCGGGAGGGGGACCGGCGCGGCTTCGGGCCCTTCGACTGCGAGTTCGTGGCGGTCAACCACTCCATCCCCGACAGCCTCGCGGTCGCGATCCGCACGCGGGCCGGGATGGTGCTGCACACCGGCGACTTCAAGATGGACCAGTTCCCCCTCGACGACCGCATCACCGATCTACGCGCCTTCGCCCGTCTCGGCGAGGAGGGCGTGGACCTGTTCCTCACCGACTCCACGAACGCCGAGGTACCCGGCTTCACCACGTCCGAGCGTGAGCTGAACCCGGCGATCGAACAGGTGATGCGCACCGCGCCGCGCCGCGTCATCGTCTCCAGCTTCGCCAGCCATGTGCACCGCATCCAGCAGGTCCTGGACGCCGCCCATCAGTACGGCCGCAAGGTCGCCTTCGTCGGCCGGTCCATGGTCCGCAACATGGGCATCGCCCGTGACCTGGGCTATCTGAAGGTCCCCTCGGGACTGGTCGTGAGCACGAAGGAGCTGGAGAAGCTTCCGGACCACAAGGTCACGCTGGTGTGCACCGGCTCCCAGGGCGAACCCATGGCCGCGCTGTCCCGGATGGCCAACCGGGACCACATGATCCGCATCGGCAAGGGGGACACCGTCCTGCTCGCCAGCTCCCTCATCCCCGGCAACGAGAACGCCATCTACCGGGTGATCAACGGACTCACCCGGTGGGGTGCCCACGTGGTCCACAAGGGCAATGCCAAGGTGCACGTCTCCGGGCACGCGAGCGCCGGCGAACTCGTCTACTGCTACAACATCGTCAAGCCCCGCAACGTCATGCCGGTGCACGGCGAATGGCGCCACCTGCGGGCCAACGCCGACCTCGCCATCCGTACGGGCGTCGATCCCGAACGGGTCGTCATCGCCGAGGACGGCGTCGTGGTCGACCTCGTGGACGGGCGCGCGTCCATCACCGGCAAGGTCCCCGCCGGCAACGTCTACGTGGACGGCATGGAAGTGGGCGGCGCCACCGAGGCCTCCCTCAAGGACCGCCTCACCCTCGCCGAGGAAGGCGTGGTCACGGTGGTGGCGATCGTCGACGCCGACACCGGCGCGCTCGCCGAGGCTCCCGACTTCCTGGCCCGCGGTTTCGTCCACGACGACACCACCTTCGAACCGGTCATCCCCGTCATCGAGAAGACCCTGGCCACCGCGGCGGAGGAAGGCGTCGGGGACCCGCGCCAGCTCGAACAACTCATCGCCCGCGCCGTGGCGAACTGGGCGTTCCGCACCCACCGCCGCAGGCCCCTCATCATCCCCGTCATCATCGACGCCTGAGCGAGCCGCTGGGCGCCGGGTGCCGAAGACGGCACCCGGCTCCCTCCGCTTGGACGAGTTCCTCCGGGAGCTCTTTCCGGGTGCGTCCACGACAGAGCACCTGCACTGACTGGGAAGAAAATCTATCGCGGCGACAGTAGAAATCCACGAGTCGTGGAGCTAGGCTGTTGCACGTACCCAGAGTCGAAGTGGGCGCGGCAGGCAGAACTGCCGCGCAGGCACGTCAAGCAAGGCGCGGCCCGCGGGCCGCGAGCATCCCGCATCAGCAGTAACCGAAGGTAAGGAGCGAAGCGCCATCAGGATCGCCCGGGCGAGCGAGACCGCCCGGGTACCGCAGGCCCCGGATTGGAAGGTGGTCCCCGGTCACGCATCCGCGATCCCCGCAGCCCCGCCCTCCGAGGTGGAACTCCCTGCGGACACAGAAGACCGGCGCACTGCGCCGGTAGATGGTGTTGAAAGCTCGGGGCCCGAACGCCAGGACGGCGTTCGGGCCCCCCGACGCGTCCCCGGAAGAAGAGGTCTATGCCCGCTGCCACATCGCGCCCCGTCGACAACCTCGACGACGACGACTACCCCGCCTACACGATGGGCCGGGCCGCCGAGATGCTCGGCACCACCCCCGCCTTCCTCCGAGCCCTCGGCGACCACCGCCTGATCACACCTCTGCGCTCCGAGGGCGGCCACCGGCGCTACTCCCGCTACCAGCTGCGCATCGCCGCCCGGGCTCGCGAACTCGTCGACCAGGGCACCCCCATCGAGGCCGCCTGCCGCATCATCATCCTCGAAGACCAACTCGAAGAAGCCCAGCGCATCAACGAGGAGCTGCGCGCGCACGCCCACCAGGGGAAGCCCTCCGCCTGACCCCGCGGACCGAACGATCGCCGCCCTGTCCTCGCGTTGCGGCACCGGGCACGCGCGTGCAGCGGCTTCCGGCAGACGGCCCCGTCACTCGGTCGGCTCCTCAGGGCGCCCAGGGCTTCAGCATGTCCTTCATGCTGTCGGCCAGGGCGAACTGCAGGAGCGGGCCGTACGTGATGCGCCGGACTCCGAGGCGGCGGAACCGCTCGAGATCGTGCTTGGCGGGATGGGCGGTGGAGTTCACCGGCAGGCTGACGGCCCCGGTCACGGCGGTGAGCAGCTCGTCATCGTCCTGAATGCCCACCGGGTAGACGCTGTCGGCGCCGGCCTCTTCCAGGGCCCGCAGCCGCTCGATCGCGTCATCGAGGACACCGGAAGCATCCGACGCGTGCATGAAGAGGTCGGTGCGCCCGTTCACCCAGACCGGGACTCCCGCGTCGTCAGCCGCCGTGCGAAGGCCGGCCACGAAGCGTGCGTGCTCGTCCGTGCTGCGCACGCGGCCACCGTCCGAGTGAACGGTGTCCTCGATGTTGAGTCCGACGCCGCCGACCTGGATGAGCCCGGTGATGAGGTCGGCGGGCTTCTGCCCGTAACCGGCCTCCAGGTCCACGGAGACGGGGACATCGACGGCCGCGATGATCGGTCGGACAGCGGCGAGCACTTCCTCGAAGGTCTGCCCCTCGTGGTCATCGGCCCCACGCGAGTCCGCGAGAGGATGGCTGCCGATCGTCAGCGCGGGGAACCCGGCGGCCACGGCCGTGCGGGCGGACCAGACGTCCCAGACGGTCGGCAACACGAGCGGCTCGTTCTGTGCGTGCAGTTGCTTGAGGCGTTGAGCGCGTTCCACGGTGGTGTGAAGGTCCATGCGAAGCACGCTACCCCGCGACTCCACGACAACGTGCGCACAGCCGTTGGAGGGACGAGGGTGGAGAACGTTGCGGTCGGACGGCGCGTCAGTTGCAGGGCTCGGCTGTCGTTCGAAGATGGTGTATGCCGCCGTGACCGCGTCGCACGCCGCCCGGAATGTACGGCGCAGTGTGACCTTTTGTGTACGTGACCGAATAGGCGGCGACATTGTGGTTTTCCAGCCGTGGGGTGTAACACGGCGGCGAATACGGGGCGCTGTAGAGGGAGAAAACACACCCGTCAGAGCGGATTCCCCATGAACAACACCGACCCGGCTTCCGGATACCGGAGCTACGACCGTCCGCCGGCGCCCGACCACTCGGTTCGCAACCAGAACGCCGCACGTAGAACGGCCCTCACCATCTGCACGATCGCCGACGTGGCGGCCGGCCTGCTGGGGTTGTGGATCGTGCTCCACCTGCTCGACGCCAACCAGGCGAACCCCTTCGTCGAATTCGTGCACGGGGCGGCAGATTGGCTGTCCGGGTGGGCACAGGATATTTTCACCATGGACACAGAGGGGCTACGGGTCATCCTCAATTATGGACTTCCGGCCGTCATTTACCTCTTGATCGGCCACGGCATTGCCGCGCGGATCAACCGAGCCTGATCCGACGTGAACGTGGCGCTTCCGTGGGCCTCGCGAAAGCCGAAAACCGAAAGCCGAAGGTTGAAGGTCGAAGGTCCAAAGCCGAGCGCCGTGCCGAAGCCGCTACCGCAGACGTGTCCGAGACGGAAAGGCCAGCACAGTGACAGGTAGTTGGAACCAGGGGGACCCCCCACCGATCTACGAGGACCTCGTGCGCGAGCGCGGGGACGCCGTGGCGGATGCTCAGGCGGCTGCCGAGCAGGCGCAGTACCAGGCGGCCCAACTGCTGGGCAGCAGCGCCCCGCTGCACCAGCCGCGTCCGCCGCGGGTGTGAGGGACGGGGAACAGCCGTGCGCTGCGGCAAACGGGTCGCAAGACCGACCCTGTGAGCTCCGGCTTTTCCCCGTGCGCGTGGCTCGTGCAGGGGAGGGCAGGCACGTGCATCTCCGGTTGCCCGCCGGTTGCCTGCCCTCCCTCGCGCCGACCTCGACGCCGGAGCCTGGCGTACCCGGAACCGGCGCCCCTGTGCCGGACGTACCGGCACACCCCGTACGACCTGGGGCGTTCGCGTGAGCCCGATGTGAAAACCCTGTGCCATCACTGTCAGTGGGGCGCCCTATGATGCGCGAACGATCACGCGGACCAGGGGAGGGCGCGACATGTTCGGCAAATTGTTCGGCAGGGGTGGGGACGGATCGGGGGCGGATCCGTACGCGCTGCCGACACCGCGCAGGAAGAACGGGACGTACGTCCTGCGCGCCCTCGGGGACGCACGGGCGCTGGCGGTCGAGGAGGCGGCGGGCACCGGTGACTGGGAAGCGGTCAAGGCCGCCCTCGCCCCCTTCGACCTGGGCCACGACCACCAGGTCCTCGGCAGGCTGGCCGTCCTGGACGGGGTGCAGGACTGGATCGTCCGCGCCGTCGAGGAGGACAAGGAGCACCGGGCCCTGGCCCTGCTGATATCCGGGGCGCGGCACGTCAACTGGGGCTGGGAAGCCCGCACCAGCGCGCGTGCCGTGGACGTCAAGCGGGAGCAGTGGCAGGTCTTCCACGAACGGCTGAACATCGCCGAGCAGCACCTGTTCGAGGCCGCCGAGCTGCGTCCCGACTGGATCACGCCGTGGCGTCACCTGCTCACCTCCGCGCGCGGCATGTCGCTCGGCTCCGTGGTCGCGGAGACCCGGCGTGACGCCGCCCTGCGCCGTGACCCGCTCGACCTGGAGGTCCACCTCGAATGGCTGTCCCAGCTCCAGCCCCGCTGGGGCGGTGAGCCGGGCGAGGCCCTGCGGTTCGCCCGAGCCGCGTTCGCCAAGGCACCCGACGGGCACCGGCTCGGCTGCGTGATCGCCATGGCGTACATCGAGGAGTGGGTGGAGTCCGACGACAGCGCCTGCCTGCAGCAGCCCAGAATCCGGACCGAGCTGAGGCAGGCGGCGCAGCGCAGCATCCTGCACCACGCCTACGAGCGCCGTCCGGGCTGGCAGGGCGACTACAACTTCTTCGCCATGGCGCTGTCCCTGGCCGGAAGCAGCACGGCCTCGAACGTCTTCCGCGAGCTGGAGGGCGCGTACACCGAGTGGCCGTGGACGTACATGTCCGAACCGCAGAAGGCGTACGCGCGCTTCCGCAAGGCCTTCTGAGCCCGGTTCGCCCCCGTCCGCCGCCGTTCACCCGTCGCACGCCTTCACACACACTTCGGACCGCCGATGACCCTGCCCCAGAACACCGCCGACCGCACCTTCCAGGTCGACCTGCGTGGCCTCGTCGACCTGCTCTCCCACCACCTCTACTCCAGCCCCCGCGTCTACCTGCGTGAACTGATGCAGAACGCGGTGGACGCGCTCACCGCCCGGCACGCCCTCGAACCGGCCGCCCCGGCCGGCGCCTTCGGCATCCGGCTGTACGCCGACACGGCCGTGGTCCGCGTCGAGGACGACGGCGTCGGCCTCACCGAAACCGACGTGCACACCTTCCTGGCCACGATCGGCCGCAGCAGCAAACGCGCCGACGGGATCGCCGAGCAACGCGGCGACTTCATCGGCCAGTTCGGCATCGGCCTGCTGTCCTGCTTCCTGGTCGCGGACGAGATCCACGTGGTCAGCCGCTCCGCCCGCACGCCCGACGCGCCCGCCGTGGAGTGGCGGGGACGCGGCGACGGCAGCTACACCGTGCGCACCCTGCCCGCCTCCGCCCGGCCCCGGCCCGGCACCACCGTCACGCTGACCCCGCGCGCCGACGCCGGCGAGTGGACGCGGCCCGCGCAAGTACGGTCCCTCGCCGGGCACTTCGGCTCGCTGCTGCGCCACCCGGTGACCTTCGACGACGGCACCGGCCCCGCCGTCCCGGTCAACCCCGAGACGGCGCCCTGGGCGCGGACGTACCCGACGCCGGGTGCCCGCTCCCGCGCGCTGGCCGCCTACGGCGAGGAGGTGTTCGGCTTCGCCCCGCTGGACACCATCGAACTGGACCTGCCGGCCGTGGGCCTGCGAGGCATCGCCTGCGTACTGCCGGAGACGGTGCCGGCCGGGCGCCGTCACGGCCACCGGGTGCACGTCAAGGGCATGCTGCTGTCCGAGCAGGCGGAGGAGATCCTGCCCGACTGGGCGTTCTTCGTCCGCTGCGTCGTCGACGCGGAGAGCCTGCGCCCGACGGCGTCCCGCGAAGCCCTGTACGAGGACGACACCCTCGCCGCCGTCCGTGACGCGCTCGCCGAGAAGCTCCGCGCGTGGATCGCCCGCGTCGCCGCCAGCGACCCGGACCTGCTGCACCGCTTCCTCCAGGCGCACCACCTGTCGGTGAAGTCGCTCGCCGTGCACGACGACGAGATCCTGCGGATGCTGCTGCCGTGGCTGCCGTTCGAGACGACCGACGGCCACTGCACCCTGGACGAGTTCGCCCGCACCCACCGCACCGTACTGGTCACGTCCAGCGTCGAGGAGTTCCGGCAGGTCGCGGCCATCGCGTCGGCCGCCGGGCTCGGCGTGGTCAACGGCGGCTACACCTACGACCGTGAACTGGCGCACCGGCTGCCGGAGATCAGGCCCGAGGTGAGCGTCGCCGACCTCGACCCGGCGACCCTGACCGCGCACCTCGACCCGGTCGACCGGGAGACGGAACTGGCCGCCGCGGCCTACCTGGCGCTCGCCCGGGACGCCCTCGTGGTGTTCGACTGCGACGTCGCGCTGCGCGCCTTCCAGCCGGCGTCCGCGCCCGCCCTGCTCGTCGACAGCCGCGAGGCCCGGCACGAGCGCACCCGCTCCCGGCTCGCCCGTGAGCAGGACGGCGGCCTGTGGGGCGACATCCTCGGCGCCCTGCAACAGGAGGCCCCGCGCGCCCAGTTGATCCTCAACCAGCTCAACCCGCTGGTGCGCACCGCCGTCACGATCGACGAGCCCGAACTGGCCCGCACCAGCGCGGAGGCCCTGTACGGGCAGGCCGCGCTGCTGTCCCGGCGCCCGCTGCGGCCCGCCGAGTCCAGCCTCATCAACCGCTCCTTCCTCGACCTTCTCGCCCACGCCCTGCGCAAGGACAGCTGACGATGCAGACCGCACCCCAGACCACCGACGAGCTGTTCGAGGCGCTGCGGGAGAACGACCGGCGCCCCTACGGCCGCACCCGTACCGTCACCGCCGAGGAACTCGCCGAGGCGGCCGAGCTGTTCGGCGAGCCCGTGCCGCTGATCCACGCCCTGCTGGAACTCCAGGAGGCGTACACGTACGGCTCCGAGCCGCGGAAGTCGCCCGTCGTCTTCGCCCGGCTGCTGAACCTCTTCGACGAGCAGCCCGACGTGTTCGACGCCCGGCTGCGCCATCAGCTGTTCTGGCGGTTCAAGTGGGTCGCCAACGCCCTGCGCAGCCTGCCCGAGATGCCGCTGACCAGCCTGCGCCAGTGGCAGACGGAGATGCGCGACCGCTACGAGAAGGCAGGGCTCGACCTCCAGCCGTACTACGGACAGGCGTACCAGCTCGCCGCCCACGTCGGCGGCGACACCGCCCTCGCCTACGAGCTGTGGGCGGGCCGGACCCGCGGCATGCTCAGCGACTGCGAGGCGTGCGAGACCTGCGAGCGCGCCCTGTACCACCTGGCGGTGGGCGACGACGAGCGGGCGCTGCGCGCCTGGGAGCCGGTGCTGGCCGGCGAGGAGTCCTGCCAGGAGGAGCCGGCCCGCTCCATCTCGTACGCGCTGCTGCCGCTGCTGCGCGCCGGCCGCACCGACGAGGCGCGCCGCCTGCACCTGGCCGGCTACCGCGGCTGCCGCCGCAACCCCTCGATGGCCGGGGAGATCGGCCGCCACCTGGAGTTCTGCGCGCTCACCGGCAACGAGGCACGCGGCCTGGAACTGCTCGCGGAGAACCGCACCCTCTTCACCGAGGTCGACTCGCCCCTGGCCCAGCTCGACCTGCTCACCGGCGTGGAGGTGCTCCTCGCCCGGGTCGAGGCGCTGGGCCACGGGGAGCTGCCCGCCGCCGGGTTTCCCGGCCGGAGCTGGACGGTGGCGTCGCTGCGCGCCGAGGTGCGGCGCCGCGCCGACGACCTGGCCGCCCGCTTCGACGCCCGCAACGGCACGACGGCCCACACCGACCGCCGCGCGGCCCGCCTCGAGAGGGCGCCGCTGCTGGAGTCGCTGGAGCTGACCCTGCGCCCGCGCACCCTCGACGACGTCGTCCCAACGGCCGCCCCGGCCGCGCCGGCACCGGCCGATGCGCTGCCCGAGACGACCGCCGAACTGATCAAGCGGGCGCGGGAACTGGACGAACAGGGCCACCCGGACGCGCACGCGTGCTGGTCCCGCCTGCGCACCCTCACCACCGAGCCGGACTACGTCCACCCGGACGATCCGGACGTCGGACCGCTGGTACGGCTGCGGGCGGACCTCCTGGAGGAGGAGGCGACGGTGGCGGAGCGCAAGGAAGCACACGCCGACGCTGCGGCGCTCTACGACGAGGCCGCGACCCTGTACGAGGACGCCGGGCTCACGGGTCACGCGGTGATCGCCCGCGCGAGGGCGGTGCTGGCACGCACCCAGGTGGCTCCGACAGAGCCGGAGGCGGAGGGCGCGGAGGCCGCCACGTCCGAGGGCCCCGACGCCCAAGGCACCGGTTCCGAGGGCGCGGATCCGGAGGCGATGGCCGCGGCCCGGGTCGAGGTCCTCGACGAGGCCCACGCGGAGCTGGTGCGCCTGCACGAGCAGGCGTCCGGGATCGCCCCGTACCTCGAGGCGCGGCTGCTGCGCCTGCGGGTCAGCGCGCGTGGCCTGCGCTTCCAGGCCTCCGGGGACAGCGAGCACGTGCCCGCGATCCTCGCCGACGTGGAACTGGCGTACGACTTCGCCACCCGGCACCACCTCACGGGCCAGATCGCGGCCGCACGCCTGCTGCGCGCCACCACACACGCCATGGCCGGCGACCTGCCGACCGCGATCGCCGAGGTGGACGGCCTGGTCGAGTCCCTGCGGACCGACGGTCCCGCCTGGCACCTGCCCCGCGCGCTGTCCCTGCGCGGCAAGATCCAACTCGGCCTCGGTGACGCGGAGGCCGCCCACGCGAGCCTCACCGAAGCGGTACGGCTGGCCGCCCAGTGGCCCGCCGAAGCGGTCGACGCCGCGAGCCTGCACGGCGAACTGGCGCAGGTGTCCGTGAACCTGGGCCGCCACGACGCGGCGCTGCGCCACCTGACGCGGTCGGCGGAGCTGGAACTGCGGACGGGCACCCGCTTCGACGCCTTCTGCACCTACAGCAACGCCGCCCAGCTCAGCCTCGACATGGGACGGATCGAGGACTGCATCGCACTCCTCGATTCCCTGCTCGTGGAGCCGGACGTCGTCGACGGCGAACTGGACGACCGGCTCGTCGCCCAGCTGCGCCTGACCCGCGCCCGCGCCCTGCGCGCCGGTGACGACCTCAAGGCCGCCACCGCGGAGTTCGTCGCCCTCGCAGCCGAGTCGGCCGGCTGGGACGACGACCCGGGCAGCCACGCCATGATCGCGGCGGAGACCGCCATGCTGCTCGGCGAGGCGGGGGAGTTCGCCCAGGCCCGGGAGGCCGTGGACCAGGCGCTCGCCGCCCACGCCCGCGACCCTCGGTACGAGCACGTCAGCAACGCCCTGCGCGAGCTGGCCCGGCTCCGGACCCAGCAGCAGGGCCCGGAGGGCCTGACCGAAGCCCGCGCCTTCCTGGACGACGCCGGCCGGGTGGCCGACGAAGCCCGCACCGCCGGCTTCGAGGCCCACGGCCGCTCCCTGGACACGGCCCTGGCCTACGAGCACGGGCGGATCAACGCCTACGCCGGCGCGTACGACGAGGCGCTGGCCGCACTGGAGAAGGCCCTCGGCCTGCTTGGGGAACCGGGTGAGGACGCCGACGTGGCGGGGGAGTGGGCGGAGTGCGTCCGCCTGGCCGGCATCGTCGAGGGCGTCTACCTGGAACGCCCCGGCCCGGCCCTCACCCGGGTCGAGTCGGCGGCGTCCCGGCTGAGAGCCCTCGGCCACACCGAGGAAGCCGAGTCCTTGACGGGGCTGGCGGAGCGGCTGCGCGACGGGGAGTGAGCGGTGCTGGTGCCGGAGCGGGGTCTTCCCCGCCCCGGCACCAGCGGCACCATCGTCCGGTGACGGTGGGCACCGAACAGACCCGGCGTCCGTCCACCCCCACGGGGAGTACGACCCAGGGGAGAGCGGCTGCGTGTCAGGCGGAGCCGGGCGGCAGCGCGCCCAGAACGGCAGCGAGGCGTTGCGGGTCGCGGCGGGCGATGTTGTGCCCGACGGGGATCTCGTGAACCCGCCAGCCAGAGTCGCTGCGCAACCGTTGCGTCAGGGCCACGAACGGGCTGCCCGGCCACGCCCCACCGCTGATGAACGTCTTGCCGAGCGGACGGGCGGGGTCGCCTCCCAGCGTGATCGACTGCACGAAGCTCGCCAGCGGGTGCGGCCGCGCGCGCGGATCGAGTCCCTCGGGGACCGCCACCCACCGGCCGTCGGCGCGGGCGCCGGACATGAACAACTCCCGGAAGCGGTCGCTGGTCAAGGACCAGCACGAATCCCCGTCGTCCGGGACGTAGGCGTCCATGAAGACGAGCTGGTCGAGGCGGTCGCCGAGCCGATCCGCGACACCGGCGATCACCATCCCGCCGTAGCTGTGCCCACACAGCGCGACGGGCGTTCCGTCGCCGCGGTCGATGATCTCGGCCACCTGGGCGATATGGGCGTCGAGATTCGGCGGACGGTCCACGTCGACCTGACGGTCCGCCTCCAGCCCCGACAGGGTCACCGCCTCGACGTGATGACCGTCCCGGCGCAGCTCGGCAGCCACCGAGTCGAACACCCATCCGCCCTGCCAGCCACCCGGCACCATGACGAATTTCACCTCGCCATCGTAGGCGGGGTCGGGTTCCGCCCAGAGGGGGTCAGCAGCCGAACCGACTCGGCGGTGCGCCCCCGGCACCCACAGTCCGCGCCCATGATGTTCACCCAGCTCACGCGCTACGTCGCGTTCGCCGCCGCGCCCGGACCCAGACCACCGCGCTGATGGTCTGCAGCTGGACCTCTCGGCTCTGCACCACCTGGACCACGCCGATCCTGCGGCGCACAGACATTCACCGCGAACGGAAGGTGAACCTCTACTTTCATTCAGACGTACAACCTTCCACATCTTTCTCATGTCGAACGGGTGTACTGCGGCATCGCCGCCTCGCGCAGCCTTCCAAAGAGGAAACACCCTTGCCCATGTTGATCCGTTGGCTTTGTGCCGTGCTTCGTGTGCGGGGGACGGCCGACTTGCTCCTCGTGCTTCTGTTCGGCACCGCTTTCGCGACCCTGCCGGTGTTCGCCCTGATGCCGTCCCTGTGGGGCTTCGCCGCGGCCTCGGCCGTGACATACGTCGCCGACGAGGCGCTGCACGTGCGGGCGCCCGCCTTCGTGCGCCGGCTGGCGGCGCTGCAGTTCGACCGCACCCTGCGCTTCGCCGTGCGGACGGCCCTGCTGCTCGTCCTGGCCCAGCGCATGGACGTACCGACCACCCTCCTGGTCGCGGGGCTGGCCGCCTTCAGCCTGCACTTCGCACTCGTCACGCTGTACACCGCCGTGCACCACGCTGTGCGTCGCCGGCGCGAGCTGCCCATGGCCGTCCGCAATCTCGACATGAGCGCGGCGGGTATCCCGCAGAGCCCGCCCGCTCCGCTGTACCGCCGGTTTTTGCGGAAGCTGCTGCACCTCGATGTGCCGGCCCACATAGGACTGCTGGCCGCGCTGGCCGCAGGGACCAGCCACCCGGCCGAGACCGGCTTCGCGCTCACGCTGGGGCTGTCCCTGGCCGCGGTGCTGGCCATGCTGGTGCAGCTGCGCCGGGTACGCCGGATGCCGGCACCGGACGAGGTGATCTCCGAGGTCAACCGGCAACTGGCCGGATACCGGCCCGAGGTGGCGCTTTACTTCAGCTTCGCCTCGGTGTCGCGGGACTTCATGTACCAGGTCAACATGTGGATCGAGACCCTGGAACAGCTCGACCGGCGCGCGCTGATCATCCTGCGTGAGCACGCCTCGTTCCGATACCTGAGCCGCACCCGGCTCCCCGTGATCTGTGTCCCCAAGGCCGACGACCTGGCCAAGCTGGAACTGCCCGACGTCCGGGTCGTCCTCTATCCCGGCAACGCCGGCAAGAACGTGCACATGCTGCGGGTCGCCGAGGCCAAGCACGTCTTCATCGGGCACGGCGACAGCGACAAGCTCGCCAGCAGCAACCGGGTCAGCAAGGTCTACGACGAGATCTGGGTGGCCGGCCGCGCGGGCCGCGACCGATACCAGCGAGTACGGCACGCCATCAGCAACCAGGCCATCGTCGAGGTGGGCCGCCCCCAGCTGGCGCCGATCCGCCCGGCCTCCGAGCACACCCCGGCGAGTCCGCTGCCGACCGTCCTGTACGCCCCCACCTGGGAGGGGTGGAGCGACGACGACTGCCACACCTCTCTGATCCCGATGGGCGTACGCCTGGTCGAGCAGCTCCTCGCGGAGAACGTGCGGGTTCTCTACAAACCGCATCCTCTCACCGGCAAGCGCTCGGCCGAGGCGGCCGCCGCAGACCGGACCATCCGCGAACTGCTCGACGCCGACAACGAACGCCACGAGACCTCCCAGGCCGAAGCCGCCGCCCCGCGCCTGAAGGAGCTACGGACCCGCCTGGACGGGCTGACAGGCAGTCACCATGGCGACCACGCCCAGCAGACCCGAGACGCACGCCTGCCGGACGACGATGGCGCAGGCGAATGGAACGCACTGCATGCCGCCTGGCACGAGCTCTACTGGGAGAGCCAGGGGGTGGTCCGCCACCAGGTGATCACCGGGCAACTGCCCACGCTCTACGAGTGCTTCAACCAGGCGGACCTGCTCATCAGCGACGTCTCCTCCGTCGTAGCCGACTTTGTGGCCAGCCTGAAGCCGTATGCCCTGACCAACGCCCAGGATCTGCCCGACGATGACTTCCGGGCCGCATACACCACCGCGGGCGGCGCCTACCTGCTCGACCGCGCCTGCACCCGGCTTCCGGAGATCCTCAGGTCGGTCCGCGCACCAGGCCACGACCCGATGGAACCGCACCGCCGTACCCTCAAGGAGTACGTCCTCGGCCCGGACCATCCCACGTCCATCGAGCGGTTCAACGCCGCCGTCAACGCTCTGGCCGACAGATCGACGGCGGAACGGGCCGAACCTGACCCGGACCGACGCCACGACGTCGTGATCCCCTACCAGCGTGCCGGCACGGACAGCACGAACGAGCCGGAGAACGAAACGGCAGCCCGGGAGACGCTGGAGGAGGCCGCACGCTCGCCCCAGGGCGGAGGCCCGGGAAGGATCGGCTGACGGTGTGCGGGTGTGCGGGTGTGCGGGTGTGCGGGTGCGCGGGTGTGCGGGTGCGCCGGGCGCTCGCCCCCGCGCGACCTGCGGGACCGGACCGAGGTGGCCGCCGTCATCACCGACACCGAGGTAGCGGTGGAGCAGTTCCGGCAGGCACTCGGCAATGAGCAGCGCACCTCGCCATGTCAGGATTGCGTCAAGTCGGGGACCGGCCACAGGTGACCGGGGACAGCCCGCATGACCTGGCCGATCACGAGGGAGGGGGCGGCGTGAGGCTGCGGCACACGGCGGGCGGGCGACGACGGCACCGCGCGATCGGCGTCGTACAGGCCGCGCTGGCGGTGCTGGTGGTGGCCGGACTGTCCCTGGCGGCACTGCTGTTGCGCCCCGGCGCGAGCCTGCTGGCCGAGGGCAGCGGGCCGCTCGGCGGCAACCCCGTCGTCGTGTTCGGCCTCGCCCTGCTCGCCTTCTTCGGTGGCTTGTGGCTGCGCGAGGAGTACCGGCAGCGGGTCGAGGCCGCCGGCGAACTCGACCCGGTGCGCGAGCGGGTGACCGACGCCATGAGCCGCGGCCTGCTGGGAGCGACGCTGGTCGTCCCGCTGCTCATCCTGCTCCTGCACCGGTTCGCTTCGTCAGGCGACGGCCACGGGCCCGGCGTGGACGACGGTCTCAACGCGTCACCGTTCCCAAGCCCCCCGCAGGACCCCGCGCGCACCCTGCCACCCCCACGGGATGCCGGAAACCCCGGCGGCGGCCTGGACCTGGGGCTGACACGCGTCCTGCTGGGTCTCGGCATCGCCCTGCTGGTCCTGGTCGTCGTGATCGCCGGGCTGCGTCTGTGGCGGCACCTGACCCGGCCGTTGGCGCCCGGGGCCACGGCGACGTACGCCACGCTCGACGACGAGCGCGAACGCCTGGTCCAGGCCGTGGACTCCGGACGCCGTGCCCTGCTGGACGGAACCGACGCCCGCGCAGCCGTCATCGCCTGCTACGCAGCCATGGAGGAGTCGCTCGCCGACTCCGGCGTGACCCGGCGTGCCGCGGACAGCCCGCAGGACCTGCTGGAGCGTGCCGTCGCCCGGGGCCTGCCCACAGAGGCGGCGGCCGCCAGGCTCACCGCGCTGTTCCGCGAGGCCCGTTACTCCACGCACCCGATGGACACCGGCCACCGCGACCGCGCCGCCGCCGCGCTCGCCGAGATCGCCGACGGCCTGCGCGCCCGGGCCTCGGAGTCCGAGGCCGTGGCGGGTACCTCGTGAAGGCGCCCGCCCGGATCCGGGCCCTGGCCGACTCCGTGCTGTCCGAGCCCGGTTCGCTCCGCCACTCGCTGGCCGTCCTGGGCACCGTAGCGGTCGCGACCGAGGTGCTGCTCGCCCTGGCCGACGGCGCCGCCGCGGCCGCCACCGGCCTCGCCCTCATCACCGCTGCCGCGCTCGCCCTGGTGCGCTACGCCGCGGGAGGCGACGCCCAGGACAGCGGCCATCGCAGGCCGGTACGCCTGTTGGACGGCCGGGCACCGGCCCTCGGCGGCTGGAGGCGTATCGTGTCGCACACTCTCGCGGACGACGGCGACACGCACCTCGACACGGTCATGCGGCCGCAGTTGCAGCGGCTCTTCGCCGCCCGGCTGGCAGAACGGCACGGCGTGGCGATGTACCGGGACCCGCAGCGCGCCCGCGCACTGGTCGGAGTCGAACTGTGGCCGTGGATCGATCCCGGCGCGCCCGCTCCGCGGCCCACGCTCCCCGAGGCCGTCCTGCGCTCCCTGCTCGACCGCCTGGAAGCCCTGTGACCGGCGGGGCCACGGCCGGCCCGCCCACAGCCCCCGCCGCAAGTCCCCCCAACCCGACCCCCGTACCGTGAGGAACCGACCGTGACCAGCCCCCACCTCATCGACCCGGATCACGCCACCCTGACGCCCCGGCAGGCGGGGGAGCGGGCCGCGGCCGTGCTCGCCGAGATCGGCACGGCCGTGGTCGGCAAGAAGGAACCCCTGGAGCTGGTGATGCTCGGCGTCCTCGCCGGCGGCCACGTCCTCATCGAGGACCTGCCGGGACTCGGGAAGACACTGCTGGCCCGCTCCTTCGCCACCACGCTCGGCCTGGACTTCCGCCGCATCCAGTTCACCCCCGACCTGCTGCCCTCCGACGTCACCGGAGCACCGTTCTACGACCAGCGGACCGGCGAGATGGTCTTTTGCCCCGGACCGGTCTTCACCCACCTGCTGCTCGCCGACGAGATCAACCGCACCCCGCCCAAGACCCAGGCCGCCCTGCTGGAGGCGATGGCCGAGTCCCAGGTGTCCGTCGACGGCAGCACCCGGCCCCTGCCGGAGCCCTTCGTGGTCGTCGCCACCGCCAACCCCATCGAGTACGAGGGCACGTACTCCCTGCCCGAGGCCCAGCTCGACCGGTTCCTGCTGCGGGTACGGATGGGCTATCTGGAGGCCGCCGAGGAGAAGGGCATGCTGCGCGCGCGGGTCGACCGGGCGGCACCCGAGGCCGTACTGCGCACGCTCAGCGGGCCGGGCGAGGTGCTGGCCATGCGGGCCGCCGTCGAAGCCGTGGAGGTCGACGACGACCTGCTGGAGTACGTCGTCGCGCTGGTCCGCGCCACCCGCGACCACCCGCACGTCCAGGTCGGCGCCTCCCCGCGCGGCGGCCTCGCCCTGGTGCAGCTCGCCCGCGCCCGTGCCGTCATGGACCTGCGGGACTACGTGACCCCGGAGGACGTCAAGTCGGTGGCCGTGCCCGCCCTCGCGCACCGCGTCACCCTCAAGCCGGAGCTGTGGGTCCGGCAGATCGACGGCGACGACGTGATGCGGGAGATCGTGCGGTCCGTGCCCGCCCCGCAGACCGTGCCGCGCACGCCGGTCGCGTCATGACGGAACGCGTCCCGGACCACAGGGCGGCCGCCGCCGTGCGCCGGGCCCTGGTCGGCCGTCACGACGTGACCGCCCAGCCACCGCCGGCCCCTCCGCCCGGCCTGCGCGCGAGTGAACGCGCCCTGCGGTTGGGCACGTTGGCCGTCGTCGCGCTGATCGCCGCCCTCGTCACCGGGAACCCCTGGGTCCTCGCTCTCGCCACGCCGCCCCTGGTGCTGCTCGCCCTCGCCCTCGCCCTGCCGGCCGGGCCGCGCCCGCACGCGGTGACGGCCGAGACCGAGGTGGAGCCGCGGCGGCTCTTCGAGGGCGAACGGGTGAAGGTGCGGATCGCCGTCTCCCACGACGGTGAGGCAGGCCGCCTGGACCCCGGCATCACCCTCGGCCACGGGGTCCATCTCGACCATCTCGCGGTCGGCGCGCACCATGTCGATCTCGTCCTGACCGCGCGGCGCTGGGGCCGCTGGACGCTCGGCACGGTCGACGTCGACGTCTACGACGAAGGCGGCCTGGCGCGGCGCACCGTGCGGGCGGACCTCGGTGAGATCTCCGTGTTCCCCCTGCCCGGACACGCCGGCCTCACCCCGATCCCGGTCCGCCTGCCGCAACGCCTCGGCGAGCACACCGCCGTGCAGCGCGGCGAGGGCGTCGAGGTCACCGGCGTGCACCCGTATGTACGCGGCGAACGGCAGCGGCGGATCCACTGGCCCGCCACCACCCGGCGCGGGTCCCTGCAGGTGCACCAGTTCGCCGCGGAGCGCGCGGCCGACACCGTGGTGCTGCTCGACGTCCTCGCCGACGTCGTCGCCCCGGTCACCGGCGCGTCCTCGCTCGACGAGACCTTCCGGGCCGCCGCCGGGCTGGTCCGCGCCTACCTGCGCACCCATGACCGGGTCGGCGTCGTGTCGGTCGGCGGCACGACCCGCTGGCTGCAACCGGGCACCGGCCCCGGGTACTTCTACCGCATCGTCGAGAGCGTGCTGGAGGTCCGCAAGGACCGCACCCACCGCGCGGAGGGGCTCGGGCTGCTCCCGCCGCCCGCGCTGCCGGAAGGAGCGCTGGTGTACGTCATGACGCCACTGACGGACCAGCGGATCTTCGACGTCCTGCACCAGGTACGCGGGCGGGCCAACCCGATGGTCGTCGTCGAGATCCCCGCGGGCGAGCCAGTCGTGGAACCCGGCGACACCGAAGGCGAACTGGCCCTACGACTGTGGCGGGCCGACCGGGACGCGATGCGCTTCGCCCTGGTGGAGCGCGGCATCGCGGTCGTCGCACGCCGGCCCGGTGAAAGCCTCGACCTGACTCTCGCGCCGCTGCTGCGGACCCGCATCCACGGGGGATCCCGGTGACCGCCGAACACGTCCGGACCGCCCGTGCGGACACGGCCTCGCCGGACAGCCCGCTCGCCCGCCTCCTCACCCGTCTCACGTCCCGCGTCACGGACCGCCTCCTCGGGACGGCCCTCGCCGTCGCCGCCTGCGACCCACCGGCCGCGCTGCACGCGTCGCCGCTGGTCAAGACGCTGGTCGTGGGGGCGGCGCTGGCCGCGTGGTGGGCCGCACCGATGGTCGACACCCGTCCCGTACGGACGTCCACTCACTGGCGGGTCCTGGCGGCCCGCCGCAGGACGACCGTGCTACCGGCAGCGGCGATCGCGGTCACCGCCATCACCGGCCCGCCCTTCTGGCTGGTGGCTTGCGTCGCCGCCCTGCTGCTCGCCTACCTGCTGGCCACCGACCCATGGACGGCCGGCGTCACGGCCCCGGCCGGCTACCCCCGGGCGGCACCCGCACTGACAGCCGCCGCAGCGACCGCGGTGGTCCTGCTCGTCGCCCAGGCGCCCGTGGCGCAGACCGCATGGGCACGGCTGCCCGCCTCACTCGCCGTCGCGGCGACCGTGGCGTGCTTGGTGCTGGCGCTACGCTCCCGTCGTAGCCCGCGCGGCTGACAGCCGCGGCTGCGGGCGTCAGGTGAGGCGTGTGCCGAGTGACGTTCTGTCATGGCTGGACATCGAACCGCGGGCTGGACGGTTGAGGCGGGGCAAGGACTGTACGGAGGCGGGCGAGGTTGGCGCGCCACGGCTTCGCGTCCGCCGGGTCGACCCAGTTCGAGGCGGACCCGGCCCAGTCGCTGATGACGCGGGCGAGGGTCTCGTCCACGAGCGCCCGAAGATCATCGGGGGGTCACCTCCAGGACATTGGGCCGCAATGAGTGCGGCGGCCACCGCTTCTTCTCCTTCGGGGGCCAGTGTCCCCGGTGCCCACATTGATCTCCTCGTCTCGCCGGGATCCTGGCATCAGCCGCTGACATTGCGATCACGGTGTAAGCAGGAGGCACTTCGGCGGAAGGGCGTAGCAGGGAGGCCCGTGCGACCGCGTTGAGGCGCAGCCGTCCACGCTCGAGCGCATGCTGTACGGCGAGGGTTGTTGCTCCTGCCCTCGTCCGGGTCACGATGGATCGAGTCCTGCCAGACATGTAAGTCAAGCGGCGCGGGCGAGGACGTTGGATGCTGCACCGGCTCCGACAGGGCAGCGCGACCGAGTGCACTTCCGCAAAACGGACACTCTCGCCTGCGTTGCCCCAGCCACCCTGTGAGTGCGCGTGTTGTGCGTGTTGTGCGTGTTGTGCGCGATGGGCCAGGATCAGCTCGCCGGTGGGGGTGGAGTCCACGAGCTTGTAGTGCCTGAGCGGCTTGGTCGGTCAGAGGAGGGCGCCGCCGGAGACCTCGATGCGCTGGGCGGTCATCCAGCGCAGGCCGTCGGACGCCAGTGTGGCGATGGCGTCGCCGATCTCCTCGGGTTCACCGACACGGCCAAGCGCGGTCTGCCCGGCCAGACCTTGGCGCATGGCGGCGTCATCCCGCATGGCACCGCCGTTGAAGTCGGTGGCGGTCGGCCCCGGGGCAATGGAGTTGACCCGGATACCCCGGGGGCCGAGTTCAGCGGCCAGGGTGCGGCTCAGAGCCTCGACGGCGGCCTTCGAGGCGGAGTAGACCGAGGTCGCGGCGCTGGTGTGGCGCGTCAGCGACGACGAGACGTTGATGACGCGGGCATCCTTCGCCAGCATCGGCACAAGCGACTGGATGAGGAAGAACGGGCCCCGCACGTTCGTGTCGAACACCGAGTCGAAGTCGTCGGTCGTGACAGTTTCCAGCGCGCCGAAGACACCCACCCCCGCATTGTTGATCACGATATCGAGCCGCGAAGCCCCCCACCGCTCAAGCACTCCACTCAGCTCGGAAGTGAAGGCTCCGAAAGAGGAGACGTCGCTGATGTCGAGACGCAGGACAGCGGCGGTCCCGCCCGCGGCCTGCACATGCTGCGCCATGGCGTCGGCCCCTGCCGTATCACCGCGATGGGTGACCACGACCCGCGCCCCGCGCGCCGCCAGCGCGAGAGCCGTACTCCGGCCCAGACCACGGTTCGCACCGGTCACCAAAGCGATCCTGTCGGCTGTCATCCGCTACTCCCTCATCACACGGCACCGGAGAGACATCGGGCACCGCCACGAGATGCGAGTCGATTGACTCGCCTTTTCATTGCAGCGTAGGCAGCCCGAAGAGGCGAGTCAAGTGACTCGCCTCGGATCTGGGGCATACTGCATGCATGGCAGCAGAGCTCTCCGCACACCACCGTCGCCTAGCCCAGCAAAAGCGGGAGGCGATCATCTCCGCGGCCACGGACCTCTTCCTGAACCACGGTTACGACGGCACGTCCCTCGCGCGTATCGCCGAGGGGGCGGCAGTCTCGAAGTCCACCTTGTTCAAGCAGTTCCCCACCAAGGCAGCCCTCTTCGAAGCCATCGTCACCGAGTCATGGCAGCGGGACGCCACCGGTGCCGTCGCGCGGGCTGAGGCCGGAGATCTGCGTTCTGGTCTGACCTCCATCGGCCACCGTTACGCCGACCTGATCGGCCGGCCTCGGATGACAGCCCTCTTCCGCATCGTCATCGCCGAGCTGCCTCGCTTCCCCGAACTGGGACGCATGCAGTTCCAGCTCGGCAAGCTGCCCTACTTCAGCTCTGTCCAGCAATACCTGGAGTCGGAGCACGAGGCCGGCAACGCCGACGTTCCGGACGCCGAGACCGCCGCCAACCAGTTCCTCGGGATGATCTCCAACTACGTCCTGTGGCCCCGCATGCTGTTGACCGACTGGAACCCCACAGCCTCCGACGTCCGCTACGTCGTCGAGCAAGCGGTAGAGACCACCCTCGCCCGCTATGCCTCCGAACGACCAGGCTGATCCAAAGCCGGATTCGCACGCCGCCGCCCCGTTCCAGCCGCCCACCGCGCACAACAGCCAACCGCGTCAAGTTCGCCGACGACGACGCCCCGCACAGTGGAGCAGCCTCTTCGCGACAGGGGATCGCGCGGTGGGGGCTCGGTCTCCGTGAGGTACCCAGGGTGGCTCAGCACTTCTCGTCGAGGAAGTACCAGGCCATGTCGATATGCTGACCTGCGCCGGTGTCGCCGCCTCGCTCGGCCGTCTCCTAGCCAACGAGCAGGGCGCTGTCCTCACGGAGCGGGTCGTACACGACGTCCTGCTGCTCGCCATCGGTGCCGTCCCAGGCGTCGTTCCACGCGGAGTGCTAGCCGGCGTCCGCGAGGATCTCACTGGCGTGTGCCTTCGGGGGCGGGCCGGGACAAGGCGCCCCCGGTCCCGTTCGCCGCGGGGCACCAGCTGATCCGGTCCGCTTGCGGTAGGGGGTGGACCGCTCCAGGTGGTGCTTTCCATAGATGTTCCAGGCGTGGCGGGTCTGATGTTCGGTGTCCAAAGCGTCCACCCTCGTGCTCAATTCACGGTTGGAGTGCATAGCAGCGCAGCACGTCGAGATCGGTGGTGCGAACGACCGACCAGCCCGCGGTGAGGATTTCGGCTTCGGCGGGTGTGATCCCGAGGCGCCTGTACGGATCGTCCTTCTTACGGCGGCCGGAGAGTTCGGTGACGACCCAGAAGGTTCCGTCGGGCGCCAGGACTTGTCGGACGCGGTCGAGGAAGGCCCCCTTGTCGTCGATCCACCGGTAGACCAGGCGGCAGGTGACGACCGCGTACGCGGCATCCGGCAGCGCGGTGAGGTCGTCGGAGACGATATCCATCAGGTGCCAGGCCGGCCCGTCGCCCTGCTGGGTGTTGCGGGCCGCGGCGATGGCGCTGGGCGCGAAGTCGATGCCGATGGTGCGGTAACCGAGCTGGTGAAGGTGGCGGGCGAGTGAACCCTCGCCGGTGCCGATGTCGAGTGCCGGGCGTCCGTGGCCCGGTCCGACATGGTCGGCCAGCAGCGCTGCCTCAGTGGTGGTGACCTGGCGGCACCGGCGTCCGCCGGCCCAGAGCGGCTCCCAGTAGTCGGCGGTGGACGGCGCGGTCGCCACTCGACCGCTTCGCGAGCGAGCTGGATGATCCTGGGCGTCGGCAAGGGCTGCAGACGCTGCTTCCTCAGGAACGACGGTCCAGTCGATCTTGATCCGCGTGTGGTTCTTATGGAACACGTGCAGGCCGTCGGAAGAGGCGCCGGTCGGTTCGGTGGCGTCCTTGGGTTGGACTGTGATGCGCGGGTAGAGTCCGGCGCGGTGGTTGCGCTGCCAGTGCTGGACTCGCTCGGCCATTTCTGTGGCTGCGACGTGACCGCTTGGTCCGTAGCCGTGAATGACGAACTCGTAGAGACCTCCGTCGTCGTCTCCGATCCGTTCGTGCGCCAGACGGGCGAGAGACGTCCCACGGACCATGGCCGCGCCGGGCCAGTGCGGGGGTGGGGGACTGATGAGGCCGGTGTGGTGGTCCGGGTCGACGGACAGGCGGCAGAAGCCGGGGAGAGCGCCGGCCAGATACAGGGTGAGAGAGTCGAAGGGTTCCTCACCTCGGACGGTGACGTGCGTGCGGACCGTTGAGGGCGCCCTGTCGAAGGCGGGTGACAATTGGTCGACGGACATGGGCGTTGCGTCCTCAAAGGCAAGGCGGATGCCGCAGCCTGGGACGGTGCGGAGATTCGGCTCCCATGCGCCGGCGCCCTGCATGGGGACGAAGCCGCACACGGTGAGCGGCTCCTCACTGATGAGCGCACCGTCGCGCTTCGTGAACCCGATAGACCAAACGTACTGGTGGAGACGCAGCGGGGCGACGAGGCGTCCACCCTCCGCGACCGTGGTGATCCACGGCAGATCCCAGGTGTCGACCGTGACGATCACCGCGTCGAAGCCGCCTTCGGGGACGACATCGGCGGGCAGATGTTCGGCGTCCGCGGTGAGTACATGGACACGGTCGTATCCGGCGGCGGCGAGGAAGCGGGCGGCGCGGTCGGTGACTTCTGGGTCGATGTCGACGGTGGTGACCTGTCCGGTCGGGCCGACCAGTTCGGCGATCAAGGCGGCGTTGTAACCGCCGGAGCCGATCTCCAGGACACGGTCGTTCCGCTGGATGCGGGCTGCTTCGAGCATTACGGCCTGCAGCCACGGTGCGCTGACGGAGCTGCTGATCCGGCCGTCGGGTGCGTCACGGGTGGGGATGATGTCATCGGCGTACGCGGTCTGCACGGCTACTTCTGGTGCGAAAGCATGGCGGGGAACGTTGCGCAGGGCGGCCTCGACAGTGGCCGTGCGGACGTGGCCGGCCGCGAGGAGCTGATCGACGAGCCGGTGCCGCAGTGCGCTGGGATCGTGTTCCTGCGTGGGAGTGGGGAGAGTCGTCACCCTTGGTCCTTTCGAGTGGGTCATGCGGGATAAGGGGCAGTCTGCCCGGACTTGCCAGCCTCGGCTGTCCGCTGGAGCATCCCCGATCCCGCCGCAGCCGCCGGCCCCGGCTCGGACGACCATCCAGCGTTCGTCCGCACGGCAGCGGAAAACCGGCACCGCAGTCGGTAGCTGATGTCACGAAGTCTGCTAGCGGGCGTCGCTAGGGTCAGCGTTTGATGCGGCCATGAACAACGAGGTGACCGAGAGCAGGCAGCGTGGGCTCCAGAAGGCGGGAGGTCATCTCGATGTAGTCACCGGGGGTGGTGAAGTTCTGCTCTGAGGAACGGAAGACAACCGAGTTGACGGCGACGCGGGTTGCCTTGTCGGCGCGCCCAGGTCATGCGCCGTGCCCAGCCGCCAGCGTAGGGCCGGGTCGGGGTGCTCGTGTTGAGGTTGATTGTGCTGCCGTGCAGTGTGCCGGTGGTGGCGGGGTCCGGGTCCTGGATGGGCAGTCCGAACCCCATGAGGCACAGAACCGTCAGGGCCATGGCGGCCAGGAGCCAGCTGAAGGCCTTTGAGGCGCGCAGGCCGTAGCCGGACACCTCGGCGCTGGGGGTGTGCTCAGAACTGAGGGGGTGGGGTCCGGGACGCCAGGTACCGGAATCGGGCGCTGCGCCCCTCGTATTGGCGCGCCCGCTCCGCTGGCCAGCGGAGCGGTAGTCAATGCCGGGGCTGTGCAGCACTGCCCTGCTGCAACCGAGCGCTCCCAGCCGCAGGAGGCCGGCGACGTGCTCGACAGACCTCAACGACTTCCCCGCCCGCAATTCGCATCGTGGGGCGCCCTGACGACGCGCCTCGGTCATTGAGGCCTCACCGACCAGTCAAAACTGGCAGTAGCGAACCCGGGTCTCCAGTGAGTGCGATGGACGAGGACCTCCGCCGGGCGAAGCCATGGCGCAGAGGTCGTCGCGCGCGGTCTGCAAAACCACGAGGACGCCGGTTCGAATTCGGCCGGTTTCGCCCGTGCCGACCTAACACAGAAGCCGACTCATTGACGCAGTGCTGACGGCAACGACTGGGCATGTCAGCGCGCTTCGCGACGGAGCACGGTAGCCGCAGAGTGCGGCGGGGGCTTCCGCCGAGGTGTGCCCCCGTCTTCTCATCGCTGGGCCAACTCATCGAGAAATCCGGGCGGTCGCCGTGACAACCGCGGACGCCATCGGCAGTCACGCAAAGTCATGCTCACAGCGGGCGATGCTTCGAACCACACTTGATCGCCGTTCCTGGTGCGGCGTTGCGACGGCAGATTGTGCAGGTGAACTCTGATTTCTATTCCGACCTGGCTGCGGACGGAAGCCTGGTGGCCGCGGACACGGCCAGCAGTTGTGGGTGGGTGGTCTTTGGCGAATCCCGTGCGCTTGGTTCCCAGCCCTTCGCGCCGGAGCGCCAGGCGTTGGCCAGCGGCACCATGTGGTCGAGGCTCAAGTCCGATGCGTCGGTGATTGTCTTGCCCTCGTAGACGCTGCCCCAGTGGCCCGAGGTCGCCCGACACCGGTCGTCGCGCTGCACGTCGCTGGCGCCTCGCTGGAGGACCGCCTCCCGGGGGTCGCACTTGCCGCCGTGGGACCAGTGCGGGAACCTGTCCGGCTGTAGCCGACCATCGATCCCTGCTCTGCCACCACCAGCTTGTCCAACGCCTGGCTAACCTCATCAACACTGGGCAGCCCGGGTAGACACGATCCCTCCTCGGTCGACCCGCCGCCCGCACCAGGCGCAGCAGGCGAACCCGAGGCGGAGGCCGATGCCTTGCTGTCCGCCTCAGACTCCGTGCTCAGCGGCCAGAGCGGAATCCTGGCCAGAAGGTGCACGCGGTATGGGGTGAACATGATGTATTCAGTCCAGAAGAGGCAATCCATGAGTGAATTGTTTGACATAAGATCCCTGCCGACTGCTCGGTACGGGCACGCTGGTGGGTTCTGTGTCGATCCTGTTAGGCGGTGGGGGTGATGCCGCAGCGAGTGAGCAAGCTTCGTCTTGCCGGAGTGTCTGCAACGGCAGTCGTGCTTGTGTCCGGATGGATTCTTTTCCGTGAGTGGAACGAGTTGCCCGGCGTGCCAGAAAGTGTTGCGCAGTCTATCCAATCGGAAGGCGTGAGAATTCTGGCGGAAGGGAAAGGCGCGAGCCCTGGGAATGACTGGGAGCAGTCGTTTGTCCTCGTCGCCACCCATCCCAATAGGGACCCCGTTGATACCATTGAGGGAGCCCTCCGATCGGCAGGGTGGGCTACTTCGAGAGGGTATTCAGATCCACTCGTCTTGGCTGGAGATCGGCCAAATCACCACCCCAATTATGGTGTCACGGTTCAAAGGCTCGATAGTTTCATAGATTCCAGTTGTATCGAGCATGAAGAAGTATGTGAAGAATTCAAAAGGGCGGCAATGGGTGAGGGTCGGGAGATCTTTGTTGTCGACTTTATGCCGTACGTTTGAACCGACTCGAACTGCGTTCAGTCCGCCCACTGTCCCGGTGCGACTATCAAAGACCGCGGGCGGCCGCGGCCGTCCGTACTCAGATGGAGCCTGGTGGTGAACCCGCCCCGCGAGCGGCCCACGCCCTCACTTTCTGCACCAACTCCGCCAGGCCTCGAGCCCGACCTCACCGACTACGCGCGCGACCGGCGAGCCGACGGTGCACTCCTGGGCACCGCCCCGGTCCTCGACGAGGCGCGCGCCGCGCACCTGGCCCAGGCCCGCGACGCCGTCCGCGCCTGCGCCGCCGCCGCGCACTCGGACCGCGATGCGGGAACCTGGGCGGCCGTATTCTGGGGGTCGGCGCCCGTTGGCCGGCGGTGCCCAACTCGGCTCGCTGTCTCCACCGGTGAAGTCGGTGATCTTGGGAACGAGGAGATGACGATCTTTGTTCTCGGGAGGGGAAGTCCGGCATGACCGTACCCGTACCACGCGGCCGGCGCCTGCACGGTGACCGGCGGTTCGACCTGCGTACCACCACGGTGTTCTTCGTCCTGCTGGCGCTCGTCCTGTGTCTCGTGGCATGGGTGGGCCGCATTGCGTGGGGCATGGTGGAACGCCGTCCGGAGGGGGCCGGACTGCTTGCCGTGCTGATGGTCGCGTCGGTGCTCGCCTCGCGGTCCCGGTGGCGCAGGCTGTCCGCCGCGAGATGCGCGCGTCGCGCGGCCGAGGCGCTGGAGGCCGCGGCCGAGACCGCGTCCGACAACCTCCGCGACATGCGCCCTGCGGCGGCGGAGGAGGGCGTGCGCGGCACGGCGGCGGCCGAAGGCGTCAGGGGCGCGGCAGCGGCCGTGGCGCTACCGGCCGTCGAGTGCCCGGCAGGTGCGACGGAACCGGCCTTCGGGTACGGCGCCGACCCTCTGCGCCCGGAGGTGTCGCCGGCGCCCGGCCGGGCGGCGGGGGAGGAGGCCACCGCCGTTGTCGACCTGCCGGTGGACTGCTTCGAACTCGACCCCGACGCCTTCGAGCAGACCGTGGCCGGCCTGTGCCTGCGTGATGGTTGCGCGGATGTCGAAGTGGTCGGAGGGGCTGCGGACTTGGGCGCCGACGTCACGGCGGTCACGCCGGACGGGCGGCGTCTGATCGTCCAGTGCAAGCGCTACTGCGAGACCAGCAAGGTGGGCTCCCAGGATCTCCAGCGGTTCGGGGGTACTTGCTTCACCGTCCACGAGGCCGACATTGCCGTGGTCGTCACGACGAGCGACTTCACCGCCCCAGCCCTCGAATACGCCGAACGGTGCGGAATCCTGTGCGTGAACGGCGACGAACTGAGTGCCTGGCACGACGGTACAGGGTCCCGGCCGTGGGACTTCGAGGTCACGACCGCTCCCCGAGCGACCGGGCGAGCTTGAGGGGACCGCGGGCTTCGGTCCAGGCATCGAAGGCGTCGAGGGTGTCGAGGACGTGTGCCGGGTGTCGCCCCGCGCAGGGGGAAGTCGGCGCGCTTGTGCTGCCGGACGTGCCTGCTCGTGGTGATCACGCGGGTGCGCAGGGCCTCGTAGGCGACGACTGCCCTTTCGAGGTCGGCGCGCAGGGCCTCGGCGCGGTCCCAGCACGTGCCCCTGGCGGACCGGGCAGGCCCTGGCCGGGGTCCGGGGACGGTCTGCCGCTGGGGGTTGTGGCTGGTGTGCAGCTGTACTCGACGATGGCGACGGGCGGTTGAGGGGCGCGCCCACACCCTGAGCACGTCCCCTCCCGCCCCGGCCCTACGATCCGGTTGATCATCGGACCGGGCACGGGACATGGCCGAGGGCCGGGAAACGACCCTGAACGTCGTGGACCGCTACACCTCCCGACGCCGCTTACTGGGCCTGTGGGAGGGCGCGTTGGCCTGCGACGAGCCGGTCACCGGTGCTTGGCTGCGCTATGGCGGGGCAGGTGCCCGGACCTGCACCGTCGGTGTCCCTTGGAGCTGCCCTCCGGCATCGTCACGCTTCACTCCCCGGCCGGTGAGGTCATCCTCCACCGGGCGGGCAGGGCCCTGGGCGCCTGGGAGCAGCGTCCCATGTCGGCGTACGGGCTGACGGGTTCGGGCGCGTTCGGATGATCGTGCTCGAAAGGGGCTGCGTGTCGCAGCGGGCGACGGAAGGCCGGGATCGACCCTTGGGCTGTGCGGTCGCCGGTTGGACGACCGGTGTCAGGAGGCTGAGGCGCATGCTTGTTCTGGGCCGCTCACAGGTCGAGTCGCTGCTCGACATGGACGCGCTGATCGACGCCCTGGCCGCGGCGATGGCAGACCTCAGTGCGGGCCGCGCCTCGGTACCCGACCGCGCGCAGAGTCTGTTCTCGGTCGGCGGCGAAGTCCATGGCTTCGGGGAAGGCCGTCATGAAGGCGTCGGCGAATCCCCGGCTGTGCGCGTGGAGCTCACAGATCCGCTCGATCAGGCTGCGGAATCCGTGCCACGGGTCCGGAGCCGCCAGGGCGTCGCGGACGGCGGCGTGGCAGGCTCGCCGCTGCTCGGCGAAGGTCTCCGTGATCAGTGCCTGTTTGGTCGGGAAGTGCCGGTACAGCGTGGCGGGGCCGACGCCTGCCTGCCGGGCGACCTCGCGCATGGGTGCGCTCAGTCCCTCCTCGCCGAACACCGCGCGGGCCGCGTCCAGGATGCGGGCCCGGTTGTCACGGGCGTCGGAGCGCACGGTCTGAGAGAAATGGCTGGTCATCCCTTCTCACTTTAGCCAAACGGACGGAGGCGTCCGTTACGGTCCGATGGCGGTGCCGCCACCGCGTCCCGACACGCCGACGGTGGTGCCCCGGTCGTGGGTCCCGGTTACGGCGCCCGCGGCCGCAGCAGGTGCGATCCGCCCCCCACCGAGCCGAGGAGCCGAGATGAAAGCCGTCGTGATCAGGACGTTCGGAGACCCCGAGGGCCTGGAGACCGTCGATGTGCCCGTGCCCGTTCCCACCCCGGGGCAGGTACGGATCGCCACCGAGGCGATCGGGGTGGGCGGCGTGGACGCCGTGATCCGCCGGGGAGCCCTTGCCGCCTACGGCTTCAGGGCGGGCCACATCCTCGGCAGTGAAGTCGCGGGAAAGGTCACCGCGGTGGGGGAGGGCGTGAACGCCTCGTGGATCGGGCGGCGGGTGTGGGCGTTCACCGGCCTGTCCGGTGGCTACGCCGAGCAGGCCGTCGCCTCGATCGAGGACGTCCTTCCGCTGCCCGACGGCCTGGCCGGCGCTGAGGCGGTGACCCTCGGCGGCTCCGGCGTGGTCGCCCACTTCGCCCTGGAACGCGCCCGTTTCACGGCCGGTGAGACGGTGCTCGTGCGTGGTGCGGCAGGCAGCATCGGGATCACGGCGGTCCAGCTCGCGGCCAGGGGTGGTGCGCAGGCGGTGGCGGTCACGACGTCGTCGGCGCAGCGTGGCGCCCGCCTGCGGGACCTGGGCGCGACTCATGTCCTCGACCGCTCCGGAGAGGGTGCCTCGGATGCACCGGCGGGCTTCGACGTGGTGATCGATGTCGTGGGCGGTCCCCAGCTTCCCGTCTTCCTGGACAGGTTGACCTCCAACGGGCGGTACGTGGCTGTCGGCGTGGTCGGTGGACAGCCACCGGCGGACTTCGGCATGCGGCTGATGGACGCCTTCCGCAGGTCGTGGTCGTTCGCGACTTTCAGCTCCGATACCGTGCCCGGCCCCGACCGGCAGGCCGTGCGGTCGTCCCACTTCGCCGATGCCGCGCACGGGGACCTGCGAACGGTCGTGCATGCGGTGCTGCCACTGGACCAGGCGGTGCTGGCCCACCGTGAGATGGACGCGGGAAAGGTGTTCGGCAGGGTTGTGCTGGCGCCCTGAGCCGGGGCGGGACGGTGATCGCCGATCGGTGACTACGGCGAGGAGAGCACGGTCTCACCGCCCCCGGGTCCGACGGTCCAGCGGCAGGACCCACTCGGCCCTACTGTTCACCGGCCCGCGGCGATGCAATGGAGGAGCCGGAGCAGGTTGCGCACCGTCCGGCGCAACGTGCCCTCGGCGGCCCCGACCCGTCAGGGCGGGAGTCCCCGCTCCGGCCGGGGGTGTCCCGGACCCGGGCCGGTAGCCGGGAGCCGCTACTGCGCGGACAGTGCGAGGCTCCACGGCGCCGGGCCCGGCGCCGAGGGAGGAAGCGATGTACAGGCAGCGCATGTACCGAGAGCCGACCGGAAGCCGCCTGCTTCCGCTCGCCGTGACGTCAGCCGCCCTCGGGTGCTACGCGCGCTGGATTCGTCCGCGCATGCTGACCTGGGGCGCGACCCGCGAGGAGGTCGCCCGTGAGTACCCCGGCGACGAGCTCGTCCCCGAGCCCGACGGCACGTCGACGATGGCCACGACCCTCCCGGCACCTCCCGAGGCGGTGTGGGCCTGGCTGGTGCAGATGGGATACGACCGCGGAGGCTGGTACAGCTGGGACTGGCTGGACCACTACGGGCACCCCAGCGCCGACCGCGTCGTCCCCGAATGGCAGAGCGTCGAGGAGGGGCAGCGTCTGAGCACAGTCCGGGGCGGCCGGGCCTGGTTCACCGTCGTCAGAATGGAGCCGCACAGGACGTTGGTGCTGGGCTCGGACCTGAAGATTCCGTCCGGCCGTTCCTTCGATCCGCAGTGGGATCCTTTGCCGCCGGCGCGCGTCGACGGGATCTGGGGCTTCCACCTGCGGCCGACGCCCGACGGCGGAACGCGCCTGGTGGTCCGTACGCGCGGCGCCAGACACCCCCGACGGCTCACCCGCCCCTTCGACCTCGGGCTCTGGGAGCCGGCGCACTTCGTCATGCAGACCCGGCAGTTCCACAACGTGCGCGCCCGGCTCGCCGCGGACCGCCTCAAGAACGGAAACGGGTTGATCACACCAGGCGTTCGAGGCAGGCAATGACGTCAGCGATGCCTGCCGAGAAAGGCGGGTCGACGCACGGACGAGGGAGGCCAAGATGGAACGGATGACCGGACAGGTGGCCATCGTCACCGGTGGCGCGCGGGGGATCGGTGCTGCCGTCGCCCGTCTGTTCACCGCGGAGGGCGCCGCCGTGCTGATCGCCGACGTCCTGGACGCCGAAGGCGCGGCACTGGCCACGGAACTCGGAGACCGGGCCCGCTACGCCCACCTGGACGTCTCCGAGGGGGACGGCTGGACAGCGGCCGTGTCGCAGGCGGAACGCGACCTGGGGCCGCTGTCGGTGCTCGTCAACAACGCCGGGATCGTCGAATTCGCCACCATCGAGGAACAGAGCGTGCAGTCGTTCCGGCGCGTGATCGACGTGAACCTGCAAGGCCCGTGGCTCGGCATCCGTGCCGTGACCCCGGCGCTGCGCCGGGCCGGTGGCGGCGTCATCGTGAACATGTCCTCGTCCGCGGGACTGATGGGCTATGCCGGCGTGGGATCGTACGTCGCCGGCAAGTGGGGTCTGCGAGGACTGACCAAGACGGCGGCGCTGGAACTCGGAGCCGACGGGATCCGGGTCTGCTCCGTGCACCCTGGGGCGGTGCGCACCGCGATGACCGCCGGCATCGACGACTCCTTCGTCTCCGATCAGCCGATCGCCCGGTTCGGGGAACCGGAGGAAGTCGCTCGCATGGTCCTGTTCATCGTGGCCGACGCCACCTACTCGACGGGCAGCGAGTTCGTACTGGACGGCGGATCGACCAGCGGCGGTCCCGCCGTCCCGTCGTCGGGCGAGTGACGGGCCACCGCCAGCCGGGGCGCGGCGCTGCCGGCTCGCGCGGGGCACGGCTTCAGGCGGACTCGCGCTCCCGACGACAGAATGAAAGGGCAGTGCGGTACCCGGCGGGGACGAGTCCGCCCGGCGCTGCACCGCTCGCGCCCCCCACGCGACAGGAACGTTCCGCTCCCACGGCCGCCCGGCAGGAGGAACGAGGATCCATGACGGACACCGCCGTACGCGATGAGATCGTCGTCGGGATCGACCCCCGTGAGCAGTCCGTACCGGCGCTCGCCTGGGCCGTCGACGAAGCGGGGCGCCGGGGCCTGTCGCTGCGGCTGGTCATGGGGGTGCCCCCGGTGCAGGGCGGGCAGCACGTCGACGCACCCTACCGGCGCACGATGTTCCGGGCCCGGGGCGAGAACGCGCTCGACGAGGCGGCGGCAACGGTGCGGGCACTGAGCGCGGACGTGCCGGTGACCACGGGACTGCTCGACGGCGTGCCGTCGGCGGTGCTGTGCGGTCAGGCGGCGCGGGCCCGGATGATCGTGCTCGGCTCGCGCCGGTTGAGCCGGGCGGAGGAGATCTTCAGGTCCGGCTCGATGGCCGTTCCGGTCAGCGCCCGCGCAAACTGCCCGGTCGTCGTGGTGCGGGAGCCGGAGGCCACGGATGTGCGGCCCCCGCGACTCGTCGTGGGCGTCGACGGCAGCGTGGCCTCCCGGGCCGCCGCCGCGTACGCCATGGAGGAGGCCGCGTTGCGCGGCGCCGTTCTGCACGTGCTGTGGGTGTGGCGTCGGCCGGTCGTGCCGTTCACCGACGAGGAGGCCGGGCTCACGGAACGGCGCCGGCTGCTGGCCGAGACCCTCGCGGGACTGGCGGAGCGGCAACCGGACGTTCGGGTGTCCCAGGACGTGGTGCGCGGCCACCCCGTGGAGGTACTGGCCCTCGCGTCGGTCGACGCCGCGGCTGTCGTCGTCGGCAGGCACGGGCGCGGCGGGTACACGGGTATGCGATTGGGTTCGGTGCCCCACGGCCTGCTGCACCGGGCCGAATGCCCGGTGATCACGGTGCCTGGGGCCTGGGACGACTGAGCCCCGGCGCCGCCGCATGACGGCGAGGGACTCCGGACCGCGTCGGGGGCGCGGACGCGGTTCACCGTGCAGGGACCGGGCGGGCGGGCGCCCAGGGCCCGGACGGTTCACCACCGTCGGCCGCCGGATACGCCTGCGCGGTGCTGCTCGCCCTGATGTCCCGCCTGCCCGTCCTGGAGCGGGCCGTCGGCTCGGACCGCCTGGCTCGCTGGCACGCCCTGGGCGGCCGATACACCATCTCCCTGACGCTCGCCCACGCCGTGCTGATCACCCTCGGCTACGCGGCGAGCGCCCGCTCCGGCGTCGTCGGGCAGGCCACCGCGCTCGTCCTCGGCTATCCCGACATGCTCCCGGCGACGGCCGGTCTGCTGCTCCTGCTCGCCACCGGCGTCGTCTCGGCCCGCGCCGCACGCCGCCGGTTCAGTTACGAGACCTGGCACTACCTGCACTTCGCCACATATCTCGCCATTTTCCTGGCTTTCTCCCACCAACTGTCCAACGGCGCCGACTTCGTCGCCCACCGCCCCGCCCAGCTCGCCTGGTACACCCTGTACATCGGTGTGGCCGCGCTGCTGACCTGGTACCGGTTCCTCACCCCCCTCCGGCAGGGACTGCGTCACCGGCTGACCGTGACCGGCGTACGGCCCGAAGCGCCCGGAGTGGTGTCCGTCCTCATGGCCGGCCCGCACATCGACGAACTGGACGCGCGGCCCGGCCAGTTCTTCCGCTGGCGCTTCCTCGCCCCCGGCATGTGGTGGACGGCGAACCCGTACTCACTGTCCGCACCGGCCGGCCGGGGCGTGCTGCGCATCACCGTGAAAGCGGCCGGACGCCACAGCGAGGCCGTGGCACGTCTGCGTCCCGGTACCCGGGTATGGGCAGAAGGGCCCTATGGCGCCCTGACCGCGGCACAACGAACGTCCTCCAAGGCGCTGCTGCTGGCCGGCGGTGTGGGCATCACCCCGCTGATCGCCCTGTTCGAGACGCTGCCCGGCGACGTCACCCTGGTCTACCGGGCGCGCCGCCCGCGGGACCTGGTGCTACGGCGCGAGATCGACGTCATAGCCGCCCGTCGCGGAGCGACCGTGCACTACGTGGTGGACGAACCCGCCGGACGCACCCCGCCCCTCACCGCCGACGCACTGACCGCCCTCGTACCGGACATCGCCGAGCGCGACGTCTACCTGTGCGGCCCCCCGGGGATGACATCCGCGGCCATCGCCGCTCTGCGACGGGCCAAAGTGGCACGCCGCCGCATCCACCACGAGTCCTTCGCTCTCTGAGCGCTCTGCGACCCGCCCACACCCCTGAAAGGAGCAGCCCCATGGCAGTGCGCCGCGCCGCCCTCATGGCCGCGTCCAGCGTTGCGGGCCTGGTCCTGCTGCTGTCCCTCAAACCGCACCACACCACACCGCCCGCACTGGCCGGTACCGGACCGGGTACGGCGACGTCCTCGCCGGCTCCCGGCTCCGGCGCCGGCGGGGCCGGGAGCCGGCGGAACCTTCACCGGCGCCGTCGAGCAGACCCCCTACGGACCGGTGCAGGTCGCTGTCACCCTCTCCCACGGCAAGCTGGCCGAGGTCCGGGCCGTGCGGACCCCGGACGAGGACGCCCGCAGCCGGGCCATCGCCGGTTACGCCGTGCCCACGTTGACCAGGGAAGCCCTGGGCGCGCGGAGCGCCGGCATCCAGGCCGTCTCCGGCGCCTCCTACACCGGCGAGGGCTACATGCAGTCCCTCCAGAGCGCCCTGGACCAGGCCGGTGCCTGACAGCCCGCGCACCGGACGCACCCCGGGACTGCGCCACGTGGAGCACGCCATGGGCACGGTCTTCTC
The DNA here is from genome assembly GCF_008973465.1 of Streptomyces sp. SS1-1. Taxonomy (NCBI): domain Bacteria; kingdom Bacillati; phylum Actinomycetota; class Actinomycetes; order Kitasatosporales; family Streptomycetaceae; genus Streptomyces; species Streptomyces sp. SS1-1. The sequence continues at coordinate 3,174 of NZ_WBXN01000004.1, read as the reverse complement.
CTTCGACCTGCGCGACGCTTCCACGCCGGCCGTACGGCACGCCCTGGACCGGGCCGTGGCGTGGCTGCACCGGGTGGACGAGGTGTTCTCCACCTACCGCCCCGGCAGCCAGATCAGCCGGCTGGGCCGCGGCGAGGTCACCGTCGACGACTGCGACCGGGACGTCACCGAGGTGCTCCGGCTGTGCGAGAACGCGCAACGCCTCACGGACGGCTGGTTCAGCACCACCCCCGGTGGCCGTCTCGACCCGACCGGCCTGGTCAAGGGCTGGGCCATCGAGCGGGCGTCCGAGATCCTGGCGCGGGCCGGAGTCCGCAGCACCTGTGTCAACGGCGGCGGCGACATCCAGCTGCGCGGCGAGTGCGCCCCAGGCGTGCCCTGGCGCGTCGGCATCGCCCACCCCTTGCTGCCCGGCCGGCTCAGTACCGTCGTGTCCGGCCGGGATCTGGCCGTGGCGACCTCCGGCACGGCCGAACGCGGCCCGCACATCCTCGACCCGCGCACCGGCCGTCCGGCGGGATCGGACCTGCTGTCGATCACCCTGGTGGGCCGTCATCTCACCGATGTCGACGCCTGGGCGACCGCTGCCTTCGCCATGGGTGCGAGCGCCCGTGACTGGATCGACTCCCTCCCCGGCGTCGAGGCCTTCGCCGTCACCTCCGGCGGCCGCGCATGGTGGACCGGCGGCTTCCCGGGCGCCTTCGGCCCCTCGGCCCCCCGGGACCGGCCTCGGCCCCCCGGGACCTGCCTCGGTCACCGGGACCGGCCTCGGTGACCGGGGACGTGCTGCTTCATGAACCGCACCATCGCGGACTCCTGTCATAGGCGGCCGTCGGACCCTGGTGGGTGGGGCGGAAGGGGCGCAGCAGTCGGATGCCGTCCTCGATGGTTCCGTCGATGAGTTCGAGCATCTGCGGGGCGAGTTCCCGCATGCGGGGCGCGGCGAGGTGGGCGGCGAGGTGGGTGCGGCTCTCCCAGCGTTCGTAGATGACGAACTCGCCGGGCCGGCCGTCGACTTCGTGGGCTTCGTAGTCGATGTTGCCGGGGTCGTTGCGTGAGGGGGTGACGGCGGCGGTGATGAACGCCTTCAGATCGTCCTCCCTGCCCGGCTTCGCCTTCGCGTCCCGGACGACGGTCACGTAGCCGGTGGGTGTTGCGGTCATGGTGATTCCCTGTTCTGTTCTCTGTGCTCGAGGGCCGGGCGGGTAGGTCCGAGTCAGCTCTCGAGGAAGTCGAGGAGGTCGGTGTTGACGGTGTCGGCGTTCACGGTGCACATGCCGTGGGACAGCCCCGGGTAGACCTCCAGGCGCGCGTTCTCGACCAACGTGACCGCGATCTCGGCGGAGTCGGCGATCGGGACGATCTGGTCGTCGTCGCCGTGCAGGAGGAGCGTGGGGACGTCGATGGCCCAAAGGTCGTCGGTGAAGTCGGTCTCGGAGAACGCTTTGATGCCCTCGTGGTGAGCCTGGGCGCTGCCGGCCATCGCCTGGCGCCACCAGTTCTGGATGACGCCCTGGGAGATGTCCGCGCCCGGGCGGTTGAACCCGTAGAACGGCCCGGAGGCGAGGTCGAGGTAGAACTGGGAGCGGTTGGTGGCCACGGCCTCGCGGAAGCCGTCGAAGACCTCGACCGGCAGCCCTCCCGGATTCGACGCGGTCTGCACCATGAGCGGCGGGACCGCTGCGATGAGGACAACCTTGGCGACCCGCCCGGCACCGTGCCGGGCCACGTACCGGGCGACCTCTCCACCACCGGTGGAGTGGCCGACGTGGACGACGTCGCGCAGGCCGAGGTGCGCCACCACGGCGGCGGCGTCCGACGCGTAGTGATCCATGTCGTGCCCGTGGCCGGTCTGGGCGGAGCGCCCGTGCCCTCGGCGGTCGTGGGCGATGACTCGGTAGCCGTGCTGGACGAGGAACAGCAGTTGGGCGTCGAAGTCGTCCGAGCTCAGCGGCCAGCCGTGGTGGAACATCACCGGCGGGCCCGAGCCCCAGCCCTTGTAGAAGATGTCGGTTCCGTCGCCGGCGGTGACGAACGGCATGGTCTGCTCCTCGTGGGTTGCGCCCGTGGTGGCGGGCGGTTTCGGTGTCTCCACGAGAATGGCCCGGCTCCCGTGCCGGCAGCCTCCGTCAGCTGACTGACATCCGGCCGGCGGCTCGCTCACCTCAGTGCCGGGGGAGGGTTGGGACTCGGCGGGTGGCTTGCTCATGTCAGTGCCGGGGAAGTGCCGGTGGACCAGGTCGGTGGTTCGCTCACCTCAGTGCCGGAGCCTCGGCTGGCAGTTCTTACGGCTGGGTGGCGGAAGGCTCGGGAGGCAGTGCCTGCAGGGCGTCGCGGAGCTCGGCCCGCGACGTGATCCCCAACTTCGGGAACACACGGTAGAGATGCGACGACACGGTCCGCGGCGAAAGGAACAGACGCGACGCGATCTGCGGGTTGGACAGCCCCGTCGCCGCCAGCCTGGCGACCTCCAGCTCCTGCGGGGTGAGGGCCTCACCGGCCTTGCCCCGGCCGGCCCGTGTCATGCCGGTGGCGCGGAGCTCCGCCGCGGCCCGAGCCTCCCACGAACGGGCGCCCAGTTCCCCGAAGCCGTCGCGTGCGGCGGCCAGTTGCACCCGGGCGTCACGGTTGTGTCCTTGCCGGCGCAGCGCTTCGCCGTACGCCAGACGAGCCCGGCAGGCCTCGAAGGGCCACTGCTCGACGCCCGGCAGTGCGAGTGCCTCCTCGAAGCACCTGACCGTGTCCTCGGCGGCCGAGGTCATCGCCGTGACCACGGCCGAGTTCAGCGCGAGCCGCGACGAGAGGTGGCCGACACCGGCGTCGCGCAGCGCGTCCGCGTGCCGTCGCGCCTGCGCGTGCCGCCCGGTGCGCACGGCGGCCTCGACGAGGTCCGGCGCGGACCACACGGCCTCGGGGTTGAACGGCGGCAGAACCCCCGGGGCGCAGATCGCCGTGGCGTGATGGAAGGCTGTCTCGAAGTCGGCGGCGCCCAGGGCCGCCCGTGCCGCCGCCTGGTGGGCGCAGTTCTCCAGCCGCCGCAGCCCCCTGGGCCCTGACCACCCCCAGACGGCCTCGCAGTGGCGGCGGCACGCGTCGAGGTCGCCGCGCTGCGCCGCGGTCATCGCGGCTATGTAGTGCCCCACCTGGGCGAACAGGTGGTATCCCGTCTCCTCC